>NZ_BAAJPG010000017.1:0-182391 GCF_057547025.1 Thermus sp. KWY1
CCCGGGCCGCCTCGAGGCGGCCACCCCGCACCCGGTAGCGGGGGTGCCCATCCAGGGCCTCCCTGGAGGCCAGGCCCTCGAGGGGGTGGGGGGAGGAGGGCTCCTCCTCGTCCGCCACGTCCTCGGGCCGAACGTAGGGCGCGTTGCGAAGCGCCTCGAGGGCCTTCTCGGGGTCAAAACCATTAGCCGGTTGCGAAACACCGTTCAGCGCCTTAGAGTGTTTTTTGAGCATCGGTTTCCTCCTCTCCCGGGGCGGTCCCTACCCGCCCCGCGCGCTTTTTCGCCAGCAACACGTCCAACCAGTCCGCGCCCTCGGGGGGCACGGCCAGCCGTACCGCAACCCCTAACGCCAATAGCCTCCGCGCCAGTTTTTTTCCCGCTTCCACCCCCCTCTCGTCCCCGTCTGCCGCGATCAGCACCTCCCCCACCCCAGGCGGGGGCTCCCACGCCTCGAGGCCCCCCGCGCTCACGGCGGCCCAGGCGGGGAGGCCCGTGGCCTCGCGCACCGCGAGGGCGGTCTCCACTCCCTCGGCCACGGCCAGGACCCCGCCCTCAGAGGCGTAGAGGCGGATGGCCGCCCCCCTCAAACCGCCCTCGAGGACCGCCTTGGTGAGTTTTTTGGGGCTCCCCACCGGAGCCTTCCCCCTGCCGTCCGGGGCCAAATAGGTGCGGTGGAGGGCCACCAGGCCGTGCCTGGGGTGCTCCACCCGGGCGAGGAGGGCGGGGAAGAGCCCCAGGACCTTCCCCCCCTCGCGGTACTCCAGGCCGGGGTGGAGGCGAAGGTCCTGGAGGCCGGGGAGGACGGCTTCGAGGGCAAGGCCCCGGGCCTCGAGGTAGCGCCGCCCCAGTTCCGCGCCGGGGCGGTCGAGGGGCACGGCCCGGGCCCAGAGGTCCTCGAGGAGCCTCCGCCGCCCCTCGTCCGGTCGGGGCTCGGGGCGGGGAGGGGGCGCGGGACGGACGCGCCGGAAAACCCTCCCGGGCTCGTGGGAGTCGGGAAACAGGTCGCGCCACGCAAGGCCTAGGGCCTCGAGGACCGCCTCCACGGGGCAACCCGCAAAGCAATGGAGAAGCACTTTCCCTTCAGGGGTTAGACGGATGGAGAGGCTGGGATCCCGGTCCTCGTGGGCCGGGCAATGCCCGGTCCATTGGTCCCGGCCCGAGGGGCGGGCCCGGGTGGCCCAGAGGATGTGCTCGAGGACCCCCTCGGGGCCTAGGGTGTGTGTACCGGCGGGCACCGGGTCCATCACACCCCCCGTCCCTCGAGGGCGGGGGCGGTTTTTTTCGCCCCCTGCTCCTCGCGGTACAAATCCCAATCCACCGCGCGGTTGACCGCGTACAGCGCGTCAACGCGGCCCCCGGGCGTGAGCACTCTGAGGAGGAGGCGGATGGCGGCCAGCAAAATCGCATCGAGGGCCCTACGCATCGTTCCCCCCCTCCCGCACCGTGCGGATGGCCTCGAGGTCCCCCGCCACCAGCCCCTCCACCAGGGCGCGGGGAAGGTAAAAACGCTTCCCAATCCGCACCCCGTGCCGGCGGGCCAGGGCGTAGGTGGCCTCGAGGCCAATCCCCGCGCGTTTCAGGACCCGCGCCGCCTCCCGCACCGTCATCAGTCCGGCCATGCCTAACCTCCGCGCCAAACCCTAGTTCCGGGTGCCGTCAGGCTGTGTTGGGGGAGGGGGGGGTTCGTGTGCTAAAATCGAGTTGCGGTGCTTCCACACGCGCATGGAGAGGCCCCCCGCCCCCCGGGGGGCCAAACCTATGCGCCCCCCTCGAGGAGCTTCACCAGCTCGGCGACAGGGATGTAACGCACCCGCCCCACCCGCAGCGCTTTGACGCGCCCGCTACGCACGGCCTCGTATACCGCCATTTTTCCCACGCCAAGAAGCCTCGCCGCCTGGCTCGCGGTGTAAGCCGCTTTCACAGGCAAACCCTGTTCTTTTGCAAGCCTCCAAAGGTCTTCGGGCCTCATCATCGCCTCCCAGGTCTTATGGTGTGCTACGATTGTCCAGGATGAAAGGCTCTTATCCTGGACAAGAGGATGGACATACCCTCGAGGTCCCCCTCGTCCTTCGCTATGACCCGGCCCGCCCCCCTCTTCGGATAGCGTGGAGCCCTGAGGAGGTTCCCCCGTGGGACTGGACAGGGGGGCTCAGCCCGTGGGAAAACCCCTCCCCCTTTCTGACACAGGGCGGGGTTGATCTCGCTGCCCCGGAGGGATTATCTGAGGCGCGTCTTCGCCTTGCTCAGGTCAGGTTTTTAGGGGTCCGCTTGAGGGATGAGGGTTGGTTGGGGTCGTCCGGGTCCCTAGGGTTGCAGTTCCCCCGCCTCGTACGGGCGGCCCCCCATCTGCATTACCGCCCCCCGCTGCAACGCGCCCTTCCTACATTGCGGAAATTGGGTGAGAAAGCACTAAAGCTCGCCCCCTCATCGAAGGCGTGGGGGGAGGCCGTGGTGGAGGCGGCCTCCACGGTGGGGCTCCTGGACCCCTACGGGCCAGGGGACACCCTCGAGGGCTGGTGGTGCTTCGCCCTTGAGGTTTTGGTTTGGCTAGACCTCCCCGCCCACGCCGATCTCGGAACGCTGGGGGAGGTTTTGAGCCATCTGGGAGAGTACCCCAAGGGCGCCGCGCCTAAGGTCAAAGAGGCCTACCAGAGGGCCGTTCGCCGCGTTGAGGCTGAGCTGTGGTCTGGTGGGGGCTCACTCCCCCCCACGATTAAAGAGGCCGGGAAGCGGCTTTGGATGGGGGTTTTGCCCCAACTCTTTCCTCATGTGGCCCTCGAGGGGTTTCCCCCTTACCGGGCCCGGGTGGGGGTGAGGGTTTGGGCGATGCTAGAGCTGGCCCGGGCCTTTACGACCGCGGGCATGCGGATTTGCCCGGGGTGTGGGGTGCCATTTGTCCCTTCACGACGGGATGCAAAAACGTGTGGCGCGTACAGGTGTCAGAAACGAATCCAAAGGGCAGAAAAGCGCAAAAACTCCAATCAGTCTACTGCAATTTGACTGCAATCGGGGGAGACCCCGGTGGACGGGGGTGCCCAAGAACGCCCATGAGGACGGAAACTACAGGAAACAATAGCATTGGAAAGAACGCTATTTGACCTTCTTGCAAGCGGGAGGTCCGGGGTTCAAATCCCCGCCGCTCCACCAGCTCTAAATACCCCACCGCGGCTTCCGCCGCGGCGGGGGCTCCAAAAGGGCCTTTCCCAAGCCCCACCTCTAGCCTCCTAAGCGCGGGCACTTAGGAGGCAAAGCCTTACCCCCCGGTGGCGTGGCTGGGGGGTCGGTTTTACGGTGACCCCTTCCAAAGCGGAGGCCTGGGGCAAGGGAGGGAATGGCAGGATAGAACCATGAGGCCCCGTTTGGTGGTTCTTGGAGCCGGGAACCGGGGCTTCGCCTACGCCCGTTACGCCCACGCCCTAGGTGCCCGCATCGCGGCGGTGGCGGACCCCCGCCCCGAGCGCCTCCAGGCCTTCCGGGAAGCCTTCTCCGTGGAGCGGACCTTTGCCGACTGGCGGGAGGTTCTGGAGGCCCCCCTTCTGGGGGAGGCGGCGGTCATCGCCCTGCCCGACCGGCTCCACGCCGAGGCGGCGGTGGCCCTGGTGGAAAAGGGCTACCACCTCCTCCTGGAGAAACCCATCGCCCCCACCTGGGCCGAGGTGGAACGGGTGGCCCAGGCCAAGGAACGCACCGGACGCCTGGTGGCCGTGGCCCACGTGCTTCGCTACACCCCTTACGCCCGGGCCCTGAAGGCTCTCTTAAGGGAAGGGGCCGTGGGGGAGGTGGTGTCGGTCCAACACCTGGAACCCGTGGGCCACTGGCACTACGCCCACAGCTTCGTGCGGGGAAACTGGCGGAAGGAAGAGGAGTCCAGCCCCTTTCTCCTGGCCAAGAGCGTGCACGACCTGGACTGGCTGCTTTTCGTGATGCCGGGGGAGGTGAACCGGGTGGCTTCCTTCGGGGGGCTTTTCCACTTCCGCCCGGAGAACCGACCTAATAAGGCGGCCTCCCGATGCCTGGAATGCCCGGAGGAGGTGGAGAGGAACTGCCCCTTCTCCGCCAGGCGCATCTACCTGGAAGCCTACGAGAAGGGGGAGAGGGGCTGGCCCCTGGACGTGGTGGCCTACCCGGTGGCCTGGGAGAACCTGGTAAAGGCCCTGGCGGAAGGCCCCTACGGGGAGTGCGTGTACCTGGGGAAAAACCACGTGGCGGACCACCAGGCGGTGATGCTGGAATACCGGGACGGACGCACGGCCAGCTTGCACGTGGAGGGCCTAAGCCGGATGCGGTTTCGGGAAACCCGGATCTTCGGCACCCGGGGGGAGCTCTTTGGGGACGGGAGGTACCTGAGGCTCTACCGGTTCGGGGAGGGGGAGAGGGTCTTTGACCTGGAGACGGAACGGGAGGGCTCCGTCCGAAGCGGGCACGGGGGTGGGGACCTGGGTTTGGTGCGGGCCTTCCTGGAGGCCCTAACCCGGGAGGACGAAAGCCTTGTGGAGCCTTTTTCTGAGGCGGTGCAGGCCCACCGGCTCACCTTCTTAGCGGAGGAGGCCAGGAGGGAGGGGAGGGTGGTTCAAGTAGACAATCCCCTGCCCTGAAGGGCAGGGGATCTTTGGCGGAGAGGGCGGGATTCGAACCCGCGAGGCAGGTTTAAGCCCGCCTACACGATTTCCAGTCGTGTCCCTTCAGCCACTCGGGCACCTCTCCAAGTGCCAAGCCTGAGTTTAACAAGGCCCGTTTTTATCGTCAAGTAAGCTGAAGGTGTGCGGGTGGTGGTGGCTCACGAGAACCTAGACTTTGACGCCCTGGGTTCCATGGTCCTGGCGGGAAGGCTCTTTCCGGGAAGCGTTCTGGCCTTGATTGGGGGCCTCGAGGGGCCCTTGAAGGAGATCGCCCCCCTTTTGGAGGATCGTCTGGATCTGGTCCCGGCTGCGGAGATCCCCGTGGAAAGGGTTACCGAAGTGGTGCTGGTGGACAACGCCCGGCCTGAGCGCATCGGTCCCTTTAAGGCCCTGGTGGGCCGGGTGCCCTTTTTGGTCTTCGACCACCACCCCCGGGCACCGGGGGATGTGCCTGCGGTGGGGGGGAGGGTGGCCCAGGTAGGGGCCACGGTGAGCCTCCTGATTCCCCTGATCCGGGAGCGGGGCCTGACCCTCACACCCTTGGAGGCCACCTTGGCCTATGCGGGGATCTGGGAGGATACCGGGGGGTTCAGCTTTCCCTCCACCACGCCCCAGGACCTCGAGGCCGCTTACTTTTTAGCCCAGCAAGGAGCGGAGATCCCCCGGGTGCGGGAGTGGGTACGGCCCCAGCTGGGGGAGGAGGCCCGGGAGGTCCTGAAGAGCCTTATCCGCACCGCCAAGGTGGTGGAACGGCAGGGGTTCCGGCTCCTCCTCGCCCGGGCTCAGGAGGAGGGCTATGTGCCGGCCTTGGCCCCCCTCGCCCATGCTCTTTTGGACCTGCACGAGGCCCATGGGGTGTTGCTGGTGCTTCGGCTTGCCCGGGAGGTCCTCCTCATCGCCCGGAGCCGGGAGCGGTTGGATGTGGGCCGCTGGCTTTCCCAGGTGGGAGGTGGGGGGCACCCCCGGGCGGCCTTTGCCCGGGTGCGGGGGGTACGCAATGCGGTGCGGCGCCTTCTGGAAAGCCTTCCCCAGTACCTGGAGCCCGAGTCCACCCTAGCCGAGGTCATGTCCGCGCCTGTGGAAACCCTGCGCCCCACCACCGTGCGGGAAGCCCTGCGGATCCTGGAGGAGCGGGGGTACGGGGCCATGCCGGTGGTGGAGCCCCTGGAGGGAGGAAGGGTGCGGGTCTTGGGCCTGGCCCGGAGAAGGGATCTTAGGAAGGCGGAAAGACTTGGCCTGGCGGAGTATCCCGTGGACGGCTTTTTGGCCCGGGCCCTTGTCCTTCCCCCGGAGACCCCCCTTTCCGAGGTGGAGCCCCACTTGAAGGCGGGAGGGGGAAGGGTTCTGGTGGGGGAGAGGTTGGGGGAGGGCGTTAAGCTTCTTGGGATCTTCACCCGTACCGACCTCTACCGCAAGAAGCCCGCTTTGGAGAAGCCTCTGGGGGAGCGGATCCTGGAAGCCTTACCCGAAGGGGCCAGGCGGGTGGTCCTGGCCCTTAGGAAGGCGTTTCCGCAAGGGATCTACCTGGTGGGGGGGGCGGTGCGGGATGCCCTTTTGGACCGGTCGGGCCCCGACCTGGACCTGGTTCTGGAACCAGGGGTCAGGGTGGGGGAGGTGGCCCGCTTTCTGGTGGAGCGCTTCGGGGGCAGCTTTGGCCTCCACTATGCCTTTGGCACCGCCCGGGTGCGCGTGAGTTTTGGCCTTACCGTGGACCTGGCGGAAAGCCGGGAGGAGGTCTACCCCTATCCCGGCGCCTTGCCCCAGGTGCGTCCAGCCCCCATCGCCAAGGACCTGGAGAGGCGGGATTACACGGTGAACGCCATGGCTCTGTCCTTGGCCACCTTAGAGCTTTTGGATCCCTATGGGGGCCTCGAGGATCTAAGGAACCGGCTCCTCCGTCCCCTTCATCCCCTTTCCTTCGTGGAGGACCCGAGCCGCATCGTCCGGGGGGCGCGCCTGGCCGCCCGGTTGGCCTTCCGTTTTTCCGAGGAGGCCTTAAAGGCCTTGCCCCCAGCCCTCCTTCCCGAGGTGCTCAAGGGTGCCAGCAAGAGCCGCCTGCGCGACGAACTCTTCTTGACCCTGGAGGAGGACACCTTCCTCGAGGCCCTTTCCCTTTTGGAGGAGCTTGGGGCCTTGGGTCCCCTCTACGGGCTAAAGCTTCCACCCAGGGACCCCTTTGTACGGCTTAGGTGGGGGCCTCTGGAAGACGAGGGGTTTCCGCCTGGGCGGGCGAGGGTGGAAGCCCGCCTCCTCCTTCTCCTCTACTTCCAGGAAAACCTCCTGGAAAAGGCCTTGGCCCTGGGGCTTCCCAAGCGGTTGCAGGAGGCTTTGGCCCTGCTTCTCAAAGGCTCCTGGGAAGAGGCGGACAAGGAGGCTTTGGGGAAAGAGCCCTTGCGCGGGGTTTTTCTGGCCCTCTTCCCCGAGAAGGAGGGCTGGCTTACGGAAAAGAGGCGGGTCCTCATGGGGCGGGATCTCTTGCAGCTGGGCCTGAAGCCGGGTCCCAGGGTGGGGGAGATCCTGCGCCAGGTGGCCGAGGCGCGGGCCCGGGGGGAGGTAAGGACCTTCGAGGAGGAACTGGCCTTAGCCCGTAGACTGATAGGCGATGGGTCTTTTTCCGTACCTCAATGACCCCCCGGTCTTCCTGGTGGCCTTCGCCTTTGCCGTTTTTGGCCTGGTGGTCCACAACCTGTTCCAGGCCTACCTGGCGGACCGTTATGGGGATACGGCTCCCCGCCGCTACGGTTTCCTCTCCTTGGACCTAAAGGTCCACCTGGAACCCTTAGGCCTGGTCTTTTTGCTCCTTTTGGGTTTCGGATGGCCGAGAACCGTGCTCACGAATCTTCCCGGGAGGAAGGGGGCCACGGTGGCCCTCATGGGGCCTTTAGGGTTCTTTGTGGCGGCCTTCCTCTATGGCCTTCTCGCCCGCTTTCTGCCCTATCCCTTCGGCGAAGGGCTTTTGCTGGCCCAAAGGCTCATGCTCCTTCACGCCGCCATCTACCTTTTCCCCGTGCCTCCCTTGGATGGGGCCAAGGCCCTCTACGCCGTGGGCGGGTATGAGGCCCGGCGCTTTCTGGAGCAGCTTGCGGCCTACGGACCCCTGGGTTTCATCCTGATCTTTCTGGTTCTCTCCTATACGGGGGTTACTGGGGCGGTGGTCCAAGGGCTTGCGGGCTTCTTAGCCACGCTATACCGGGTCATCGGGCTATGATCGCCCTTTTGCAGCGGGATCCCCTGGCCTTTCTTTTGACCTTTGCCATCTTGGTGTTCAGCCTGGTCCTTCACGAGCTGGGCCACGCCTACGCGGCCTACCTCTTCGGGGACGCCACCGCCAAGCGCCAGGGGAGGCTTACCCTTAACCCCTTGCGGCACCTGGACCCCCTGGGAACGGTGCTTCTCCTCCTGGTGGGCTTCGGCTGGGCCAAACCCGTGCCCATCTACCCCCCGGCCTTCCGCCACTACCGCCTGGGGCTTTTCGTGGTTTCCATCGCCGGGATCGTCATCAACCTGGTTTTGGCCGTGCTCTTTGCCCTCCTGGTTCGGGGGCTATTTGCCCTGGATCCCGTGGGAGTGGTGATGACCCTAAGGGGGGAGGGGCAGACTGGGCTTGGCCTGCTGGCCCTGGCGGCCTTTTTCGCCAGTTCCATTAACCTGGTCCTGGCGGTCTTCAACCTCCTGCCCATCCCCCCCTTGGATGGTTCCAAGATCCTGCAGAGCCTTCTTCCCCTTTCCTGGCAACCCCTTTTGTGGCGGTTGGAGCAGTACGCCTGGCTTTCCTTTCTTCTGATCCTTACCGTGTTGCGGGGGCCTATCCAGGAGGTGTTGCGCTTGGCCCGGCGGGTGTTCTTTGGCTTTTTCTTCGGCTAGACTGGGGCCATGCGCACCCTGAGCCTGGTGCTGGCCGTGGTGGCCCTCCTGCTCCTCCTCCCCGCCCTCCTGCCCCTTTTGGGCTGGCTCAACTGGGTGGTCCTGCCCCTGGCCCTTCTGGCCGCAGGGCTCGGCCTGCTTTCGGGAGAGGAGCGGGCCTTTAAGCTCGGGCTTCTGCTGATGGTGGTTTCCGCCTTGCGCCTTATTCTAGGGGGAGGCTTCCTCTAGCCAAGTGCGCAGGATCCTCAGGTTCCAGGCGTCCTCCTCCGGGCTCCTTGGGGTTTCCAAGATGAAGACCCGGTCCCTCAGCCGGGGGTCGAGGAGCACGCCCTTAAGCCCTTCCCCGATCTGGCCCTGGAGGAGGTGGGCGTGGTGGTCGATGCGGCTAGCCAAGCCCCCCACGGAGTCGTTCAGGTGGACCACAGGCACCCGCTCGAGCCCCACGAGGCGGTTAAGCTCGCTCAAAACTCCCTTGGGATCCCCCTTCACGTCGTACCCGGCGGCATAGGCGTGGCAGGTGTCCAGGCAGACCCCTAAGGGCGTGTCCTCTATGAGCCAGGCCAGCTCCTCAAAGCGAGCCCCCACCTTTTCCCCGCCGCCGGCGGTGTTCTCCACCAGGAGGGTGGGGCGCTCCCTGACCCCGGCCAGGTGCAGGGCCTTCAGGAGCCCTTCCTTGACCCGCTTGGGGTCTCCAGAGCCCGGATGGACCACCACGTACTCCAGGCCCAGTAGGCGGGCTTTTTCCAGGTCGTCCGCCAGGCTCATCACGCTCTTTTCCCAAAGCTCCCCTTCCGCTCCCAGGTTTACCAGGTAGGAGGCATGGATAACCCCGGGAAGCTCCCCGGCCATCTCCCGCAGGGCGCGAAACGTCTCCACCTCGCTTGGGGAGAGGGCTCGGGTTTTCCAGCTTCTCGGGCTTTTGGCGAAGATCTGGAAGGCGGAAAGACCCAGGGCCTGGGCTTCCTCCACGGCCCCGGCCACCCCCTTTTTTCCGGCGATGGAGAGGTGGAAGCCGTAGCGAACCATGCTACTCCTCCTCCACAACCTCCACCCGTACCCGGGTGGCGGAGAGGGCCCCGATGGTTTTGGCGGCGGCGTAGGAGAGGTCGATGATGTACCTTCCCCCAAAGGGCCCCCGGTCGTTGATGCGCACCACCACGCTCTTGCCGTTTTTCAGGTTGGTGACCCGCACCCGGGTGCCGAAGGGCAGGGAGGGATGGGCGGCGGTAAGGGCGTGCATGTCGTAGCGTTCCCCGCTGGCCGTGCGCCTGCCGTGGAAGCCGGGGCCGTACCAGACCGCAAGCCCCTCCTGCAGGAAGCGGGTTTTGGCGAGGGGCTCCTTTTCCGTAAGCCTCAGGACCTGGCCGGGATGGATCAGGTCCGAGGTGAGGCCGTTAAGCTCCTTCAGTTCCCTCACGCTCATGCCGTGGGCTTTGGCGATGCGGAAGAGGGTATCCCCCTTCTTTACCGTGTAGGTCTGGGCCAGGGCGCTGGAGAGGAGGAGGGCTAGAATAAGGGCGCGCACCTAAACCTCCTGCCAGCCCCGGGGGAAGCGGGAGAGAAGCTCAATCCCTGTGTCCCGGATGAGGACGAGCTCCTCAATCCGCACCCCGCCTATACCCGGCAGGTAGACCCCGGGTTCCACGGTGACCACCATGCCCGCCTCGAGGGTCTCCTCCGTGTAGGGGGAAAGCCCCGGCCCCTCGTGCACCGCAAGCCCCACCCCGTGTCCCAGGGAGTGGACGAAGTAGCGGTCCAGGTCAAAGCGCTTAAGCTCCTCCCGGGCCAGGGCGTCCATCTCCTTGGTGCTCTTCCCTGGGCCCAGAACTTCTAGAACCCGTTCCAAGGCGGCCAGGGTGGCCTCAAAGGCCCGCTTGAGTTCCCCGTCCACCCTTCCCAAGGCCAGGGTGCGGGTCATGTCCGAGTGGTACCCCTCCACCCTGGCTCCCAGGTCCAGGGTGACAAGCTCCCCTGCCTCGAGGGCTTTTTCCGAGGCCCTGGCGTGGGGCAAGGCTCCCCGCACCCCCGAGGCCACGATGGGGGGGAAGGTCACCTCGGCCCCCCGCCGTTTCAGGAAGAACTCTATTTCCAAGGCGACATCCCGTTCCAACACCCCTGGCTTGAGCAGGGTAAGGGCGTGGGCCAGGGCTTCCTCCGCCAGGGCCTGGGCCTTGCGGATCCTTTCCACTTCCTCCGGTGTCTTTTTGAGCCGGAGCCGCTCGATAACCCCCTTGGTGGGCACCCACTCCGCGGGGGCAAGCTCCCGCAGGCGTTCCAGGGCGGCGTAGGGGAGGTGTTCCGCCTCAAAGCCCACCCGGCCCTTCAAGCCCTTGAAGACCTCCTCTTTTTCCTCCCGCTTCAGCACCCTGGCGGGGATGCGGCTTTCCTGCTCCGCCTCGGGGTAGCGGGGATCCGTGAGGAGGAAGGCTCCTTCGTGGGTAACGAGGACCTGGGCGTCTTCGGGGTGGGGAAAGCCCGATAGGTAGCGCACGTTCTCGGGACGGGTCACGTAAAGGGCGTCCAGCCCTAGGGGCTCGAGGAGGGTCTTCGGGTCCAGCACGGGGCCTACTATACCACCCGTTAACCCTCTTCTAGGTTCACGCCCCGGTAGAGGTCGTCCACGGCCAACTCCAGGGTGGGGCAGGGGAGAGGAAGCTTCTCCCCTGGCCCCAGGCGGAGGTAGGTCCACTGGTTTCCCTCCACCAGGTGATGGCGGATGGGGCTTTTTTCCTCCAGCTGGAGGTAGGCCTCGAGGCTGAGGGCCTTTCGGGCGGGCTGGCCCATGGCTCTATTCTACCTTGGCCAAGCTGAAGCGCACCCGGCCTTCCTCGTCCTCCAGGAGGGTGGTGTGGCCGGGGAAGAGGCCTTCAGCAAACTCTAAGGCCAGGACCTCCTCGGCGATCCAGCTGCCGTGCCGTTTCAGGGCTTCCAGGTAGGCGCCCTCCGCCTCGTGGCCCACCCGGATGCGGTCGGAAACCTTGAGGCCCATCTCCTTGCGGGTCTGTTGCAGGTGGCGGATCAGGTCCCGGGCCAGGCCCTCAAGCCTCAGCTCCTCCGTGACCCGCACCTCCAGGGCGGCCACGTACCCCTCCTTTTCCAGGGCCTGGTATCCCTCGGGGGCTTGGGCCTCGAGGAGCACTTCCTCCGGCTCCAGGACCACCTCCTGGTCCTCCAAACGCAGGGGCACCCTCTCCCCCTTCAGGACCAGGCCAGCCACCCTCGAGGCCTCCCTTTCCAGGGCCTCGCGGATTTTGGGAAGGAGCTTGCCGTACTTCTTGCCGAGGAGCTTCAGGTTGGGCAGGACCCGGTAGCGGAGCACCTCTTCCCCTGGTTCCAAGACCCGCACTTCCTTCACGTTGAGCTCCTCGGCGATCTCGGGGGCGAAGTGCCTCAGGCCCTCCCGCTCGAGGGCGGTGGGAGCGGTGATGAGGAGAAGGGGAAGGGGGATGCGGGTCTTGATCCCGCTTCTAGCCCGCACCGAACGGGCCAGGTCCACCACCTTGAGCACCGCCCGCATCTTGGCCACCAGCTCCTCGTCCACCAGATGGGGGTCCACCTCGGGCCAGTCGGAAAGGTGCACGGAAAGGGGGGCCTCGGGGCTTACCGAGCGCACCAGGTTCTGCCAAAGCACCTCAGCCAGGAAGGGGGTGAAGGGGGCGGAGAGCTGGCTGATGGTGACCAGGGCCTGGTACAAGGTGGCGTAGGCGGACTCCCGGTCCAGGCGATCCTCGTTTTTCCAGTAGCGCCTGCGGCCCCGGCGCACGTACCACTGGGAGAGGTCCTCCACCACGAAGTCCCGCAGGGCCCGGCTGCTTTGGGTGGGGTCGTAGGCCTCGAGGGCCTCCGTCACCCTTTGAATCAGATCCTGGAGCCGGGCAAGAAGCCAGCGGTCCAGCTCGGGCCGCTTCTCCACGGGAGGCGGGTTCTTAAGGTCCGGCCGGTCCAGGTTGGCGTAGGTGACGAAGAAGCTATACACATTCCAGAGGGTGAGGAAGTAGTCCCGCACCGTTTCCCGCACCAGGTTGGGTCCGAAGCGGCGGTCCGCCTCCGGGGGAGCGGAGATGTAGATGTACCACCTGAGGGCATCCGCCCCAAACTCCCGGATGATGTCCCAGGGGTCCACCACGTTCCCCTTGGACTTGCTCATCTTCTGGCCCTTTTCGTCCAGGATGAGGCCGTGGCAGATGACGTTTTTGAAGGCGATGGAGCCGAAGAGCATCACCCCAAGCTGGTGCAGGGAGTTGAACCAGCCCCGGGTCTGGTCGATGCCTTCCGCAATGAAGTCCGCGGGGAAGGCCTGCTTAAACTCCTCCCCGTTCTCGAAGGGGTAGTGCAAGGAGGCAAAGGGCATGGCCCCGGAGTCGTACCAGACATCGATCACGTAGGGAACCCGGCGCATGGTGCCCCCGCAGGTGCACTGGAGTTCCACCCCGTCCACGTAGGGACGATGGGGATCAAAGGGTTCGGGAAGGGGTTGAATGGCCCTTTCCTTCAGCTCCCGGAAGCTGCCGATGGCCTCTTCCTTTCCGCAAGAGCCACAGACCCAGATGGGAAGGGGCGTGCCCCAGTAGCGGTTGCGGCTTAGGGCCCAGTCCACCAGGTTCCGGAGCCACTCCCCGTAGCGTCCCTCCTTGATGTGGGGCGGGACCCAGTTGATCTCCTGGTTTTTGCGGATGAGTTCCTCTTTGAAGAGGGTGTTTTTGATGAACCAGGTTTCCGTGGCGTAGTACATGAGGGGAGTGGAACACCGCCAGCAGTGGGGGTAGCTGTGGAGGTAGCTTTCCTCCTTGAAAAGAAGCCCCCGGGAACGGAGGTCTTTCAGAATGGCCCGGTTGGCCTCGCGGAAGAAGAGGCCCTTAAAGGGCTCCACCAGGAGTTTCCCCTCCTCGTCCACCGTCTTGAGGAGGGGAAGACCGTAGGCCCTGGCCGTGTCCAGGTCCTCGGCCCCGAAGGCGGGGGCCTGGTGGACGATGCCCGTGCCGTCCTCCCGGCTCACGTACTCGGCCAGGACCACGAGGTACCCCTTCTCCAGGGCCTGGGGGTAGGGGGGGTCGTAGGCCAGGCCCTCCAGTTCCTTCCCGGAAAAGGTCCTGAGAATGGGGGTTTCCTCGCCGAGGAGCCTGCGCCCCAGGGTTTCCTCGAGGATCACCACCTCCTCCCCCACGGCAAAGGCTCCATAGGTGTACTCGGGGTGCACCGCCGCGGCCACGTTCCCGGGGAGGGTCCAGGGGGTGGTGGTCCAGATGAGGAGGCTAGCCTGCTTCAGGCCCAGTTTTTCCGGTTCCTTAAGGGGAAGGCGTACATAAACCGAGGGATCGGTGATCTCCTTGTACCCCAAGGAGAGCTCGTGGGAGGAAAGAGGCGTGCCGCACCGGGGGCAGTAGGGCACCACCTTGTGGTCCCGGTAGAGGAGCCCCCGGTGGAAGAGGTTCTTCAGGCTCCACCAGATGCTTTCCACATAGGTGGGGTGCAGGGTGGCGTAGGCGTTCTTGAGATCCACCCAGTAGGCGATGCGCTCGGTGAAGGCCTCCCACTCCTTCTCGTAGGTGAACACCGACTCCCGGCAGGCCTGGTTGAAGCGCTCGATGCCGTAGGCCTCGATCTCCCGTTTGCTCTTTAGCCCCAGCTTCTTCTCCACCTCCAGTTCCACCGGCAGGCCGTGGGTGTCCCAGCCGGCCCGGCGGGGCACGTAGTAGCCCCGCATGGTCTTGTACCGGGGGAAAAGGTCCTTGTAGCTTCGGGCCTGGGCATGGCCCACGTGGGGCATGCCGTTGGCGGTGGGGGGGCCTTCGTAAATGGTGTAGCGGGGCCCGCCTTTACGGTTTTCCACGCTTTTCTCAAAGATCCTCTCCCGCTTCCAGAACTCCAGAACCTCCTCTTCCAGCCTGGGAAAGTTGGGTTCGCCGACCTCCTTGAACATACGCTCCTCCCTAAAGAAACGCCCGCGCCCTTGGGGCGCGGACGAAAGCGCAAGGGCTTCCGCGGTACCACCGCGCTTCCTGGAGATAGCCTCCAGGCCCTCATTTCCGCGCGATCACGGGCGCACCCGGCGGGCATTACTCGAGGCTCCTAGCCCCTTTCCTCCCGCGGCTCCGGGGTGATCTTCCCGCCTTTCCTCACCACCGGGCTTCCACCCTCCCCGGCTCGCTCTAGGCTATTGGAAAGGGGTACTCTCCCCATCCTCGCCTTTACAGCTCCCGCCTCCTGGGGTAAAATCCCCCGTTGGCGGCTAAGCCCATGCTAGCAGCCTTTCCCCTGGCTTGACAACGCCCCCATCGGGTCTGCTAGACTCAGGCTAAGCCGGTTCCCCTTCCGCGCAAAAGGAGCGTCCATGGAGCTGTACTTGGATACCGCCAACTTGGAGGAGATACGGGAGATCGCTGCCTGGGGGGTGCTCTCTGGGGTGACCACCAACCCCACCCTGGTGGCTAAGGAGTATGCGGGCCGAGGAGCAAAGCTGACCGAGGAGGTTCTGTTCGCTCACCTACGGGCCATATGTGAGGTGGCGAAGGGACCTGTGTCGGCGGAGGTGACCGCGCTGGAGGCAGGGGCCATGGTGGAGGAGGGCCTGCGGCTTGCCGCCATCCACCCCCACATCGTGGTCAAGCTGCCCACCACCGAGGAGGGCCTGAAGGCCTGCAAGCGCCTTTCCACCCAGGGGGTGAAGGTGAACATGACCTTGATCTTTTCCGCCAACCAGGCTCTTCTGGCAGCCCGGGCAGGGGCAGCCTATGTTTCCCCCTTCCTGGGCCGGGTGGACGATATCTCCTGGGACGGGGGAGAGCTTTTGCGGGAGATCGTGGAGCTGATCCAGGTCCAGAACCTGCCGGTCAAGGTCATCGCTGCCTCCATCCGTCACCCCCGCCATGTGACGGAGGCCGCCCTTCTGGGGGCGGACATCGCCACCATGCCCTATACGGTTTTCAAGCAGCTTCTTAAGCATCCTTTGACGGACATAGGGCTTAGACGCTTTATGGAGGACTGGGAGAAGGTCAAGCCATGAGGAGAAAAGCGGATACCCAACAAGAAGCGCCCCTCACCTACCAGGAGCTTTCGGCCAAGATTCTGCCGGAGCTGCACCTCCTGGCCCAGGAAGCGGGCATAGAGAACTACAAGCGCATGAAGAAGGACCAGCTCATCATGGCCCTCCTGGAGCGGCAGACCCAGGGTGAGGGCCTGCAGCTGGTCAAGGGGTACCTGGAGATCAGCCCGGATGGGTACGGGTTCATTACCGAGAACCTGTACAACCTGGAATCCCGTGTGGCCATCGTCTCTGCGGGTCTCATCCGGCAGTATGCCTTGAGGAGCGGGGACTACATCGTGGGCCGGGTGCGACCTCCGCGGGAGAACGAGCGCTACGGAACCCTCCTCAAGGTGGAGGCGGTGAACGACCTGGATCCCGAGGCCGCCAAGAACCGGCCCCGCTTTGACGAGCTCATCCCCCAGTTCCCCGACCGGCAGATCAAGCTGGAAACCACCCCCGATGAGCTTTCCACCCGGGTGATCGACCTGCTGGCCCCCATCGGCCGGGGGCAGCGGGGGCTCATCGTGGCCCCGCCCAAGGCGGGCAAGACCACCCTCCTCAAGAAGATCGCCAATGCGGTCCTGAAGAACGAACCCGACATCAAGGTGATCGTTTTGCTCATAGACGAGCGCCCCGAGGAGGTCACGGACTTCCGGGAAAGCGTCCAGGGAGCCGAGGTCATCGCCAGCACCTTTGACGAACCTCCCCAGAACCATATCCGGGTGGCGGAGTTCGTCCATGAGAGGGCCAAGCGCATCGTGGAGGAGGGGGGGCACGTGATGATCCTCCTGGACTCCATCACCCGCCTGGCCCGGGCCAACAACCTGGTGACCCCACCCACGGGCCGTACCCTGTCGGGCGGTTTGGACTCCGCTGCCCTGTACTTCCCCAAGCGCTTCCTGGGAGCGGCCCGCAACATCCGGGGTGGAGGTAGCCTCACCATCCTGGCCACCGCCTTGGTGGAAACGGGAAGCCGCATGGACGACGTGATCTTTGAGGAGTTCAAGGGGACGGGCAACATGGAGCTCCACCTTTCCCGCCGCCTCGAGGAGCGCCGCATCTTCCCGGCCATCGACATCCTGAAGTCCGGGACCCGTCGGGAGGAGCTCCTCTTGGGCGAGGAGGTGGTGCACAAGATGTGGCTTCTGCGCAAGGTCCTGGCGGATATGGACCCGGCGGAGGCCATGGAGATGCTCCTTGCCCGCCTGGGGCGCACCAAGAACAACAAGGAGTTTCTGGCGTCCTTGGCCGCCCGTTAGGCGGGATTTTCCCTTGGGGGGCGGAAAGCCCGCCCCCCAAGGCCTTTTGCCCCTTGCCTTTTCCCCGCTTGGTCCTGGTATAATCCCCGCGAGGTTTTGGCGGGGTTTGGGAGGTGAGCATTGCGGGGAGTATGGGGAAGTTTATGGCTCTTGGTTTCCTCTTTGGCCTTCGCCAAGCTGCCTGCTCTTAGCCCCCTTCCTCTTCCCGAGAACACGGTGGAGGTGGGCCAGGCGGTCAAAAAGGGATGGGTGGTCTATGAGGTGAAGCCCGGGGATACCCTGGCGGGGATTGCCGCTCGTTACGGGGTGGATCCCCGGCACATCATGTGGTCCAGCAACCTGCAAGGCGATCGCTTGCAGGTGGGGCAAAGGCTTCTTATCCCCTTGGTGGCCGTGGAGGACCGTTCCCCCCGGGTACCCCCGGGGGTGGAGGTGTACCGCGTGCGCCCGGGGGATACCCTGCAGGGAGTGGCGAGCCGTTATGGTGTAAGCGTTCTGGACCTGGTTTCCGCCAACCCTTCCTTAGAGAGCTTGGACCGGCTGGTGGCGGGGAGCGTCCTGTACATTCCAAGAAAGGCTAAGGGCTTGGTGGTATCCCTGCCCGAGGGGCAGACCCTGGTGGACCTGGCGGCTCGTTTCGGCCTCTCCCCGGTGGCGGTGGCCCGGGCCAACGGGGTGAAGGATCCCTTGGACTTGAAGCCAGGGGACCTGGTCCTCCTGCCCGGTATCCAGGCCAAAACCACGTACCAACGCCTTCTGGCCAAACAGGAGGCGGAGCGCCAAGCCCGCCTCGAGGCCGAGCGGCGCCGCCAGGAGGAGCTTAGGCGCCTGGCGGAGGAGAGGAGGAGGCAGCAGGCCTTGGCCCAGCAACGTACCCGGCAGGTGCAGCAGGCCCAGACCCAGCGGCCCCAGGTGCGCCGGGTGAGCTACCAGGAAGGGGCCATGCGCTGGCCTCTTTCCGGTTTCCGCATCACCACCTACTTCGGCCAGAGGGGAGCCTTCCAGCGCTACCACACGGGGATCGACCTGGCTGCTCCTTACGGCACCCCCATCGTGGCGGCCAAGGCGGGGCAGGTGGAGGTGGCGGGTTGGAGCTCCGTGGGCTATGGCTTCCATGTGGTGCTGGACCACGGGGGCGGGGTGGAAACCCTTTACGCCCACATGTCGCGCATCGCTGTGCGGGCAGGCCATTGGGTGGAAGCCGGGCAGGTGATCGGGTACGTGGGCTCCACCGGCTGGTCCACCGGGCCCCACCTGCACTTTGAGGTGAGGGTGGGTGGGGTGGTCCGCAATCCTCTGGCGTATTTGCCCTAAGGGGTTATTTCCCCGCCCAGAAGCCCTTGGGCTTCTGGGGTTTGTGTTCCCTTGGGCTTGACCCGGTGGGCGGTAAGCTGGAGGATGGAGGACGGGATGGAGAAGGGTACCTTCCAGATCAAGACCGGCTTTGCCGAGATGTTCAAGGGCGGGGTGATCATGGACGTGACCACCCCCGAGCAGGCGGTGATCGCCGAGGAGGCGGGGGCGGTGGCGGTGATGGCCCTGGAGAGGGTTCCCGCCGACATCCGGGCCCAGGGGGGCGTGGCCCGCATGTCCGACCCCAAGGTCATCAAGGAGATCATGGCCGCGGTGTCCATTCCCGTGATGGCCAAGGTGCGGATCGGCCACTTCGTGGAGGCCATGATCCTCGAGGCCCTGGGGGTGGACTTCATCGACGAGTCCGAGGTCCTCACCCCTGCGGATGAGGAGCACCACATCGACAAATGGAAGTTCAAGGTGCCCTTCGTCAACGGGGCCCGGGACCTGGGGGAGGCCTTAAGGCGCATCGCTGAGGGAGCGGCCATGATCCGCACCAAGGGGGAGGCGGGCACGGGCAACGTGGTGGAGGCGGTCCGCCACGCCCGCACCATGTGGAAGCAGATCCGCTACGTCCAGTCCCTCCGGGAGGACGAACTCGTGGCCTACGCCAAGGAGATCGGGGCCCCCTTGGAGCTGGTCCGGTGGGTCCACGACCACGGCCGCCTTCCCGTGGTGAACTTCGCCGCCGGGGGCATCGCCACCCCGGCCGATGCCGCCTTGATGATGCACCTGGGGATGGATGGGGTCTTCGTGGGAAGCGGCATCTTCAAGTCCGGGGACCCCAAGAAGCGGGCCCGGGCCATCGTGCGGGCGGTGACCCACTACAACGATCCCGAGGTGCTGGCTGAGGTTTCCGAGGACCTGGGGGAGCCCATGGTGGGTATCAACCTGGATCAACTGAGGGAAGAGGAGCGCCTGGCCAAGCGAGGCTGGTAAGGGAAGCCTGGGGTAAGGCCATGGCCCGGGCGGTCTGTGGGGTTTACGAGATCCACCCTGAGCGGGTGGAGAAGGCGCGCGCGGCCTTGCCCGAGGAGGCGGTGCTGGGGGAAGCCGCCCTCCTCCTTAAGGCCCTGGCCGACCCCACCCGGATGCGCCTTCTTCTGGCTTTGAAGACGGCGGGGGAGCTTTGCGTGTGCGATCTAGCCCTCCTCGCTGGGGTTTCGGTTTCTGCGGTGAGCCATCAGCTCAGGCTTCTGCGCCAGGCAAGGCTGGTGGCCTTCCGGAGAGAGGGAAAGTGGGTCTACTACCGCTTGGCGGACGAGCACGTGGAACGGCTTCTTGAGGGGGCTTTGGAGCACGCGGAAGAGAACACTTGACTAGCTACTCAAATGATGCTACCATGGGGGCATGGAGGCTCACAGGGTTCGCGTGTTCCGGGTGGAGGGTTTGGACTGCGCCGACTGCGCCTTAAAGGTGGAGAAAGCCCTTTCCGAGGTGCCTGGAGTGGTGCAGGCCCAGGTCAGCTTTGCCAGCGGTAAGGCGTATCTGCACCTCGAGGTTCCCGGGGCGGAGAAGGAGGCGGAAAGGGTGGTTTCCGCCCTGGGCTACCGTTTGAAGCCTGAAGGGGACACGACCAGGGGGGTTTTGGGACCCTGGCGCTGGGCCTTGGCTTCCGGAGGGCTTCTCCTGGCGGCCTTTTTGGCTTCGCTCTTCCTCCCCGGCCTAGCCCCTTGGGGCTATCGGCTGGCGGCCTTGGTGGGGGTTTTCCCCCTGGCTCGTCGTGCGGTGGCTGCGTTCCGGCAAAACCCCTTTAGCATGCAGAGTCTGGTCACGCTGGCCACCCTTGGGGCCTTGGCCATCGGGGCGGAGGCCGAGGCGGCGGTGGTGGTCTTCCTCTTCCTGGTGGGGGAGGTGCTGGAGGCTTATAGCGTGGCCCAGGCCCGCAGGTCCCTTTACGCCCTTTCCGAGCTTCTTCCCAGGCGGGCCTACCGCCTGAAGGAGGGTGGGGTGGAGGAGGTGCCCCTTAAGGCCTTGAGGGTGGGGGACCTGGTGAGGGTGCCCCCGGGGGAGCGGGTACCGGCCGACGGGGTGGTGGTGTCTGGACAGGCTTCCGTGGAGGAGGCCGCCTTCACCGGGGAGCCCTTGCCTAGGCCCAAGGGGATAGGGGACCGGGTTTACGGGGGCAGTCTGGTGCAGGAGGGGAGCTTGGTGGTAAAGGTGGAGCGCCTTCCCGAGGAGGGCTTCCTGGCGGAGATGGAACGCCTGGCGGAGGGGGCCTTGCTTAAGAAGAGCCAGGCGGAGCGGGTGGTGGATGCCTTTAGCCGCCGCTACACCCCGGCGGTCCTGGCCCTGGCAGGCTTCGTGGCCCTGGTCCTTCCCCTTTTCCGGGGGGATTTCCTGGGGCATGTCTACAAGGCCTTGGGCCTTCTCCTCATCGCCTGTCCCTGCGCTCTGGTGGTGTCGGTGCCTGCGGCCATCGCCGCAGGGGTGGCCCGGGGAGCCAGGGCGGGGGTGCTCTTTAAGAGCGGGGCGGCCCTGGAGCGCTTGGCTGGGGTTCGCTACGTGGCTTTGGACAAGACGGGAACCCTGACCCTGGGAAAGCCCACGCTGGTGCGGGTGGTTACCTTTGGGGTTTCGACGGAGGAGGCCTTGGCCCTGGCGAAGGGGGTGGCGGAGGGTTCCTCCCACCCCTTAGCCCGGGCGGTGCGGGAGGCTTCGGGCCCCAAGGCCTTGCCCTCGGAGGAGCATCGGGCGGTGCCGGGCCTCGGGGCCTTCGCTCGGGTGGAGGGGAAGGAGGTGGGTTTGGTGCGGCCCGAGGCCTGGGACCTGCCCCCGGAAGTAGAGGCCCAGGTGAAGGCCTTGACGGAGGAAGGCTTCAGCCTTTCCCTCTTGGTTAGGGAGGGGGTTCCCTTGGCCCTCTTGGCCTTCCAGGATACCCCCCGCCTCGAGGCCCGGGAAGTCTTGGCCGAACTGCGCCGACTGGGCCTTAAGCCCCTCCTGCTTACCGGCGACCGGGAGACCTCTGCTTTGGCTTTGGGCACGGCCATAGGGCTTTTTCCTGAGGAAATCCGGGCTGGCCTTTCTCCCGTGGACAAGCTCCGCCTGGTGGAGGAGTTGGCAGGTAGGGGTGGCGTGGCCATGGTGGGGGATGGGGTGAACGACGCCCCAGCCCTGGCCAAGGCCACGGTAGGGCTTGCCGTGGCCGAGGGCACGGAAGCGGCCCTGCAGAGTGCAGACGTGGGGCTTCTGAGCCTTGCCGCCTTGCCCCGGGCCTTCCGGCTAAGCCGCCTGACCCTGGGCGTGGTCCGCCAGAACGTGGCCTTGGCGGTGGGGCTCAAGGGGCTTTTCCTCTTCACCACCCTCATGGGTTACACGGGGCTTTGGACCGCAGTGCTGGCGGACAATGGAGCACTCGTGTTGGTGACGGCCAACAGTCTGCGTCTTTTGTGGCGCCGGGTATAGTAATCCCATGCCCGTGCGCAGGTATCCCAGGCTACTAGAGCAGTTTCTTGAAAGTGAGGCCAAAGGAGGGCTGGTCCTCTTCTTGGCGGCTCTTCTGGCATTTATACTGGCCAACACTCCGGCGGCCACGGTCTATTTTGGGCTACGAGAAGTTCTGGTGGGTGTTCGTTTTGGCGAGTTTTCATTGGAAAAGCCGCTGCTTCTTTGGGTCAACGACCTCCTCATGGCGTTTTTCTTCCTACTGGTGGGACTGGAGCTTAAGCGTGAACTTGTTTCTGGCGAGCTTAAGAATCCCAGGAGGGCTGGGCTAGCCTTGGCAGGGGCGGTAGGGGGGATGATCCTGCCGGCCTTTTTGTACCTGGCAATCAATCCCAGTCTGCCCGAGGCTCGTGGCTGGGGAGTACCCATGGCCACGGACATCGCCTTTGCCTTGGGGGTTTTGGCTCTGGTACCTCGGGTGCCTCTGGGACTTAAGCTCTTTCTCACTGCCTTAGCCATAGTAGATGACCTGGGGGCGGTTTTGGTGATTGCCCTCTTCTACACCGGGGGCTTAGAATCCCTTCCCTTGATCCTGGCGGTCCTGATCCTGGGTTTTGCTCTTCTGCTCAATCGCCTAGGGGTGTGGCATCTTTGGCCCTACATGCTTCTGGGGTTACTTCTGTGGTATTTTGTCCTCCAGTCAGGTCTTCATGCTACCTTGGCCGGGGTGCTTTTGGCTTTGGCTGTCCCTCTGCGGCGGGCTAGGGCTTTCCAGGGGGCTACCTCTGCCCAGGACCCCGAGGAGCTGGAGGGGGAGTTGGAAGGCCTCGAGGAGCAGGTGGAGGAAGCGCAAAGCCCCTTGCACCGTCTGGAACACACCCTTCACCCTTGGGTAGCCTTTGGGGTGTTGCCGGTTTTTGCATTTTTTAATGCTGGGGTTGCCTTGCAGGGGCTGGGGTTTGGTTCCGTGGCCTGGGGGATAAGCTTGGGTCTTCTCTTGGGGAAACCTTTGGGAATCTTCTTTGCTTCCTGGCTAGCGTTGCGGTTGGGTTTGGGCGCCTTGCCCGAAGGGGTGAACCTAAAGTCCATTGTGGGTGTGGGCTTTTTGGCAGGCATTGGCTTTACCATGGCCCTTTTCATTGCTGGCTTGGCCTTTGAAGGGGGGATGCTGGACCAAGCCAAGGTGGGGGTACTCTCCGCTTCTCTAGTGGCCGGGTTAGTGGGTGTTCTTTTGGTGCGAGCTTCCCTTGACAGGTCCGAAGCCTAGGTCCAGGATGAGGGGCGTGGTCGGCGTCCTAGCCCTGCAAGGGGATTTCCGCGAGCACAAGGAGGCGCTTAAGCGCCTGGGGATAGAGGCCAAGGAGGTGCGGAAGAAGGAGCACCTGGAGGGGCTCAAGGCCCTCATCGTGCCTGGCGGGGAGTCCACCACCATCGGCAAGCTGGCCCGGGAATACGGAATCGAGGACGAGGTGCGCAAGCGGGTGGAAGAGGGTTCCCTGGCCCTCTTCGGCACCTGCGCCGGGGCCATCTGGTTGGCCAAGGAGATCGTGGGCTACCCCGAGCAACCCCGTTTGGGGGTGTTGGAGGCATGGGTGGAACGCAACGCCTTTGGCAGGCAGGTGGAAAGCTTTGAGGAGGACCTCGAGGTCCGGGGTTTGGGTCCCTTCCACGGGGTTTTCATTAGAGCCCCAGCCTTCCGCAAATTGGGGGAGGGAGTGGAGGTGCTGGCGGAGCTGAATGGTCTTCCCGTCCTGGTACGCCAGGGCAAGATCCTCGCCAGCGCCTTCCACCCCGAGCTCACCCAGGACCCCAGGCTTCACCGGTACTTCCTGGAGCTGGCAGGCCTCTAGGGCCGCATCCGGGTGTACATCCTGGGGAAGGGGATGGCCTCCCGCACGTGGTTAAGGCCACAGATCCAGGCCACGGTGCGCTCGAGGCCCAGCCCAAACCCCGAGTGGGGCACGCTCCCGAAGCGCCTCAGGTCCAGGTACCAGCCGTAGACCTCCTCGGGGAGGCCGAACTCCCGGATCTTCTGCTTAAGGAGCTCGAGGTCGTGGATCCTTTGGCTGCCCCCGATGATCTCCCCGTAGCCCTCAGGGGCCAGGAGGTCGTCGTTGAGGACGAGCTCGGGGTCCTCGGGGTCGGGCTCCATGTAGAAGGCCTTCACCTTGGCGGGGTAGCGCTCCACGAAGACCGGCCGGTCAAACCGTCGGCTTAAGGCGGCCTCCTGGGGGGCGCCGAAGTCCTCCCCGTAGGCCATGGGGGGCACCTCGGGGTCCTCCTCCGCCAGGCGGTTCACCAGGGCCACGGCCTCCTTGTAGGTGAGGCGGGGGTAGTTCCCCTCCGCCGCGGGTTCCAGCGCCTTTGGATCCCGCTCCAGCATCTCCAGCTCCCGGGCCCGCCGTTCCAGGACCCGGCCCACCAGGAAGGCCACCAGTTCCTCCTGGAGGGCCATGTTCTCCTCGTGGGTCATGAAGGCCACCTCGGGCTCCACCATCCAGAACTCCAGGAGGTGCCGCCGGGTCTTGCTCCTTTCCGCGCGGAAGGTGGGGCCGAAGGTGTAGACCTTGCCGAAGGCCAAAGCGCCGGCCTCCGCGTAGAGCTGGCCCGACTGGGAGAGGTAGGCCTTCTCCCCGTCAAAGAGCTCCACCTCAAAGAGCTCCGTGGTGCCCTCCACCGCGCTCGGGGTGAGGATGGGGGCGTCAAAGCGGAGGAAGCCCCTCGCCCCGAAGAACTCGTGGATGGCCCGTTCCAGCTCGTCCCGGATGCGCAGCACCGCGAAGGGCCTGCGGTGGCGGAGCCAGAGGTGGCGGTGGTCCAGGAGGAAGTCTATACCGTGCTCCTTGGGCCCGATGGGGTACTCCTCCTTTGGGCGGCTCACCACCTCGAGGTCCCGCACGGCCAGCTCGTACCCCCCGGGGGCCCGCTCGTCCTTGCGCACCACGCCCCTTAGGATGAGGGCCGTCTCCTGGGGGAGGTGGTCCGCCTCCCGGAAGGCCGCCTCCGGCACCTCCCCCTTCACCACCGTGGCCTGGAGGAAGCCGGTGCCGTCCCGGAGGATGAGGAAGTGGATCTTCCCCTTGCTCCTTTTCCCGTAGAGCCAGCCCCTGAGCTCCACCTCCTGGCCCTCGTGCTGGGCGATGTCCTCTATGAAAACCCGCATACCTAGGGGATTTTACCCCCTATCCACCTTAGGGCCTCCCTAAGCCCGCAGGCCTCCACCGGGGGGGCCACCCAGCGGGCCGCCTTCTGCACCGATAGGGGCGCGTTCCCCATGGCCACGCCCAGGCCCACGGCCCGGATGAGCTCCAGGTCGTTCTCCCCGTCCCCCACCATGGCCGCCTCCTCCAGGGAAACCCCGTAGGCCTGGGCCACCCGCTCCGCCGCGGTGCGCTTGCTCACCCCCCGCTTGGTGAGGGAGAGGAAGCGTACCCCGGGCATCTTGGGGCTTTCCGCCAGGTGGGGGGCGAGCTCTTCCGGGAGGGCTTCCAGGAAATCTTCCACGGGGTCTTCAGGCCTCAGGAGGACCTGGAGCCGGACCAGGCCGGTGAGGGAGAGGAGGTCTTCCTCTTCCGCCTTTAGGTCCAGAAGGGCTTGGTGGGCATCGAGGATGGGGTCTTCCCCCTCCACGTAGAACCCCCCGTCCGCGGTGTAGGCCTCGAGGAGAAGCCCAAGCCTCCGCCCAAGCCGCACCGCCTCCTTCGCCGCCCCTTCCGGCAGGGCCTCCACGTGGAAGGGGAGGGCCGGGGGGGTATGGAGGTCTTGGCCCAGGGCCAGGACCACCGCCCCGGACTCAAAGATGTGGAGGCCCGTGGGGTCCAGCCTCCGGGCGTAGCGGAGGGCCGCCCCCCGCCCGGGCCGCCCCGTGACCAGGCTGAAGCGAACCCCCTCGGCCTTGGCCTCCTCTATGGCCTCCCAGGCGCACGCCGGCACCCCCCTGGGCCCCACCAGGGTGCCGTCCACGTCCAGGAAGACGAGCCTCAAAGCTCCCCCACCTCCACGAGGGCGGCCTCCCCCCCGATCTCCACCCCGTAGGGCTCCCCCGAGGGGCTGTAGGCCACCCGCACCTCCACCGTGCCCGGGTTCCCCAGCCGGTGCCCCTGGTAGAAGGTGAGGCGGACCTCCCCCTCGCGCCTCGGCACCACCCCCGCCCGGGCCAAAAGGGCCCCTAAGGCGGCGTTGGCCGAGCCCGTCACCGGGTCCTCGGGGATCCCGAGGAGCGGGGCGAAGCTCCGGGCGTAGAAGCTCCGCGGGCCCATGGGGGCGTAGGCGTGCACCGTGCCCAGGCCGAGCTTTTGGGAAACCCTCCTGAGGGCGGCCATCTCCGGCTCCAGGGCGTCCACCACCCCGGGGGCCACCAGGGGGACGAAGAGGCTCCAGATGCCGGTGTAGGCGATGCCGTAGGGAAGCCCCCGGTGGAGGTAGCGCTCGTCCGTGCCCAGGGCCTCCAGGACCTCCTTCAGGGTCTGGTAGGGGGGGAGGTCGCGGAAGCGGGGCCTGGGCCCCCGCACCCAGGCCTTCTGGGGCGTGCCCGCCTCGTAGGCGATCTCCACGGGGAGGGTTTCCCCCGGGGTTTCCAGGTAGATCCGCTCCACCCCTTCCGGGGCCAGGCCCAGCCGCACCAGGGTGAGGCCCAGGGCGATGGCCGCGTGGCCGGAGAACTCCACCTCCCCCTCGGGGGTGAAGAAGCGCACCCCGTACACCACCCCTTCCCGTTCCAGGACGAAGGCCGTCTCCGGGGTGCCCGTCCTTTGGGCAAGGGCCCGGAGGGCCTCCGCGTCCAGGCCCCGGGCGTCCAGCACCAGGGCCACCCGGTTCCCCGCCCCCGGGGTGGGGGTGAAGGCGTCCACCAAGGCGTAGGGAATCCTAGCCATGCCGGATCACCATCAGGCCAAGCTCCCGGAGCTGCTCCTCCGAGACGGGGCTCGGGGCCCCCGTGAGGGGGTCCTTGCCCTCCTTGTTCTTGGGGAAGGCGATGACCTCGCGGATGGAGGGGCTTCCCGTCATGAGGGCGAGGAGGCGGTCCAGGCCCCAGGCGATGCCCCCGTGGGGCGGGGCCCCGTAGGTGAGGGCCTCGAGGAAGAAGCCGAACTTCTCCTTTTGCTCCTCCTCCCCGATGCCGAGGAGGCGGAACATCCGGGCCTGGAGCTCGGGGTCGTGGATGCGGATGGACCCCCCGCCCACCTCCACCCCGTTCAGCACCAGGTCGTAGGCCAGGGCCCGCACCCGCCCCGGGTCCTCCTCCAGAAGGGGCAGGTCCTCGGGGTGGGGGCTGGTGAAGGGGTGGTGCATGTAGGTCCAGCCCCCCCGCGCTTCGTCCCACTCCAGGAGGGGGAAGTCCACCACCCAGAGGAAGGCGAAGCCCTCCCGCTTAAGGCCGAGGAGGTCGGCTAGCTGGAGGCGCACCGCCCCCATGGCCTCCTGCGCCCTTCTCAGGTCCCCCGCGGCGAAGAGGAGGGTGTCCCCCACCCCTGCCCCCGTGGCCTCCAGGAGGGCCTCCCTTTGGGCTTCCAGGTGCTTGGCCACCCCTCCGGAAAGGCCCCCTTCCTCCACCCGGGCCCAGGCCAGGCCCCCGGCCCCGTGGCGCTTGGCCACCTCCTCAAGCTCCGCGATCTCCTTACGGGAGAGGGCCTTGGGGACGGCCAGGGCCTTCACGCTCTCCGCCTCGCGGAAGAGGGCGAAGGGGCTTTCCCGGAAGAGCCCCCCCACCTCCTTGAGCTCGAGGCCGAAGCGGGTGTCGGGCTTGTCCGAGCCGAAACGCTCCATGGCCTCCCGGTAGGGGAGGCGGGGAAAGGGGAGGGAAAGCTCCACCCCCAGGGCCTCGCGGAAGACGTGGGCCATGAGGCGCTCGTTCAGGGAGAGGATGTCCTCCACCTCCACGAAGCTCATCTCCAGGTCCAGCTGGGTGAAGTCGGGCTGGCGGTCGGCCCTTAGGTCCTCGTCCCGGAAGCAGCGGGCGATCTGGAAGTAGCGGTCCAGCCCCGCCACCATGAGCATCTGCTTGAAGAGCTGGGGGGACTGGGGGAGGGCGTAGAAGAGGCCGGGCTCATGCCGGTAGGGCACCAGGAAGTCCCGCGCCCCTTCCGGGGTGCTCTTGGTGAGGAAGGGGGTTTCCACCTGGACGAAGCCCTCCCGGTCCAGAAAGTCCCAGATGGCCTTGATGACCCGGTGGCGGAGGCGGAGGTTTTCCTGCATGCGCTTCCGCCTGAGGTCCAAATAGCGGTACTTCAGGCGGAGCTCCTCCGAGGCCTCCTTCTCCTCCTCCCCCCGCCAGCCGGCGTCCACGGGGAAGGGGGGGGTCTTAGCCTGGGCCAGGACGGTGAGCTCGGAAAGCTCCACCTCCAGGCTTCCCGTGGGGAGCTTGGGGTTGGGCTCCGGGCGGCGGCGCACCACCCCCTTGGCCCGCACCACCCACTCCCCCCGGACCTTTTCCGCCTCCCGGTAGGCCGGGCTTTCGGGGTGGGCCACCAGCTGCACCAGCCCTTCCCGGTCCCGGAGGTCCAGGAAGATGAGCCCCCCCAGGTCCCGGCGGCGGTTCACCCAGCCCTCCAGGACCACCTCCTTTCCGATATCCTCTTCCCTTAAAAGCCCGGCGTAGTGGGTACGGCGCATAATCTTCCCAAGATTACCCCAAAGCCCTAAGGAGATGCCCCAGGACCTCCTCTTCCCTCAGGCGCACCTGCTCCCCGGTGGCCAGGTGCTTGAGGGTTACCTCCTTAAGCCGTAGCTCCTCCTCCCCCAAAAACCCCACGAAGGCCGCCCTTCGCTTCAGGGCCTCCTCCAGCCCCTTGGCGGGCTTCTTGGGGCTTAGGCTGAACTCCACCCGCACCCGGGGCCTTAGGCGCTGGGCCAGGTGGAAGGCCGCCTCCACCCCTTCTTCCACCAGGGGGATGAGGTAGAGGTCGGGGCCCCGCTCCGGGGGGAGGGCCACCCCTTCCGCCTGCAGGGCCAGGGCCACCCGCTCCACCCCGAAGGCGAAGCCCACCCCCGGCACCCTGGGCCCCCCCAGGAGCTCGGAAAGCCCGTCGTACCGCCCCCCGCCCCCTAAGGCGGACTGGGCCCCGATCTTTTGGTGGTGGACCTCAAAGGCGGTGCGCACGTAGTAGTCCAGGCCCCGCACCAAGGCCGGGTCCAGCTCGTAGGGGATGCCGAGCTTTTCCAAGTGCCTTTCCACCGCCAAAAGGTGCGCCCGGGCCTCCTCCCCAAGGAAGTCCAGCATGGGCTTCACCCCAAGCTCCCTTAGGAGGGCCTGGTCCTTTTCGCTCTTGGAGTCCAGGATGCGCATGGGGTTGAGGAGAAGCCTTTCCTTGGAGTCCTCGGAGAGCTCTTCCCGGTAGGGGCCTAAGACCTCCCTTAGGTAGGCGTTGTAGCGGGCCCGGTCCTCGGGGTCGCCCACGGAGGAGAGCTTCACCAAAAGGCCCCTAAGCCCAAGCTCCTTTAGAACCGTCCAGAGAAGGGCGATGGCCTCCGCGTCCACCAAAGGGTCCTCCGAGCCCAGGGCCTCGTAGTCCACCTGGTGGAACTGGCGGTAGCGCCCCTTTTGCGGCCGTTCTGCCCGGAACATGGGCCCCGCCATCCAGAGCCTCACGGGCTTTGGCCAGACCTTCATCCCGTGCTCCAGGTAGGCCCGCACCATGGCCGCCGTGCCCTCGGGGCGGAGGGTGAGGGAGCGTCCCCCCCGGTCCTGGAAGGTGAACATCTCCTTCCTGACGATGTCGGTGGAGATCCCTACCCCCTTCTCGAAGACCTGGGTTTCCTCAAACACCGGGGTGATGAGTTCCAGGGCCCCCGCCCCCTCCAGCACCCGGCGGGCGGTGGCCACGATGTGCTGGTGGAGCCTTAGCTCTTTGCCGAAAAGATCCTTGGTGCCGCGCACGGCCATACCCCTTCACTTTACCCGAGGGCGAAGGCTATACTGCAGCCATGCCCTCGAAGGGTTCCGTACGGGGGTTTCTGGTATTCCTCTACCTCCTCCTCACCCTCACCGCCTCCACTGGGGTGGCCCTGCAGATGTACCTCATGCAGGTGCAGAACCCCGGCCTCCGGACGGATCTCTGCCAGGCCCCTGGGGAGGAGAGGGAGGTGGACCACTCCCTCTTCTGTGGCCTGCAGGTCTCTCCAGGTCTACCCCCCATAGGGGAGGTGGCGCCTCCTGCGCTGGTGCGGGTGCTCCGGGCCAGGGTTGCCCCCGTGCCCGGCTATCCGGAACCCCAGGGAAGGGCTTTTTCTCCCCGCTCCCCTCCTTTTGCCCTGAAGATCGCCGCTTGAGTTGGACAAAGGCTCTTTGGGCAAAAGGAGGGGAGAATCTTGGAAGCAGTGGTGTACACGGAAAGTTTGCAGCTTTATGCCCTGGTGCACGGGGCGCTTGGCCCAGCCGGTTGGAAGGTGTACTGGAAGGAAGGCCGTGGCCTGGCCCTGGCGGGGCTGGACCAGATGGAAAAGGGCGAGGTGCTCCTTTGGGCCACCCCTTGGGGGCTTAGGGCCTATGACCCTTGGGGCATGATCTTTCTCACCCGTCGGGACGATCCCAGGACCTTGGCTTCAGGCCTTGAGGGACGGGTGGGCCTGCGGCTTCTTCCAGGAGAAAAGGCAGTGTTGTGGGCGGTGGGAAACGGAGTTCCCCCGAGGGTGGGGGCCTTGGCCCAGGCCCTGGGGTTTTCCCGGGACCGGGCCCGCTTTTTCCTGAAGGGGGTTACCAACAAGTTTGGCCTGGGGCAGGAAGCGTTAGTCCACCTGGCCCGGCATCAGGTGAAGGTAATGGGGCTTAAGGACCACCTGGAGTCTTTGCCCGGGGCGCAGGTTCAAACGGGCCTGGACGTGCCTGGGAAGCAGGATCTGCAAGCGGATGGATCCCTGGAACACGCCCCGGTAGGCGAGGCCTTCCGGATGAAGGCTTACCAGCACGCCCTCTAGGATGTTTTCCGGGGGTGGAGGCCGGTCCTGGCGCACCACGATGACCTCCTCGGCCCGGATGCCCACCCAGGCGGTATCCCCGGGCCGGGCCCAGGGGGGGAGGGAAAGGCGGAGATGGACCCCGTTGACCTCCACGCCCCCAGGTTCTATGCGGGCCGGGAATAGGTTTTCGTAGCCCAGCAGCCTGGCCACCAGGAGCTGGCTTGGGGCGGAGTACACTTCCTCGGGCGGGCCTTCTTGCAGGATGGTTCCCGACCCCATCACCACAAGCCAGTCGGCCATGCGGGCCAGGATGGGGTCGTGGCTCACCGCCAGGGTGGGGATTCCTTCCCGACGGATGAGTTCCACCAGCTCCCCCAGAACCTGGTCCTTGGTGAGGGGGTCCAGGGCGCTGGTGGGCTCGTCCAGAAGGAGAATCTCCGGGTTCCTGGCCAAAGCCCGGGCGAGGGCCACCCGTTGCTTCTGGCCGCCGGAAAGCTGGCTCGGGCGTTTGTGGGCGTGCTCCTCGAGGCCAACCCGCTCCAGGAGGGCCAGGGCCCTAGCCTTCCGGTTTCCTCCCGCCAGGGGAAAGGCCACGTTCTCCCAGGCGGTCATGTGGGGGAAGAGGGCCAGGTCCTGGGGCAGGTAGCCCACGGGCCGTCTTTCGGGGGGAAGGCCCCCATAGGGCCTGCCCTCAGCGGGCACCAGGCCTGCCAGGGCCTTGAGAAGCGTGGTCTTGCCTACGCCGCTTTCCCCGAGGAGCACGGTGAAGCCCTGGATGTGGAACCGGGCCTCGAGGGCAATGGGTTTTCTTATGCGGTAGTGGACTTCCATGCCCGTCCTTTGGCCTCCAAAACGCGTGCCAGGACCAGGAGGAGAAGGCTTATGAAGAGGAGGGCCAGGGCGGCCTCCGCCGCCTCACGGAAGCGCAGGGCCTGGACCAGGTCGTAGAGATAGATGCTCACCATCTGCGTCTTCCCCGGGATGGAGCCCCCCACCATGAGCACCACCCCGAACTCCCCGAGGGTATGGGCGAAGCCCAGGAGGGTCCCCGAGAGGAGGCCGGGCCAGGTGAGGGGCAGGACCACCCGGGTCCAGACCCGCCACCGGGGAACCCCCAGGGTGCGGGCCACTTCCAGGAGGATCCGGTCCAGGGCCAAGAAGGCCTCCCGGTAGGCGGTGAGGGCGAAGGGCAGGCTGAAGAGGACGCTGGCGAAGACGAGGCCTTCCAGGCGGAAGGCCCAGGAGAGCCCGGTGAGGCGGTGCCAGGGGCCTTCCGGCCCCAGGAAGATCAGGAGGTAAAAGCCTAGGACCGTGGGGGGAAGAACCAGGGGCAGGAGGAAGACTGCCTCCAGGAAGGCCTTGCCCGGGAAGGAGCGGAAGGCCAGGAGCCAGGCCAAGGGAATTCCCAAGAGGAGGAGGATGCCCGAGGCCCAAAGGGCCACCTTTAGGGAGAGCTCTAAAGCGGCCCAGAAGAGCGGATCCACCCTACTCCCCCGGCAAGAGGAAGCCGTAGCGCCGGAAGATCCCCCGGGCCTCCGGACTTCCTATGAAGTTGTAGAAGGCCAGGACTTCGGGGCGCCCGCGCCCTTTGAGAATCACGTAGTCCTGCTCCAGGGTGAGGTGGCTTCCCAGGGGAGCGAGCCAGTATTCCCCGGGTTCCGAAAGGCTCGGGTGAATGGCCAGGGAAAGGGCCAGAATCCCCACCTGGGTGGTGGTGAGGGCGAGCTGGGCCGTCAGGGCGATGTTCTCCCCGTAGACGAAGGCGAAGTCCCTCTTGCCCTGGCGCAAAGGACTGGCATCCCAGTAGGCCTCTACCCCCCCGCTGAGCTTTTCCCAAGGGATCTCCTCCCAGGAGAGCTGGGGGAAGGGCTTGGAGAGCCCGGGGAGGGAGAGGGGGCGGCGCTTGAGGAGGCCGAGGTGCTCCAAGAGGGTTACGGCGGCCCGGCCGTAAGGGGCGTGGACCGGGTTGGCCACGGTCACCTGGGTCACCCTGGGGTCCAGGAGGGCTTGGGGGCTGGGCTTTAGGCCGAGCCTTTTGCTCATCCAGATGACCATGCGCCCCAAGGCGTAGGGCTTGCGGGTTTTGGGCTCGGCCAGCCCCTTTTGCTCCAGGAGTTCCGGGTAGACCTTCTCGGCGGAGAAGAAGAGGTCGGCCTCGAGGCCCTGGGTGAGCTGGGTGTAAAACTTGCCCGAGGAGCCGAAGATGAGCTCCACCTTCACCCCCGGGTTTTTGGCCTCAAAGGCCCGGGCGATCTCCTGGAGGGCGTACTGCAGGTCCGAGGCCGCCACCACCCGCACCTTCTGCGCCAGCCCTAAGCCGAATAAACCGAACAAGAGGATTAGAACGCTTACCCTTCTCACGCTACCTCCTTTGCTACCACGGCAGGCGGCAGGGTTACCCCCGCCACCCCGGGGCCCGAGAGCCCGGCCCAGAAGGCCCTTGGGGTCTTCTGGGCTCGGAGGCGGGGGCATTCTATCATCCCACCCCGCTGCGGCTCCACCTCTTGCATAAGTTTGCAACCCTGCGCTATCCTATAAGCCTTATGGCGGGAGAAGCCCTGCCCCGGCCTAAGGACCTACTGGACTTTTCCGGCTACGGACCCCAGGAGCTTTGGGCACTTCTGAACCTCGCGGAGGCCCTGAAGCGGGAGCGCTACCGGGGGGAGGACCTGAAAGGCAAGGTCCTGGCCCTCCTCTTTGAAAAGCCCTCCCTGCGCACGAGGACGACCCTCGAGGTGGCCATGCTCCACCTTGGGGGGCATGCGGTTTACCTGGACCAGAAGCAGGTGGGGATCGGGGAGAGGGAGCCCGTGAGGGACATCGCCAAGAACCTGGAGCGCTTCGTGGAAGGGATCGCCGCCCGCGTATACCGGCACGAGACCGTGGAGGAACTCGCCCGCCACGCCCGCATCCCGGTGATCAATGCCCTTTCCGACCGGGCCCATCCCTTGCAGGCTCTGGCGGACCTCCTCACCTTGAAGGAGGCCTTCGGGGGATGGGAGGGCCTCGAGGTGGCCTGGGTGGGGGATGGCAACAACGTGTTGAACTCCCTTCTTGAGGTGGCTCCCCTGGTGGGCCTTAGGATGCGGGTGGCCACGCCAAGGGGGTATGAGCCGGATCCTGGCCTTTTGCAGAAAGCGGGGGCCTTCTTTACCCATGATCCCAAGGAAGCCGCCTTGGGAGCCCATGCCCTTTACACCGATGTCTGGACCAGCATGGGCCAGGAAGCGGAGCGGGAAAGGCGGCTCAGGGACTTCAATGGATTCCAGGTAAACGGGGAGCTTTTGCAGCTGCTACGGCCCCAGGGCATCTTTCTCCACTGCCTTCCGGCCCACTATGGTGAGGAAACCACCGAGGAGGCGGTGCACGGGCCCCGTAGCCGGGTCTTTGACCAGGCGGAAAACCGTCTTCACACCGCTAAGGCCGTCCTCCTGCGCCTGCTAAGCTAGGGGTATGGTCCGGCCTTACCGCTTCTCCCTCGAGGAGTTTCTACGGCTTCCCCTGCCCGAGCGGGGTGTGGAGCTTTTGAGGGGGGAGATATACCAGATGGCACCTATTGGATCCCGTCATGCGGATTTGGTGGATCGGTGGGCAGAAGTGCTCCTTCGCACCTTTTCGGGCAGGGCCCGGGTGCGGATACAAGGTCCTTTCGCTATTCCGCCAGACACCTATCTGGAACCTGATCTCCTTCTGTGCCAGTTGAAGGATTACCGGGAGCGCTATCCTGTTCCCGATGAGGTGCTCTTGGCAATAGAGGTCGCGGACACCAGCTTGGAATACGACTTAGGAAGAAAGGTTCCCCTTTACGCCCAGGGAGGGGTTCTGGAGGTTTGGGTACAGGATTTAACTCAGGGCCGCCTCTTGGTCTTCCGGGGTCCTGCGGGCGACCACTACCGGGAGCAGCTTTGGCTTTCCCCTGGGGAAAAACTGGCTCCCTTGGCCTTCCCTGACATTCCTTTGGAGGTGCCGTGGTAAGGGTGGGGATCATCGGGGCCTCGGGGTATGGGGGAGGGGAGCTGATTCGCCTTCTTAAGGCTCACCCCGGGGTGGAGCTGGTGGGGTTTAGCAGCCGTAAACACGAGGGAAAACCCCTTTCCTCCGCCTGGCCCCAGCTGTGGGATGAGGGGCTTTTTGCCACCCTGGAGGAAGTACTGGAGAGGGCGGATGTGGTCTTTTTGGCCTTGCCCAACGGGCTTGCCATGGAGCTTGCTCCCAGGGCCTTGAAGGAGGGCAAACGGGTCATAGACCTCTCCGGGGACTACCGGCTTCCTCCGGAGGTTTACGAATCCTGGTACGGGATCCCTCATAAGAGCCCAGGGCTTTACCGGGAGGCAGTCTATGGCCTTCCCGAGCTGCATCGGAAGGAGCTTGGGGGGGCGCGCCTGGTGGCCAACCCGGGGTGTTACGTGACGGCCACCACCTTGGCTTTGGCCCCTCTGGCGGCGGAAGGTGTCCTGCGGGGTGCCTTTGTGGTGGGTTTAAGTGGGGTCTCCGGGGCGGGCAGGGAAGGGGAGGGTACCTTTTTTGCCGAGGTGAACGAGAACCTTAAGCCCTACAAGGTGGGGGGTGTCCATCGCCATATACCGGAGATGGAAAGGAACCTGGGCCGCCTTTTGGCCCAGGGGCGCCCGGTGCGCACCCATGGGCCCCTGGGGGAGGTGCGCCTTTCCTTCGTCCCCCACCTGGTGCCCATGACCCGGGGTATCTTGGTCACGGTGGAGGCGGAGGTGGAAGGGAACTGGAACCAAAAGGCCCTGGACGAGCTTTACCAGGACTTCTACGCCCAGGAACCTTTTGTGCGGATCACCGAGGCTTTGCCGGAAACCAAGGGCACCTATGCTTCCAACCGGGTGGATGTGAAGCCTCTTTATGAAGCGAGAACGGGGCGTGTTATGGTGTTTGCCGCCTTGGACAACCTGGTGAAAGGGATGGCGGGGCAGGCGGTGCAGAACCTGAACCTGATGCTGGGTCTGCCTGAGGAGACCGCACTTCCCAAGGAGGGCCTATGGCCGTGAGGCTTCCCCGGGGTTTTCGCGCCGGGGCTACCCGGGCGGGCATCAAGCCTTCCGGCAAGCCCGATCTGGCCTTGTTGGTTTCCGGTCTTCCTGCTTCCTGGGCCTATGTGGCCACGCAGAACCGGGCTGCGGCCCCCTCCATTCACCGGGGTAGGGCCCTTTATGCCCAGGGTGGGACCTTGCGGGCAGTGGTGGTCAACGCGGGCAACGCCAACTGCGCCACCGGGGAGCGGGGCTTTTTGGATGATCGGCGCATGGCCGAGGTTGCTGCCCTGCGCCTTGGAGTGCCTGCGGAGGAAGTCTTGACTGCTTCCACGGGGGTCATCGGGGTTCCCCTTCCCGTGGAAAAGGTGGAGGCGGGTCTGCCCCAGATAGAACTCACCCCCTATGCCGATGCCTTTGCCGAGGCCATCCTCACCACGGACTTAGTTCCTAAGGTAGCGGAGGCCGAGGTGGAGGGGGCGAGGATCGTGGGTATCGCCAAGGGCAGCGGGATGATCCATCCCAACATGGCCACCATGCTGGCTTTCGTGGTGACGGATGCCGCTTTACCCCAGGAGGCCTTGGGGGAGGCCTGGCGGGGCATCGTGGACCGCACCTTCAACCAGGTGACCGTGGACGGGGATACCTCTACCAACGATCTCGCCCTGGTGATGGCGAACGGGGCTTATGGCGCGGTGCCCCTCGAGGCTTTTTTCCCGGCCCTCGAGGCAGTGGCCCGGGAGCTGGCGAGAAAGATCGCCCGGGATGGGGAGGGAGCCACCAAGCTCATGACCGTGCGGGTGGTGGGGGCAGCCACGGAGGAAGAGGCCAGGCAGGCGGCAAGGACCATAGCGGGAAGCGCTCTTTGGAAGAGCGCCCTTTACGGAAACGATCCCAACTGGGGCCGGATTCTGGCGGCTTTGGGGAACTCTGGGGCCCGGTTTAATCCCCTGAGGGTGAGGATCCAGGTGCAGGGGATTCCCCTCTATGCCGGGGGCGCTCTTCCCTTTGACCGGGAGGCGGCGAGCCAGGCCATGCGGGCCGAAGAGGTGGAAGTTTGGGTAGACCTGGGAGAAGGCCCTTGGGAAGGGATGGCCTGGGGCTGTGACCTGACAGAAGGGTATGTGAGGATTAACGCACTTTATACAACATAGATAATTGTTCCCACATAGGTGTTCCCTTGACGTTTTAGCATCCATATTCTAAAGTTGATAGTGATCGGGCCAAGCCATAACAGGAGGTCCGATCGGTTAGAAAGGAGGAGCGAATGAAGAAGCTTATCCTAGGAGTTGTCGTAGCTGCGGGTTTAGCACTGGCCCAGGCACCTTATGTGGGAGCGCATGCGGGACTTTTTGGCGGCTCTGGTGTGAACCTCTTTAACGGAGGGCTCCACGCTGGGGTTGCCCTGCAGGGGGGCCTCGAGGTGCGGGGTGGGGTTGATATTACTTCCATCTTGGGGGTCCTCATTCCCGGCGTTAGCGCAGATTTCTTGATGAACCTGAGCATGCCGGGCTCCCCGGTCCTTCCATACGGGGGCTTGGGTGGTAACATCTGGCTTCTTCCCGGGGGCACTGACTTCGGCGTGCACGCAACTTTAGGGGTGAAGTACCCCATTTCTGGAACCCCGGTAACGGCATTCTTGGAAGCTCAACCTACATATGCCCTTGGTGGAGGTGGTGCATTTGTTTATTATCTGAAAATAGGTGCTAACTACGGCTTCTGAGGGAAGCAGGTAGAATAGAGGGGATGCGCGGGCATCCCCTCTTTCTTTTGGTGCTCCTTGCCTCCTGCGCTCGGCCGGATACCGCTTCTCCCGAAATAGGGTTCGTGGAGCCCTTGGGCGGAGCGGTGGCCCCGGGGAGGGAGGTTAGGGTGCAGGGCTATGCCTTCGATCCCTCGGGGGTGGTAAGCGTCCGGGCGAACGGACAAGAGGTCCTTTCCTCTGGGGAGGTGGGTAAGCGGCTGGCTCAGTTTCGCTTCCGCCTGCAGGCCCCGGCCTCCGGGAAGGTGGAGCTTCTCCTGGAAGCGGAGGATGCCCGGGGAAACCGGGGGGAAAAGCGGGTCCCCCTGGTGCTGGATGCAGCGCCTCCCCGCATCGTGGTGGAGCGGGTGGAACGGGAGGGGAGCTTGTACCGGGTTTATGGAAGGGTGGAGGACAACGTCCAGGTGGACCGGGTGGTGGTGCGGGTAGGCGGTCGTTTTAATCCCCTTTCCCTTCCCAAGGAGGCCACGGTGGCCTTTTCCGCGGAGGTGCCGGCCGGGGCTGTGCTGCTTGCGGTGGACGCCGCTGGAAACCGCACCAGCCGGCGCATTCCCTAGGGGCAGGGTGTGGTACACTCCTGGGGGCTATGAGGCCTAACGGCGACACCTTGGCGGACTTGGCCCGAGCGTTGAGGGGAACTCCCCTCGAGGCCAGCCAGGTTCCTAGATTCCGCGAGATCGTCAGGCTTCTCCACCGGCTTCCCCCAGGGCGGGAGCGGGATGGACTTTTGGCCGTGGCCTACCTTAGGCTGTACCAGCTATTGGGCCAGGAGGAGGATTTCCTCAGGGGTTACAGCTATGCGCGCACGGCGAAGCTGGAGCCCGTCCGGCTTATGGGTGAGCGGCTAGGGGAGGGAAAGCGGTGAAGGAGCTTTTGGGTTTGCTGGCGGTGTGGAGCATCGTGCTTTCCGGGTTGGCCCTGGTGACGGGGGTCGTCCTGATCAAGAAGGGGAACAGAGTAGCCCACCATCGGGCCATGTTGACGGCCACTTCCTTGGCCCTCCTTTTCCTGGTGTTCTATCTTGCCAAGTGGGCCCTTCACGGTACCACCGCCTACGGGGGGCCGGAGGCCTGGCGGGGGGCTTACTACTTCCTCCTCATCACCCACACCCTTTTGGCCGCCATCAACGGCCCCTTGGCCCTTTACGTGATCTGGAGGGCTTTTAGGGGGGAGTTCATCCTGCACAAGCGTTGGGCCAGGGTGCTGGTGCCCATTTGGCTGTATGTGGCCGTGTCGGGTTGGGTTATTTACCTGGTGTTGAAGCGCTACGGGGTGGAAACGGGAACTATCGCTTTCTAGCGGGCTCCACCACAATCTTTCCATCCTGAACCCGAGCGATCTCGGGGCCCTGGGTTTCCTGTTCTTCTGGCGCCTGGGCCAAGTGGGGGCCGATGCGCACCTGCTTGGCGGCCAGCTCCAGGGCGAAGATGAAGCGCTCCTCGTCCCCGCCAGCCCCGGCGTGGGCGAGGCCACGCAGCTTGCCCACCACGATCACATCCCCTCCCGCCACCACCTCGGCTCCCGGGTTCACGTCGCCCAGAACCACCACGGTGCCGGGGTGCTCCACCCGTTCGCCGGAACGCAGGGTCTTGCTGAGGACCAGGGTGCCGGCGGGAAGGCGGTTTCTGGGAGGGATCAGGGTAAGGGGCCGGCCTAGCTCCAGGAGGGCTTCCAGCACCTTTCCGGATACAGGCCCGGCCACCTCCACCTCGAGGGGAAGGTCTTCGGGCAGCTTGAGGTTCTGGATTTCTTCCGGGGTTTCCCCCCCATCCAGGCGCAGGGCTAAGGCTTTGGGGGTGGCGCGGAGGCGCATGGGGCTATTCTACCTGGCCTGGGCTTCCTCCACCTGCCAGTAGGCGGCCATGACCTTGCGCACCGCAGGAAGGGCCACGCGGCTTCCCTCCCCGCCGTTTTCAAAGAAGGCCACCACCACCAGGGGAGGGTAGGGGGAGCCAGGTTCAGCGGGGCCGTAACCCATGTACCAGGCGTGCTCGAGGCCCGCCCGCTTGCCTGGGGTTTCCGCGGTGCCGGTTTTGCCGCCGGTGGGCACGGGAAAGCTCCCGAGGATATGGCGGGCGGTACCCTCCTTCACGGTCTTTCGTAGGCCCTCTTGAAGGATTGTCCAGAAACGTCCGGGAATCGGTTCAAGACGGGGTTTCACCTCCCTTGGGCCGAGGCGTTTGACCAGGTGGAGGGTGGGTTTCTCTCCGCTGTTGACGATGGTGGAGAGCATCCGGGCCACCTGGGCTGGGGTGGTGAGGACGGGGCCCTGCCCGATGGCCAGGGAAAGGGTTTCCCCCGGGTACCAGGGTTCTTTGAAGGCCTGCCGCTTCCATGCCCGGGTGGGGAGAAGCCCCGTTCGCTCGGCGATTTCCAGCCCGGTAGCTTCCCCTAGGCCCAGAAGGCGGGCCCTCGCCGCCAGGCGGTCCACCACCCCCAGGGGGTCCTGGGCCACCGCCTGGTAGTACCAGGTGTTGCAGCTCCAGGCGATGGCCTCCTTGACCGTCATGGGGCCCATATCCCGGGCGGCCCAGTTGCGGCGCACCTGGCCTCCAAAGACGATGTAGGGGCTGCACCGGAAGGTGGTGGAGGGGCTCACGTACCCCTCTTCCAGAAGGGTGTAGCTGGTGGCCAGCTTGAAGGTGGATCCTGGGGTGTAGGGTTGCACCGCCCGGTTCAGGAGGGGAAGGTCCTTGTCCTTAAGAAGGGCCTGGACCTCCTGGGGTACGGGCCGCTTGGCGAAAAGGCTCGGATCGAAGGATGGGGCGCTGGCCATGGCCAGAACCTCTCCCGTTTTGGGATTCACGGCCACGATGGCTCCCTTGACCCGGGTGGCGGGGGGAAGACCCTTGGACCTCCGCCCGGCGTTGATGTCGGCCAGGGCTTCCTCCAGGGCCTTTTCCGCCGCTCGCTGGAGGTCCAGGTCCAGGGTGAGGACCACATCCTGCCCCGGGGTGGGTTCCTCCAGGATGGTTTCCCTGAGGCGCTCGCCCCGGACGTTGACCTCCACCGCCTTCACCCCGCGCTTACCCCGGAGGTAGGCCTCGAGGGCAGCCTCGAGGCCTGCCTGGCCCACTTGCTCGTCGGGGCTATATCCCCGCTTCACCTGCTCGGCATTGGCCTGAAGCACATACCCCAGGACGGGGCCCGAGATGGGGTTAGGGTAGGAGCGCTCGATGCGCTCCACCAGCTTGAGGTTCTTCTGCCCAGCGGTGATCTCCGCCAGGGTGGGCAGGAGGTGTTCGGGTACCCCTGCCTTGAGGACCGTGGGGCCTTGGACCTTGGGGAGTTCCTTCAAGCCCAGGAGGGGGAGGAGCCTTTCCTTGAAGGCCACCTCGCCTCCCTCGTACACCAGGTCCACCACCAGCCGGTCCTGGGCGATCACCCGCCCCTTGCGGTCCAGGATGCGGCCCCGGGGGGCGGGGATGCCCTCGGTCTTCAGGTAGTTGCCCTGGCTTCTTAGGGCGTACCGCTCGTGCTCCAACACCTGGAGGTGCCAGGCCCTTAAGGCCAGGAGGCCGAAGGCCAGGAGGAAGAAGAGCATGAGGGCGTAAAGCCGGCTGGTCATGATCGTCGGGAGGAGGGCAGAAGGCGCCAGGCCAGGAGGAGCAGGGGAAGGGTGAAGAGGCCCTCGAGGAGGAGGTCCAGGGGCAAGAGGGAAGGCAGTTCCAGGCGGAGCCAGTAGGCCACCAGGAAGTAGCCCGCCCACTTGGCCAAAAAGGCCCACAGAAAGGAAAAGAGAACCCCAGGGGTCTCTCCCGGGGCCAGGCGGCGGCTTGCCGCATAGAAGGCGTAGCTGGCGCTCAGGAGCCCCACCGCATGGAGGCCCAACAGCCCGTAGCCCAAGAGGTCCTGCACAAGCCCAAGGAAAAAGGCCCAAGGGAGGCCCAGGTAATAGGGAAGGCTACGGGCATAAAGGAGGGCCAGGACCAGGAAGAGGTCCGGGGCCATGAGCCCCGCAGGCCACAGCGCTCCCAAGAGCCCCGATAAAAAAAGAGTCAAGAAGAGGAGAAGCCAGATCATAAGGGCCTCAGCACGATGACCTCCTCCAGAAGGGAGAGCTCCACCAAGGGCTTAACCCACGCCCGTTGCTTAAGGCCTCCTTGGATGCGTTCCACCCGTTCCACCCGGCCCACGGGGATGCCGTCCGGGAAAAGGCCCAAGGGAGCTCCGGTGAGCAGGAGGTCTCCCGGAGCCACCTGGACCGTGGGGGGAAACTCCGCCACCAGGTGGTCAGGGGGAACCCCCCGGGCCACTCCCCGCCCCGGGGCCTTTTCCGGCCGCACGCCCACCTGGCTTTCCGGGTCCAGGAGAGTGCGCACCAGGGCCCGGCGTTCCTCCACCTCCACGATGAGCCCCACCAGCCCTTCCGGGGCGGTCACCGGCATGCCCATCCGGAGGCCATCCCGCTCCCCTAGGCCCAGGATCAGGCGGCGGTAAAGGCCGGAGAGGTCCTCCCCCACCACCGGGGCCACCGCCACCACCCCGGGGGCCTGCGAGGCCTGCACCTTGAGAGCCCGGGAAAGGCGTTCCACCTCGAGGCGAAGCCTTCGATTCTCGCTTTCCAGCTGGGCGAGCTGGGCCTTCAGGGAGCGGTTTTCCCCGTAGAGGTCCTGGCGGTTCAGCAGAATGGCGGAGGCAGCCCTCAAGTTCTGCCCTAGGCGGTGGCCCAGGGCGGGCAGGGGAGCGGTGAGGGGGGAAAGGGTGAGGGAAAGGCGGGGGGCAAGGGGGCGCGTTAGGGCCGCCATCGCCAGGCCCAAGGCCAGGAGGAGGAGGAAGATCCCCCGTCGCAAGGCCACTTCCCTCACGGCCTGAACCCCCTTTCCCAGAGGAGGGCGAAGACCCGGGCCACGGGCAGGCCCACCACCGTGTAGAAATCCCCCTCGATTCCCTCCAGGAGGGCCATTCCCAGGCCTTGGGCCCCGTAGCCCCCTGCCTTGTCCAGGCCTTCGCCGCTCTGCACGTACCAGGCGATTTCTTCTTCGGAAAGGTTGCGGAAGCGGACCCGGGTGGTGTGCACCTCCACCACCAAATCCTGAGGGGTGCGCAGGTAGATGGCGGTGTGGACCTGGTGGGTTCTGCCGGAAAGGAGGCGGAGGAAGAGGTGGTTTTCCACCCGATCCCTGGGCTTGCCGAGGACCCGACCGTCCAGGTCCACCACGGTGTCCGCCGCCAGCACCCACTCCCCCGGTACCTCCTCCCCCTTGCGCCGGGCCAGGACTAGGGCCAGCTCCCTGGGGTCTTGGGGAAGGTCTTCCCCAGCTTCCTCCACCCTTGGGGGGACCACCTTAAGGGGGAAGCCCAGGGCCTCGAGGAGAGCCCTGCGCCTGGGGCTTCCCGAGGCCAGGGTCAGCACTAAAGGGGTTGCCCTTCCCGCCATAACCTTAGGATCTCCTCCCGGTAGCGTTCCGCCAGGGCGGGGCTTTGCAGGATCAGAAGGTTCTCGTTGTTCACCTGCCAGGCCCTGGCGGTGAAGTTGTAGCTTCCCGTGATCACAAAGGTACCGTCGATCACCATCACCTTGTGGTGGAGGGTGTAAGGGTTGCCGTCCTTCCGTACCGCCACCCCGCTCCGCAGGAGGTCGTCTTCCCGGCTATCCCCAAGGTTGCGGGTTTCCAGGAGGACCTGGACCCCCACTCCCCTCCGCTGGGCCTGGACCAGGGCTTCCACCACCTCCCGGTCCGTGAGCACGAAGGCCGCCACCAGGATTTCTTTCCTGGCAGCCCTGAGCCGTTCCAGAAGAGCCTCCCGGCCCAGCGCACCCCCTTTGGGGCTGAAGTAGGCGGTGCCCTCGGCCGGAATGCCCTTTTCCGGGGAAAGGTGGAAGGTAACCGGTTTTCCCAGGCCTTCCTTGGTGCCCTCGAAGAGGGCGGCGAACTCCCCGGCATAGCCTTGGGCCAGGGTGGAAGAAGGCAGGAGGAGGCTGTTTTCGTTGTTCCGGGCGAAGGCATTCCAGGTCATGTTGGTGCTTCCCGTCCAGACCGCCTGCCCGTCCACCACCAAGAACTTGTGGTGCATGAAGCCTTCCCGTTCGTCAAAGCACACGGGAATCCCCACGATCTCCTCGCAGTCCAGGGACAAAGGTCGGATGCGCTCCCGGAGGGCCGCCTGGGGCACGCGGGGGGTTTCCCCTTGCTGGCCCAGGGCCCCACCCACCAGGTAGCGGCGGAAGTCGTTTCGGTAATCGCTTTCCCCGTAGAGCCTCACCCTCACCCCTCGTTTCTCAGCCCTGAGCAAGGCCTTGGCGATCTCCAGGTCGCGAAACTCGTAGAAGGCCCCATCCAGGCTTTCCTTGGCTCCGTCCATGAGGGCGATGAGCCGGGCCTTGGCAGCCTCCCCTTCCCGGGGCATGAAGTAGACCTCCACGCCCCCTGCTTCCACCTGTGGGGGAGGTGGGGGGAGGCCTGGACGGAGCTCCTGGAAAAGCCAAAGGAGGAGGATGACCAGGAGTATTAAATAGCCGGGAACCCCGGCCAGGGTGGGCTTTTTCCGCCGCCTTTTAGTACCCATCCCCATCTTCCCCCTTCACCAGGGCCACCCCACTGGAGGTACCCAGCCGGGTGGCCCCCGCCTCGAGGAGCTTGATGGCGGTTTCCCGGTTGCGGATGCCGCCTGCGGCCTTGACCTGGGCCCGGCCCCGGGCCACCCTTACCAGGAGTTCCACGTCCTCCAGGCTGGCCCCCCGGGGTCCAAAGCCGGTGGAGGTTTTCAGGAAGTCGGCCCCGCCCTGGATGGCCGCCTCGGCCAGGTTTTCAAGATAGCCCCTACGGGGCTGACCCTGGGCTTCAGGGGTGAAGTAGCCTGTTTCCAGGATCACCTTGAGCACCGCCTTGGGTGCTGCCTGGCGCACGGTGCGGACTTCTTCCTCGATATAGGCGTAATCCCCGGCCGAGGCCCGGCCCAGGTGGATCACCATATCGACCTCATCGGCTCCCTGGGCGATGGCCAAGGCTGCCTCGAGGGCCTTGACTTCCTGGGCCTGGTAGCCCAGGGGAAAGCCCACCACGGTTACCAGGCGAAAGGGAGCATGGGGGTAACGCTCCCGCACCAGGGGAACATAGGATGGAGGAATGCAGAGGCCGAAAAACCCGTGTTCCAGGGCTTCCTCCGCCACCTTCAGGATTTCCTCCGGGGTGGCGGTGGGTTTTAAGAGGGTGTGGTCAATGTGGGCGGCCAGGTCCATACCCTGCCATCATACGCAAGGGATGTGATAGGATGAAAAGAGGCCCCTAGCTGGGGCTTTTTTTGAGGTCGAGATGCTGGCTGTGGGAATCGTCGGTCTACCCAACGTGGGCAAGTCCACCCTCTTTAACGCCCTAACCCGGGCACAGGCTTTGGCGGCCAACTACCCCTTCGCCACCATTGACAAGAACGTGGGCGTGGTATCCCTGGAGGACGAAAGGCTTTACGCCCTGCAGAGGGTCTTCGCCAAGGGGGATCGGAAGCCTCCCGTCGTCCCTACCCACGTGGAGTTCGTGGACATCGCGGGCTTGGTCAAGGGGGCCCACAGGGGGGAAGGCCTCGGCAACCAGTTTCTGGCCCACATCCGCGAGGTGGCGGCCATCGCCCACGTGCTCCGGTGCTTTCCCGATCCCGATGTGGTGCACGTGATGGGCCGGGTGGATCCCCTGGAGGATGCGGAGGTGGTGGAAACCGAGCTTCTCCTGGCCGATCTCGCCACCTGGGAAAAGCGGCTTGAGCGGCTTAGGAAGGAAGCCCGGGCCAACCGGGATCTGGTCCCCACCCTCGAGGCGGCGGAAGCCCTTTACACCCACCTGCAAGGGGGAAAGCCCGCCCGCACCTTCCTCTTAAACGGAGAGCAGGGAGAGGATGCCGAGCTTCGCCGCCTGCTTAAGGAAACCCCCCTCCTTACCGCCAAGCCGGTGATCTACGTGGCCAACGTGGGCGAGGAGGACCTACCCGAGGGGGAGGGCAACCCCCACGTGCAGGCGGTGCGGGAAAGGGCCAAGGCCGAGGGGGCCGAGGTGGTGGTGGTTTCCGCCCGGCTGGAGGCGGAGCTGGCCGAGCTTTCCCCAGAGGAAGCACGAGAGCTTCTTGCCGCCTACGGCTTAAGGGAAAGCGGCCTCCAGCGCCTGGCCCAGGCGGGGTATAGAGCCCTTGGCCTCATCACCTTCTTTACCGCCGGGGAGAAGGAGGTGCGGGCCTGGACGGTGCGCCGGGGAACCAAGGCCCCGGAGGCGGCGGGGGAGATCCACTCCGACATGGAAAAGGGCTTCATCCGGGCTGAGGTCATTCCCTGGGACAAGCTGGTGGAGGCTGGGGGATGGGCCAAGGCCAAGGAAAGGGGTTGGGTGCGCCTCGAGGGCAAGGAGTACGAGGTCCAGGATGGGGATGTCCTCTACGTCCTCTTCAACGTGTGATCCCATCCGGGCTTGGCCGAGGCCAACCTAATGGGGATTTGACGGGAGGTCCTCTTTGCCCTACAATCTGGGTGGCTTTGCCCCTTAGGGCAGACATCTTGTGCGCTGGGGCGTCGTCTAATGGCAGGACAGCGGACTTTGGATCCGCCGGTCGTGGTTCGAGTCCACGCGCCCCAGCCAGATTTTTTCACATCCTTTTCGCAACCCTTAGATAAACTGGCCCCGTGGCGACGGATTATCCGGGGCTTCTCCTATTAAGCCGCAACGATGCCCTGCGGGCCTATGTGGACCTGGTGCTTTCCGAGCGGGGCATCCCCGTCCGCCACTTTGACCTGGCCCGGGAAGGCCTCTTTTGGCTGTTGGACCACACGCCCAGGTATGTGCTTTTGGACCAGGATCTGGACGTGGATCCCTTTGCCGTGGCCGCGCGCATCCGGCATGTGCGCCGGCTTAAGGAAGTGCCCTTGGCGGTGCTCATAGAGCCCACCGAAAAGCTTAGGACTACCGCCGAGGTGGTGCGGGTGATGGCCATAGAAAAACCCCTCACCCGGGACAAGCTATTCCGCTTTTTGGGTTTGGGGTAGGCCCATGTAAACTGAGGGCCGTGCGGGTGTTCCGCTTCCTCCTCCTGTCCCTGGCCGGCCTTTTGGCGGGAGCGGTCCTGGCTTTAGGCTATCTGGCCTACGCCTACACCCGTGACCTTCCCGACCTCTCCCAGTTTGATCGGCTGCGCCTCACCGCCACCTCCACCCTCTACGCTCGGGACGGCACCCCCTTGGCCCAGATTGCCAGCGTGGAGGAGGGAAGGGCCATCCACCGGAGCCTGGTGCGGCTTTCTGAGGTTTCCCCGGCGGCGGTGGCGGCGGTGGTTTTTTCGGAGGACCGCCGGTATTTCCAGCACTATGGGGTGGATTTCGTGCGCCTTCTAGGGGCTCTCTACGCCATCCTTCGGGGGGATCTTCAGGGGGGGAGCACCATCACCACCCAGGTGATCAAAAACACCCTCCTCAAGGAGCTGGCCCAGGCCCGTTCCCTGGAGCGCAAGTTCAAGGAGTGGGCCCTGGCCCTCGAGCTGGAGAGGCGCTACACCAAGGAGGAGATCCTGGAGATGTACCTGAACGTGGTGCCCTGGGGAGGCAACGCCGTGGGCATCAAGGGGGCGGCGGAAGCCTATTTCGGTAAGGACCCTGCTGCCTTGACCCTGGCGGAAGGCCTCTATTTGGCCTCCCTGATCCCGGCTCCCAACGCCCGCTACCAGGACCTCAAGGGGGTGCGGGAGCGGATGCGCCTGCTTCTGGACCAGATGGTGGCCGAGGGCTGGGTGAGCCCTGAGGTGGCCGAGGCTGCCTGGCGGGAGCCCCTTGTCCCCAAGGGGTGGGAGGTGCGCTACGACGGGGAGGGGAACCTCCAGGAGGCCAGGCTGATGGATCCCGAGGCCCGCATCCTCAGGCAGCTGGACTACCGGATGGCCCCCCATTTCGTCCTCGAGGTGCGCCGCTTCCTCGAGGCCCGCTTCGGGAAGGAAAAGGTCTACGGCGAGGGGGGGCTTAAGGTGTACACCACCTTGGACCCAGCCATGCAACGGGCGGCGGAGGCCGCGGCCAAGGGAGCCAGGCTGCCGGAGGGGGCGGAGCTGGCCATCGTGGGCCTGGATCCCGAAACGGGGGAGGTGCTGGCCCTGGTGGGGGGGGTAAGGCGGGAGGGGGATGAGTACAACCGGGCCACCCGGGCCCTGCGCAACCCCGGGAGTGCGGTGAAACCCTTTGTCTACGCCACCGCCTTGGAGGAGGGCTGGACCCAGGCCACCTTGGTTCCCGACCGCCCCCTGGAGTTTCCCGATCCCAGCCAGAAGGGAGGGGTATGGCGGCCCAAGAACTTCTCCGGCACCTTCCTTAACCGGGAGATCACCGTGCGCTATGCCTTGGACCTCTCCCTCAACCTGCCCGCCATCTACACCGCCCAGGCCATAGGGGTGGAGAAGGTGGCGAGAAAACTGTCCCAGGCGGGTTTTGCGGTGAAGTATCCCACCCTGGCCATCGCCATCGGGGGAGCCTCCATCACCCCGGTGGACCTGGCGGCAGCCTATGCCGCCTTTGCCAACGGGGGTTACCGGGTTACTCCCATCTACGTGAAGCGGGTGGAGGATGCCCAGGGGCAGGTGCTTTACCAGGCTCTCCCGGAACGGCGGCGCCTCTTTGATCCCCAGGTGGCCTACCAGGGGTGGGACCTCCTGAAGGGATATGTCTACGACCTGGGGGAAAAGGGTCTGGCCAAAGGGGCCCGCATCCCCGGGCGGGTGGTGGGGGGAAAGACCGGCACCACCAACGAGGCCCGGGACCTTTGGTTTGCCGGGGTGACCCGAGGGCTTTCCGCAGTGGTCTGGGTGGGCCGGGATGACAACAAGCCCTTGCGCATGGGAGGGAGGGAGCCTTCCAGCTCCGTGGTCAATCCCCCCATCTGGCGGGAGTTCGTGGCGGGGGCCCTGAGGGGAAGGCCTGGAGGGGATTTCCCCCCGCCTGCGGGCCTGGTGCAGGTGGGGATGGATCTCCTCTCGGGCCAGCCTTCCCAGGAAGGGGTAAAGGTCTGGTTCCCCCAGGGGAAGGTACCCGTGCTCCCCTTGCAGGCTTCGCCCTCGGAGGGAACTGGGCTTCTTCAGGAAGCCCCCCCGGCTGGGGTGGGGCCTACGGACTACCCTCCGGGTTCTAACGAGGAGGCTTCCCCTACTCCCCCACCCGGGCAGTGAGGACCTCGAGGAGGAGGCTGTGCTGGAACGCGTGCGCATCGTCTTGGTGGAACCCCAGGAGCCCATGAACGTGGGGGCGGTGGCCCGGGCCATGCGGAACTTTGGCCTTTCGCGGCTTTACCTGGTGAATCCCTCGCCCCGGGTGGGCCCTCCGTGGGCCCGGGAGGCCTACTGGCTGGCGGTGCATGCCGAGGAGGTGCTGGACCGGGCGGTGGCGGTGGAAAGCCTCGGGGAGGCCCTCGAGGGGGTGAGCTTCGTGGTGGCCACCACGGGAAGACCCCGGGAGCTTTACCCGGCCCCGGTGGTGACGGCCCGGGAGGTGCCGGCCCACGTGCTTTCCGTAAAGGGAGAGGTTGCCCTGGTCTTTGGCCGGGAAACCTTTGGCCTCACCAACGAGGAGCTGGACCTGGCCCACCTCATCGGCACCATCCCCACCGCTCCCGAGCAGCCTTCCTTGAACCTGGCCCAGGCGGTGGTGGTCTTTGCCTACGAGCTTTACCAGGCCTGGTTGCAGCAGGGCAGTACGGTATCCCAGGAGGAACTGGCGGATGTGGCGGCCCTCGAGGGATTCTTCGCCGATTTGGGGCGGTATGTGCTGGAGATCGGGTTCACCGACCAACACCGCCACCCTTACGCCATGCGCCGCCTGCGCCGCATCTTCCACAAGGCCCGGCTTTCCCCGGGGGAGGTGCAGCTTCTCAGGGGGCTTCTGCATCAAAGCCGGTATGCGGTAGCCTCCGCCCTGAAAAAGGAGGGTACGAAGGGGAAGGATGGCTAGCCACAGCCTTTACCGATTGGTGCGCTTGGCCCAGCGGCTTTTACCGCCCCTGATCGCTTCGGTGGTGGTGGTCTTTGAGCTGGCCCTTCTGCCCTACCGGCACGTGGATAGCCTCCTCTGGCTACGGCTTGGCTTTTACGGCTTGGTGGGGCCTCTGGTCACCTATGCGGTGCTGGAGTGGATCGCCCAGGAAACCCTGGAGAAGGTGCGGGCGGAAAGGGCCTTGGAGGAGGCGAACCGCCGCCTTTTGGCGGCAGGGCGGGTGTTCCGCGAGGCCTTGGAGAGCGAGAACCTCGAGGAGGCGGTCTCCCGCATCGCCCGGGCTTTGGGGGAGACTTTGGGGTACCCTGTGGCCCTCGAGGCCGAGGGGGTCCATGCCGGGGAGGAATGCGGGGGGATGCGGGTGGAGCTTCCGGGTTTGAAAGGGTACCTGGAAGCCTGCCCTCCGGAGCCGGAACGGGTGTTTTTGGAGGTGCTGGCCCACGAGGTGGCGGGGGCCCTGCAATCCGTGGTGGCCCGAAGCCGGGACCGCCTTACCCTCTTTGAGGTGGACCAGGCCCTCAAGGCGGAGGCCAACCTGGACCGCCTCCTGGAAGGGCTTCTGGAGCGCATCCAGGCCTGGGCGGAGGCGGAGGGGGGTGGGGTTCTCCTGATGGACGAGGAGGGGTTTTTAGTACCCCGGGTGGTGCGGAACCTGGCCCTGCCCTCCCATCCCTTCCTGCCGGATGGCGTTTGGAAGGGGAGCCTCGAGGGGCCGGTGTTCGTGGATGAGGAAACCCTGGCCCTGCCCCTAAAGGCCAGGGAGACGGTGGGGGTGCTGGTCCTCAAGGGCAAGGGCCTTTCCCGGCGGATTCCTTTCCTCTCCTTCCTGGCTTCCCAAGTGGCCTTGGCGGTGCGCAACGCCCAGGCGTACCTGAGGGCGGAGGAGCTGGCCATCAACGAGGAGCGCACCCGCATCGCCCGGGAGATCCACGACGGCATCGCCCAGAGCCTGGCCTTCATGGCCTTGAAGCTGGATCTGGCGGAGAGGCTTCTTGCCAAGGACCAGGAGGCGGCCCTGAAGGCCTTGGCCGAGGTGAAGGAGACCCTGAGGGCGCAGATCCGGGAGGTGCGCCGGAGCATCTTCGCCCTAAGGCCCATCGACCTGGAGCGCTACGGCTTCCTGGAATCCGTGCGCCGCTACGCCCAGGCCTTCGCCGAGCAGGCGGGCTTTCGCGTGCAGCTTTCCCTACCGGAGGGAGTGGGGCTTTCCCAGGCCAGCGAGCTGGTCCTCTTCCGGGTTCTGCAGGAGGCCCTCACCAATGCCGCCAAGCACGGCAAGCCCAGCCGGGTGGAGGTGGAACTCCTCCCCTTGGGGGAGCGGGGGGCGCGGCTGGTGGTCCGGGACAACGGGAGGGGGTTCCAAAACGCCGAGGCCCAGGGCTTAGGTGGGTTTGGCCTCACCCAGATGCGGGAGAGGGTGGAGGCCCGGGGTGGGCGTTTCCAGGTGCGTTCGGAGCCGGGAAAGGGCACGGAGGTGGTGGCGGAGGTTCCTTACTGAGGACCTGCTTATCATGGGAGGCATGGACCGTCCCGTACGGGTGCTTTTTGTCTGCTTGGGGAATATCTGCCGAAGCCCCCTGGCGGAAGGAGCGTTCCGCAAACTCATCCGGGAGAGGGGCCTCGAGGCCCGGTTTGAGGTGGATTCCGCCGGCACGGGGGCTTGGCACGCCGGGGAGCCCATGGATCCCCGGGCCCGCAAGGTGCTGGAGCGGGAAGGGGCCTACTTCCCCCATGTGGCCCGGCAGATGACCCGGGAGGATGCCCTCCACTACGACCACATCCTGGTGATGGACCGGGAGAACCTGGTGGAGGTGCAAAGGCGTTTCCCCGAGGCTAGGGGGAAGGTGCGCCTCCTCCTGGACTACCTGGGCGGGGGGGAGGTGCCGGACCCGTACTACGGGGACCTGGAGGACTGCCAAGAGGTCTACTGGATGGTGGAAGCGGCTGCCAGGGCTTTCCTGGACCGCCTTTTGGGGGAGGATGGACCCCAGGAAACTTCTTGAACGGGCGGGGCTTGAGGCCAAGGGTGTGCCTCAGCCCCTCTACGGCGGGGATATTTCCCGGGTGTACCGCCTGGGGGCCTATGTGGTGAAGCTTGCGCCGAACCCACCTTTAGGCTTCTTCCCCGCGGAAGCCCGGGGGCTTAGGGCCCTGGCCGAGCGGGGGGTGCGGGTGCCCCGGGTATTCTTTGCCTCGGAAGAGGGATTGGTCCTGGAATATCTGCCGGAAGGACCACCCGATTGGGAGGGCCTGGCCCGCATGCTGGCGGGGCTACACCGCCAGCGCGAAGCTGTCTATTGGGCCGAGGCGGGGTTTTTGGGCACCTTTCCCCTGCCGGGCGGGGAGGGGAGGGAGTGGACGGAGTTCTTCTTTTCGCGGTGCATAGAGCCTCTCTTGCAGGCCACTTGGGACCGCCTCGAGGGCCTTGGTCCCAGGGTGGAAGCCCTCTTTCAAAGGCCCCTGCCCGCCGAGGGGCCTGCACCCCTGCACGGGGATCTTTGGCACGGCAACCTTCGGTTTACCCCGGAGGGGCCTGCCCTCTTGGATCCCTCCTTTTTCGTGGGGGAGCGGGGGGTGGACCTGGCCATGATGCGCCTATTCGGAGGGTTTCCCAAGGCTTTCTGGCAGGCTTACCAGGCACTATACCCCATTCCGGAGGAGGTGGAGGAGGCCCTGCCCCGGTACCAGGTCTACTACCTCCTGGCCCACGTGCACTTCTTCGGCAAGGGCTACCTCGGTTCCCTATGGAAGGCGATTTCCGCCTCTTAGGTCCCATTGACTGGCTGCAACTCCTCGCCCAGGGGGGGAAGACCGGGGTTTTTACCGTGGAGGCAGGGGGTGGAAGGGGGGAGGTTTACCTGGAGCAGGGCCGGCCCGTCCATGCGGTGTTCGGGGAGAAGGTGGGGCGGGAGGCCTTGCTGGAGGTGCTGGCGTTGAAGGAGGGGCGCTTTCGCTTCCTGCTTGCCGTGCGACCCCCCTTGAGTTCCCTGGAAGGCCCCCTCGAGGCCTACCTCTTGCAAGCGATCCGCCTCCTGGACGAGCGGGTGGAGGTGGGTCCCTTTGACCTGGTGCGGCCGGGGTCCCGGGCCCAGGCGGTTCAAAGCACCCTGGACCCCGTGGAGCTTTCCCTCCTCCTGGCCCTGGGCAGTGGCCAAAGCCCCCTGGACCTGGCCTCCCGCCTGGCCCTGCCCCTGGGGGAGGTCCTGAGGCGCCTGGGCCACCTGGCCCGGCTGCGCCTGGCGGAGGTGTTCCCCCGGGTGCCGCGCACGGCCCGGCTTCGGGTGGCCCTGGGGCGACAGGGGGCGCAGGTGGATGCCCTGCTGCTTTCCGCTTGGCGGGAGCATTACGGTCCCTTTCAGCGGGTAAGGGTAAAGGCCCAGAAGGAGGTACTCCTTTCGGTGGAAGGCGCGGAGGGCGTAGGGGTGGAGATCCGCCTTGCGCCGGAACTGCTTCTCTTCCACGGGCTTCAGGTGGGGGAGGAGGTCTTGGTGTGGCCGGAAGTGTGAGGCATGGTATCCTTCCCCCATGGCGGAAGCGTTGGTGGCCCTGGAGTCCGCGCTACTGACCCATGGGTTGCCCTACCCCCTGAACCTGCGCACCGCTAAAGCCCTGGAGGAAGCGGTACGGGCCGAAGGGGCCATCCCCAAGACCATCGCCCTGGTGGGGGGAGAGGTGCGCCTCGGCCTTTCCCCGGAGGAGATGGAGGCCCTGGCCCAGGGGGGTGCGGAGAAGGCGAGTCTCTGGAACCTTCCCGCCCTCTTGGTCCAGAAGAAAAGCGCCGGGACCACGGTGGCGGCCACGGTCCACCTGGCCCACCGCCACGGGATAGCGGTCTTCGCCACCGGGGGGATCGGGGGAGTCCATCCCGAGCCCTTTGACGAGAGCGCCGATCTCTTGGCCCTTGCCCGCACCCCCATCCTGGTGGTTTCCTCCGGGCCCAAGGCCATCTTGGACCTGAGGGCCACCCTGGAGCGCCTGGAAACCCTGGGGGTTTCCGTGGTGGGCTACCGCACGGACCGCCTGCCCGCCTTCTTTTCCCCTTCTTCCCCTTTCCCCGTGCCCGCCCGGGTGGAAACCCCCCTCGAGGCCGCCTTGATCCTCCGCAAGTCCCGGGAGCTGGGCTTAGGGGCAGTCCTCCTGGTAAACCCGGTGTCCCAGGGCCTTCCCTACGAGGAGGTGGCCCTTTGGGTGGAGGAGGCCAACCACCAAGCGGCCAGGGAAGGGGTGTTTGGCAAGGCCCTCACCCCTTACCTCCTGAGGCGCCTTTCCGAGCTTTCCCAAGGGGAGACCGACCGGGTCAACGAGAGGCTTCTCCTGGAAAACGCCCGCCTGGCGGCCCGGGTGGCCCTGGCCTTTGCCGGGCTAGAATAGCCTTGTGTGCGAACTGGGGGAAAGGTTAAGGCGGGCCCGGGAGGAGAAGGGGCTTTCCCTTAAGGAGGCGGCGGCGCGGTTGGCCTTGAAGGCCAAGGTGCTGGAGGCCCTCGAGGCCTGCCGTTTTGAGGAGCTTCCCGAGCCAGCCTTAACCCGGGGATACCTCCGGCGCTACGCCCTTCTCCTGGGGCTGGATCCCGAGCCCCTTTTGGCCCTTTATCCCCTGGCCCCCACCCTTCCTCCCCCACCCCCGCCGGCTTCCCGGCGCCCTTTCCCCTGGTTGCTTTTGCTGGCCTTGGCCCTCTTGGGAGCCTTAGGGTATGGGGCCTACCTGGTTTTGCGTCCAGCGCCCGTGCAGACGGTAAGCCTGCCCCCCGAGCCCCCGCCCAAGCCTCCGGAGCGCTATGGGCTTCGGGTGGTGAGCGAGCCCCCGGGAGCCCGGGTGTACCTGGATGGCTTCTACCTGGGCCAGACGCCCTTGGCCTCGCCACCCCTGGAAGGAGGTAGGCGCCTTCTCAGGCTGGAGCTTCCGGGGTACGAGCCGGTGGAGGAGGAGGTGAACCTGGACCGGAACCTCTCCTTAAGTTACCGCCTGGTTCCCAAGCCTTTCCCTGCACCTACTTCTACCAATCCCCAAGTGGAAGTTTCCCCGGGGAAGCTGGTGCTTCGCCTCGAGGGCCGGAGCTGGCTCAGGGTGACCCAGGGGGAGAAGCGCCTGTACGAGGGCATCCCCGAGGTGGGTGCGGAGCTCAGCTTTGACCTTCCGGTGGAGGTGCGCTCGGGGAATCCCGGGGCGGTGCGGGTTTTCCTGGATGGCAAGGACCTTGGGCCCTTGGGGGAGCCGGGGAAGCCCCTTACCCGCCGCTTTGAGGCGCCTTGATGCGGAAGCTTGGAAGGGGGCTATACTGGTTCGTTGGAGCCCCGAGGATGGCCCTTTGGGCTGATGGGGCTCCTGGAGGTCTATGGCGAAGATCGGCTTTGTGAGCCTGGGCTGCCCCAAGGCCCTGGTGGACTCGGAACAGATCCTTTCCCGGCTGAAGGCCCTCGGCTACGAAACCAGTGCCACCTACGAGGAGGCGGAGCTGGTAGTGGTGAACACCTGCGGCTTCATTACCCCGGCCATTGAGGAGAGCCTCGAGGCCATCGGGGAGGCCTTGCGGGAAAACGGCAAGGTGGTGGTGACGGGATGCCTGGGGGCCAGGCCCGAGGTGATCCGGGAAAGGTACCCCAATGTGCTGGAAGTCACCGGCCCCGGGGAGGTGGAGCGGGTTTTGCAGGCCGTGCAGGAGGTGCTTCCCGCACCCCGCAACCCTCTTTTGGACCTCATCCCGCCCCAGGTGAAGCTCACTCCCCGGCACTACGCTTACCTGAAGCTTTCCGAGGGATGCGACCACCGCTGTAGCTTCTGCATCATCCCCAAGCTGAGGGGAGGCTTGCGCTCCCGCGACGCCGGGGAGGTCCTAGCGGAGGCCGCCCGGCTGGTGGCCACGGGCACCCGGGAACTCCTCCTCATCGCCCAGGATCTCTCCGCCTACGGGGTGGACCTCCGCCACCGGGAAAGCTTCTGGGGTGACCGCCTGGTGAAGGCGGAGCTTAAGGACCTTCTTTCCCACATGGCGGAGCTTGGAGCCTGGATACGGCTTCACTACGTTTACCCCTACCCCCACGTGCGGGAGCTTCTGCCCCTCATGGCCGAGGGCAAGGTGCTTCCCTACTTGGATGTGCCCCTACAGCATGCTTCGGAGCGGATCCTCCGCCTCATGCGCCGTCCGGGGGGGTACCAAAGCCACCTGAAGACCCTAAAGGCCTGGCGGGAGGTGGTGCCGGAGCTCGCCATCCGCTCCAGCTTCATCGTGGGCTTCCCGGGGGAGACGGAGGAGGACTTCCAGATCCTCCTGGACTTTTTGCAGGAGGCGGAGCTGGACCGGGTGGGGGTCTTCACCTATTCCCCGGTGGAGGGAGCCGAGGCCAACGCCCTTTCGGGCCATGTCCCCGAGGAGGTCAAGGAGGAACGGAAGGCCAGGCTCATGGAGGTGCAGGCGGAAATCAGCCTGCGAAAGAACCAAAGCTTCGTGGGGAAGACCCTCGAGGTCCTGGTGGACGAGCTTCCGGAGCCCGGCTTGGCCGTGGGCCGGAGCTATCGGGATTCCCCGGGCATAGACGGGCTGGTCTACGTGGAAACCGACGGCACGACCCGGGTGGGGGAGAGGATCCCGGTTCGGATAACCCGGGCGGATACCTACGACCTTTACGGGGTCCAGGTTTAGGATAGGAGCGGTATGTACATCGTCATCGCCGGGGGCGGGGAGGTGGGCGGGGAGCTGGCCCGCACCCTGGAAAAAGCCCATGAGGTGGTGGTTCTGGACCGCAACCCTCAGGCCAAGGAGCGCTTCGCCCATCTGGACGTGAAGGTGGTGGTGGGCGGGGCCACCGACCCCGACGCCCTTAGGGAGGCGGGGGTGGACCGGGCGGACCTCTTCATCGCCAGCACGGATTCCGATGAGGTGAACCTGCTGGCCTCCCTTCTGGCCAAGGGCCTTGGGGCCAAGGAAACCCTGTGCTTCGTGGGCAAGGGAGGGTACGTGGAGGTGCTCACCGATCCCCGCACCGCCGAGATCCTGGGTACCCGCATCGATAAGGTCCTCTGGCCGCAAAGGGCCATGGCCAGGGAGATCGTGGAGGTGATCCTGGTTCCCGGGGCCGTGGACACCGAGGTGCTGGCGGAGGGGCGGCTCCGCTTCGTGGAGTACCGGGTGAAGGAAGGAGGGCCCTACGCCCACCGGCTTCTATCCGAGCTTCCCTGGCCGGAGGGGGTCCTGGTGGTGGGGTTGGTGCGGGATGGAACCTTTTGGAGCTTCGCCCACCCGGAGTATCCCGAGGTCATCCTGGAGCCCGGGGACAAGATCCTTTTCGTCACCACCCTAAGGGCTTTCCCTGAGCTGGAGGCCTACTTCGCCACGGGGCGGGGCGTGCGCAGGGTAATGGTCATCGGTGGGGGAAACGTGGGTTTCATGGTGGCCCAGGAGCTTCTAAGGCGGCGCCTCGAGGTGGTGATCATCGAGCCCAGCCGCGAACGGTGCGAGTGGCTTTCCCAGGAGCTTCCCGGTGCCCTCATCATCCAAGGGGATGGTACCGACCTGGAGCTTCTGGAGGCGGAGGGATTGCAGGAAGCCGATGCGGTGGTGGCGGTGACCGACAACGACGAGAAGAACCTCCTGGCCTCCCTCCTGGCCAAGCAGCTTGGGGTGGGTAAGGTGATCACCCGGGTGTCCCGCTCGGAAACCCGAAGGCTCTTTGAGCAGGTGGGCATAGACCTGCCCCTCACGCCCCGCCAGGCGGCGGTGCGGGCGGTCTTGGACTACCTGGGACCCGAGAACGTGGAGCATGTGTCCACCATGGACGAGAACATCGAGCTGCTGGAGGTGGAGCTTCCGGAGAACTTCAGGCCCCGGTACCTGAGCACCCTGGCCACGCCCCAGGTGGCCCCGGTGGCCCTGGAGCGGGACCATCGGGTGATGCTCTACCGCGAGGACCTCGAGGCCCTGCCCAACGACCGGCTCTTTTTGGTGGTGGCCCGGGAGGTGGCGGATGAAGCCGTGGCCCGTGTCGTCGGCTAGGCAGGGGTTTCGCTCCAGCCTCTACCTCCTGGGCCTTACCTACCAGGGCTTTGGCCTTCTCATGCTGGCCTTCGCCCTCCTGGCCCTGGGCTGGGGGGAGGACGCCCGGGGGTTTCTTTTGGGGACGGTGCTGGGGGTGGGGTTGGGCAAGGCCCTGCAGGGGGTGGGGCATGCGGAGGCCCAGCCGCACCGGGCCGAGGTCTTTGCCGCCGTGGCCCTGCTTTGGCTTTTGGTGCCCGCCTTGGGGGCGATACCCTACTGGATCTCGGGGGGGCTGGACTACCTGGACGCTCTTTTTGAGGCGGTTTCCGGCTTTACCACCACCGGGGCCACGGTGCTTTCGGATTTCGGGCAGTTTGGCAAGAGCCTTTTTCTCTGGAGAAGCTTCACCCAGTGGATGGGGGGTATCGGCATCGTGGTGCTCTTCCTGGTGGTCTTTCCCCAGCTTCAGGTGGCGGGCCGCCAGGCCTTTTTCGCCGAGAGCACGGGGGTGGAGAAGGAGAAGCTTACGCCCAGGCTACGGCACACCGCCCAGGCGGTCTTGCGGGTGTACCTGACCCTGACCGCCTTGGCCTTCCTGGCCTACTGGTGGGCGGGCGTACCCGTCTTTGAGGCCTTGGCCAACGCCCTCACCACCACCCCGGCGGGAGGGTTCAGCCCCAACCCGCAAAGCTTTGCCGCCTACCCCCTCCTGGCCCAGTGGCTGGGTAGCCTCTTCATGTTCCTGGCGGGGGTGAACTTCCTTCTCCAGTACCGGCTGTTCTTCGGACGGGAGGTCAAACCCCTCTTCAGGGATGCGGAGTTCCGGGCCTATGCCCTGCTGGTGCTCCTTGCGGGTTTACTGCTTTCCCTTTACCTCTACACCCACCACATGTACAGCCTCGAGGCCAGCCTCCGCCATGCCTTCTTCCAGGTGATCTCCATCGTGACCACCACGGGTTTTGCCAGCGTGGACTTCGCCCAGTGGGTGGTGCCGGCCCAGGCCATCCTGGTGCTCCTCATGTTCGTGGGGGGAAGCGCGGGCTCGGGGGCGGGGGGCATCAAGGTGGTGCGCTGGCTTTTGCTTTTCGGGCTTCTCAGGCGGGAGATCACCCGCACCCTGCACCCCAGGGCGGTCCTTCCCCTGCGCCTGGGACAGCGGGTGGTTTCCGAGGAGGCCTTGCGGCAGGTTTCCGTTTTCATCTTCCTTTACACCCTTCTCTTTGGCTTCGGCACCCTGACCCTGGCCCTTTTGGAGGGGAGTTTTGTGGAGGCCTTTACCGCCAGCGCCCAGGCCATCGGCAACATCGGGCCGGGGCTGGGGACGGTGGGCCCCATGGGTTCCTATGCGGAACTCCATCCTGTTTCCAAGGTGGTCCTCATCTTCCAGATGTGGGCGGGGCGGATAGAGATCCTTCCCGTGGTCCTCCTCTTCAGCCCGGAGCTCTGGCGGCGGCTTCGGTGAAGGGTATAATCCACCCCATGAAGGTACTGGGGCGTCTTACCGCCATGCCCGAGCTTCCCGAGGCCCTTAGGGGTTTGAGGAAGCTGGCCTATAACCTTTGGTGGAGTTGGAATCCGGAGGCGGCAGAGCTTTTCCAGGAGATAGATTCCTTGCTTTGGAAGCGTTTCCGCGGCAACCCGGTCAAGTTGCTCTTGGAAGTGGACCCCGCCCGCCTCGAGGCCCTGGCGGGGAGCACCTATCCCGCCCGGGTCCAGGCGGTGGTGGCGGCTTTGGAGGCTTACCTCAAGGAACGGGAAGTGAAGGAAGGGCCTCTCAGCGCGTATTTCTCCGCGGAATACGGCTTCCATAGCTCCTTGCCCATCTATGCGGGGGGGCTTGGCGTGCTGGCCGGGGATCACATCAAGGCGGCCAGCGACCTGGGCTTGAACCTGGTGGGGGTGGGGATCTTCTACCACGAGGGCTACTTCCACCAGCGCCTTTCCCCGGAGGGAGCCCAGGTGGAGGTGTACGAAACCCTGCATCCGGAAGAGCTACCCCTTCTGCCCGTGCAGGACCGGGAGGGTCATCCCTTAAGGGTGGGGGTGGAGTTTCCGGGGCGTAAGGTCTGGCTTGGAGCCTTTCGGGTGCAGGTGGGTGCCGTGCCCGTATACCTCCTCACTGCCGATCTTCCGGAAAATGCCCCGGAGGATCGGGCCATCACCGCCAGGCTTTATGCTCCCGGTCTGGAGATGCGCATCCAGCAGGAGATGGTCTTGGGGATCGGGGGGATCAGGCTGCTACGGGCCTTGGGGCTTAACCCCCAGGTCTTCCACATGAACGAAGGGCACTCGGCCTTCCTGGGCCTGGAGAGGGTGCGGGAGCTGGTGGCCGAGGGGTATACCTTCCCGGTGGCTTTGGAACTGGCCCGGGCCGGGGCTCTTTTCACCACCCATACCCCGGTACCCGCGGGGCACGACGCCTTCCCCCTGGAGCTTGTGGAACGGTATCTCTTGGGTTTCTGGGAAAAGCTGGGCGTGGACAAGGAGGGCTTTTTCGCCCTGGGCCTCGAGGAGAAGCCTTGGGGCAAGGTCTTTTCCATGTCCAACCTGGCCCTTAGGACCAGCGCCCAGGCGGGTGGGGTTTCCCGCCTCCACGGGGAGGTTTCCCGGGAGATGTTCCACCACCTCTGGCCGGAGCTTTTGCGGGAGGAGGTGCCCATCGGCCACATCACCAATGGGGTCCACACCTGGACCTTCCTCCACCCCAGGCTACGCCGCCATTACGCGGAGGTGTTTGGTCCTGACTGGCTGCGGCATCCTGAGGACCCCGCCACCTGGAGGGTGGAGGGGTTGGGGGAGGAGTTTTGGCGCATCCACCGGGACCTCAGGGCTGAGCTGGTGCGGGAGGTGCGCTCCCGCCTCTACGAGCAACGCCGCCGGAACGGGGAAAGCCCAAGCCGCCTCCGCCAGGCGGAGCGCATCCTGGACCCCGAGGCCCTCACCATCGGCTTCGCCCGCCGCTTCGCCACCTACAAGCGGGCCGTGTTGCTGTTCAAGGATCCCGAGCGCCTCCTCCGCATCCTCCAGGGGCCTTATCCCGTGCAGTTTGTCTTTGCAGGCAAGGCTCATCCCAAGGACGAGCCCGGCAAGGCTTACCTCCAGGAGCTGGTGGCCAAGATCAAGGAGTACGGCCTCGAGGACCGCATGGTGGTCCTGGAGGACTACGACATGTACCTGGCCCGGGTTTTGGTTCACGGCTGCGATGTCTGGCTCAACACCCCCCGGAGGCCCATGGAGGCCTCGGGCACCAGCGGGATGAAGGCGGCGTTGAACGGGGTCTTGAACTTAAGCGTCCTGGACGGCTGGTGGGCTGAGGCCTACAACGGAAAAAACGGTTTTGCCATCGGCGACGAACGGGTCTACGAGAACGAGGAGGCCCAGGACATGGCCGACGCCCAGGCCCTGTACGACGTGCTGGAGGGGGAGGTGCTCCCCCTTTTCTACGCCAAGGGGCCCGAGGGCTACTCCTCGGGGTGGCTTTCCATGGTCCACGAAAGCCTCCGCACCGTGGGCCCGAGGTTCAGCGCCGCCCGTATGGTGCGGGAGTACCTGGCCCTTTACCAAAGGGGGCAGGAGTGGGCGGGGAAGGCCAGAGGGGAAGAGGAGGTGCTGCGCGCCTTCCACCAGGCCTTGCCTGCTTTTTATGGTTTGGCCCTCCGGGTGGAGGTTCCAGGGGACCTGACCTTGAATGGGGAGCCCTTGCGGGCGCGGGCTTACCTGGAGGGGAAGGTGCCGGAGTCCCTAAGGCCTTTCCTCGAGGTCCAGCTGGTGGTGCGCCGCGCAGGCGGGGGGCTGGAAGTGGTGCCCATGGAGGAGGCATCGGGATGGTTCGAGGTGGCCTACCGCCCTTCCCGGCCGGGAAGCTACGCCTACGGGGTGCGCATGGCCCTCAGGCATCCCGTGACGGGCCGGGTGGAGTGGGTGCGGTGGGCTTAAGGCCACCCCACCCTGGCAAAGCCAGGGCGGGGGCTCTGGCGGTTGCCTTATTTCTCGGGTAGGGTCTGCAGGTAGGAGAGGAGGTCTTGGAGCTGGGCAGGGCTCAGGAAGGAGAACCCGGGCATGACAAAGTTCCCGGGTTGGCCGTTCAGGACCTTGTGGAGGACTTCCTGCAGGTTCTCCTTGGCCAAGGTACCCACGTATTCAGGGTTTTCCGGGGTGCTGAAGTTGACGGCCCGGCCATCCTGGCCATGGCAGGAGGCACAGACCCGGTACACCGCCTTCCCCGCCACGAGATCCCCGCGGAGAGGCTTTTTGGCCTTGTAGTCGATCAAGGTACGCATGTCCAGGGTGCCGTACTTGAGGAAAAGGGCAAGGTCCTCGAGGTCCTCCTGGCTTAAGTAGGGGCTGAAGTCGTGCTTGGGGTTGCTGGCACCCTTCAGGAGGGCAACGATTTCCTCGAGGGTCTTGCCCCGGACCTGGAGCACCCCCACGAATCCCGTGTAGTGGGATCCAGAGCCATAAGCTCCATCCTTACCCAGATAGTCCCAGCCGTGGCACTCCTTGCACCGCCAGGTGTCGGTGCCCTTCCGGGTATTGGTGGTCTGGAGGGCCCAAAGGGGGTGGTCACCCGCCGGGGTTTGCACGCCTTTGGCCTTGATCCAGTGATCGTAGAGTTGCCCGCCCCGCTGAATCCTCCAGGGATCGATGCCCGTTTGCCCCTGCGCCGCCAACAACAGGCTCCCCAATAAAAGGGCTACAAACCAGAACCCGCGCATATCCTACCTCCTTTCCCCCATGGTGGGGCACTTAAAGTATGGCACCGATCCCATGGGACTTATGTCCTAAGCGCTCCTCCAGCTCTCCCATAACCTAGCACCCTGCTTAAGGAAGCCTCGCATCCGGGTGGTTTTCCCTTTTCCCTTGACCCCCAGGGCGCACCCGGTATAATCGGCCCGTGCATCAGGGAGGGTGAGCATGAAAAGGATTCTCTTGCTGCTTGGGGTACTAGGGTTAGCCGTGGCCTTCGCTCAGGTGCGGACCTTGGATCAGATCAAGCGCTCGGGCGAGATCCGCATCGGCACGGAAGGGGCTTTCCCCCCTTTCAACTACTTTGACGAGAAGAACCAGCTGGTGGGGTTTGAGATCGACCTGGGCAACGCCATAGCCCAAAAACTGGGGCTGAAGCCCGTGTGGATCACCCAGGCCTTTGATAGCCTTCTCATCCAGCTGAACCAGGGCCGGTTTGACTTCGTGATCGCCTCCCACGGCATCACTGAGGAACGGGCCAAGGCCGTGGACTTCACCAACCCCCATTACTGCACGGGCGGCATCATCGTGAGCAAGAAGGGAGGCCCCAAGACGGCCAAGGAGCTTCAGGGCAAGGTGGTGGGGGTGCAGATCGGCACCACCTATATGGAAGCTGCTCAGAAGATTCCCGGCATCAAGCAGGTGCGTACCTACCAGAAGGACCCCGATGCCCTTCAGGACCTCCTCTCGGGCCGCCTGGACGCCTGGATCACCGACCGGTTCGTGGCCAAGGAGGCCATCAAGGAGCGGAAGCTGGAGAATACCCTCCAGCTTGGGGAGCTGGTCTTCCAGGAAAGGGTGGCCATGGCCGTGGCCAAGGGCAATAAGAGCGTGCTCCAGGCTCTTAACCAGGCCCTGGCCGACCTGATGAAGGACGGTACCTACGCCCAGATCAGCAAGAAGTGGTTCGGCGAGGACGTGCGCTGTAAGTAGGCCAGTCCCGGGCCCGGGGTGAAGGGGTTGCCCTGGGCCCTTTTCCTGCCGCGAAGATGCCATCTTGGTTGCGGGTCTTCTTGCTCCTGGCCCTCCTCCTTGGGGGGTATTTCGGCTTGTTCGCCCTGTTGGGCGTGGTGCTAGAGCGCTACTTCCTTCTTACTGGCTTTGGACCTGACCGGGCGGCTTCCGCAGGCCAGGCCATGGCCTTGGGTGCGGAGATCACCTTAAAGCTCACCTTGATCTCCAGCCTGGCAGGGCTGGTCATCGGGGTGTTCGCCGGGATGTTCCGCCTATCCCGGCGTTTGTGGGTGCGGCTTCCCGCCAGCTTTTACATCTGGGTTACCCGGGGCACGCCCCTTTTGGTGCAGATCCTCTTTGCCTACAATGCCTTGCCCCTCCTGCTTCAGCCCCTCTGGCCCGAGGCCCAGCAGGTTCTCACCCCCTACTGGGCGGCCTTTATCGCCCTTTCCTTCAACGTGGGGGCGTATAACGCCGAGGTGGTCCGGGCGGGCATCCAGGCCATTCCCAAGGGGCAGTGGGAGGCCGCCTGGTCCCTCGGGCTTTCCCCGGCGGACACCATGCGCTTCGTGATCCTGCCCCAGGCCTTGCGCATCGTGGTACCTCCCTTGGTCAACAACGTGGTGGCCCTTCTCAAGGATTCCTCCCTGGCCAGCGTCATCGCCCTTACCGAGCTGGCCCTCTCCGGGCAGCGCATCATCTCGGCCACCTTCCGGCCCGTGGAGGTCTACCTGGCGGTGGCGGCCATTTACCTCCTCCTGACCACCGTGCTCACCTTCTTCACAAATCTTTTGGAGCGGAGGCTCCAGGTGGCGGGGAGGTAGGGCTTGTGGAGGGGAAGGGGCTACGGGTATACTGCCTGCGGCATAAAGGAGGTGTAAGGTTATGCGGCTAAGGAATATGTTATTGGCAGGGATCGCCTTCCTGGGCTTGAGCCTAGCCCAGGAGTTCGTCACCATCGGCTCGGGTTCCACCACGGGGGTCTACTTTCCCGTGGCCACGGGTATGGCCAAGCTGGTGAACGATGCGGGTGTAGGCATTCGGGCTAACGCCCGCTCCACCGGGGGTAGCGTGGCCAACATCAACGCCATCGCCGCCGGGGAGTTCGAGATGGCTTTGGCGCAAAACGACATCGCTTACTACGCTTATCAGGGATGTTGCATCGCTGCCTTCGATGGGAAGCCCGTGAAGGGCATCCGCGCTTTGGCGGCCCTTTACCCGGAGGTCATCCATATCGTGGCCCGGGCGGATGCGGGCATCCGCACCGTGGCGGACCTCAAGGGCAAGCGGGTGGTGGTGGGCGATGTGGGTTCGGGTACCGAGCAAAATGCCCGGCAGATCCTCGAGGCCTACGGCCTCCGGTTTGAGGACCTGGGCCAGGCTATCCGGGTGAGCGCCACCCAGGGCATCCAGCTCATGCAGGATAAGCGGGCGGATGCCCTCTTCTACACGGTGGGCCTGGGGGCCAGCGCCATCCAGCAACTGGCCCTCACCACCCCCATCACCCTGGTGGCGGTGGACCTGGGTAAGATCCAGGCCATCGCCAAGAAGTACCCCTTCTACGTGGGCTTCAACATCCCCGGGGGTACCTACAAGGGAGTGGAGGTCACCACGCCCACGGTGGCGGTGCAGGCCATGCTGATCGCCTCGGAGAAGCTATCCGCCGATACCGTGTACAAGTTCATGAAGGCGGTGTTCGGCAACCAGGAGGTCTTCAAGAAGATCCACCCCAACCTGGAGCGCTTCTTCAGCCTGCAGAAGGCGGTGAAGGGCCTGCCCATTCCCCTGCACCCTGGTGCGGAGCGGTTCTATAAGGAGGTAGGAGTCCTCAAGTAGGCTCCTGGCTGAGCCCAGGGGGCCCCGCCTGGGGCCCCCTTTGCCTGGAGGAAGTATGGAGAAGGACGCCTCGCTTTTGGTGGAGGAAACCGAGCTAGGGGGGCGAAGGCTCAAGGGGGCGGGCCGATATGTGCTCTTCGGCCTGGGGGTGGCCTGGAGCCTCTTTCAGCTTTGGGCCACCGAGCTGGGTACCCTGGACCCCATGCGGCTCAGGGCGGTCCACCTGGCCTTCGCCTTGGCCCTAGCCTTTTTGGCCTACCCGGGGAGGCGGGGACCACGGGAGCGCATTCCCCTCCTGGACTGGGGTATGGCCCTCTTGGGAGTAGCCGGGGCTCTCTACGTGGTCTGGGATTACTACGGGATCACCCAGCTCCGGGGGGGTATCCCCAGCCAGCGGGATGTCTTCATGGGGACCCTGACCCTTGGGGTTCTCTTCCTGGCTGCCTGGCGGGTGGTGGGGCCTGCGCTGCCCATCATTGCCTCGGTGTTCGTCCTCTACGCCCTTACCGGGCCCAAGGGGCTTCTGCCCTTTACCCTTCCCTCCTGGCTCCAGCTCCATGCGGGCAGCCAGTGGGGGCAGCTCATGGGGCAGCTCTACACCACCGCCGAGGGCATCTGGGGGGTACCCTTGGGGGTTTCCGCCACCTTTGTGTTTCTCTTCGTCCTCTTTGGCGCCCTCTTGGAAAAAGCCGGGGCGGGGCATTTCTTCATCCAGGTGGCCTACGCCCTGTTGGGCCACTTCCGCGGGGGGCCCGCCAAGGCGGCGGTGGTGGCCAGCGCCCTCACGGGGGTGGTTTCGGGCAGTTCCGTTTCCAACGTGGTCACCACGGGCACCTTCACCATCCCCTTGATGAAGCGGGTGGGGTATCCGCCGGAGAAAGCCGGGGCAGTGGAGGTGGCCTCCTCCTCCAACGGGCAGCTCATGCCTCCGGTCATGGGGGCTGCGGCCTTCATCATGGCGGAGTTCCTGGGCATCCCCTATAGCCAGCTCATCCTGATCGCGGTCATCCCCGCCATTCTGGCCTACGCCACCCTTTTCATCACCGTGCACCTCGAGGCCCTGCAGCTGGGTCTCAAGGGGGTACCCAGGTCGGAGCTACCCCCCGTGGGTCCTATTCTGCGCTCGGGCCTTCACTACCTTCTGCCCCTTGTCTACCTGATCTACGCCCTGGTGGCCCTGCGCCTGACCCCCGAGCGGGCAGCCTTGAACACCATCTTCCTCATGCTGGTCCTCATCCTGGTCCAGGAGGTGTGGCGGGCCTATCGGGCGGGAACCGGGCTCGGCTTCGGCCTTCTTAGGGGGGGAAGGCTCATTCTGGAGGGCCTCGAGGCGGGTGCCCGGGGCATGGTGGGCATCGCCTTGGCCACGGCCAGCGCCGGGGTCATCGTGGGCATCGTCACCATGACCGGGATTGGCTTTGGCCTCACGGACATCGTGGAACGCTTATCGGGGGGGAATCTGATCCTGGTCCTCATCCTGGCCCAGTTCACCAGCCTCCTTCTCGGCATGGGTCTTCCCACCACCGCCAACTACATCGTCATGGCCTCCTTGGTGGTGCCGGTGGTGCTTCAGCTGGCGGAGAAAGCGGGCTATGCGGTGCCGCCCGTGGCCGCCCACATGTTCGTCTTCTACTTCGGCATCATGGCGGACTCCACGCCCCCGGTGGCCTTGGCCGCCTACGCGGCCAGCGCCATCGCCAGGTCCGATTTCTGGAAGACGGCGGTTCAGGGCTTCGTGTACGAGCTTCGCACCGCCCTCCTCGCCTACATGTTCTTCTTCAGCCCCAAGCTCCTCTTGTTGGGAGTGGAAAGCGTGGTGGAGGGGGTGTGGATCGTTCTTTCCGCCCTCTTGGGCATGACGGCCTTCAGCGCCAGCCTGGTGGGCTTCCTGCACAAGCGCACCACCCTCTTGGAGAGGGCCCTGCTCATGGCGGCGGCCCTCACCTTGGTGATACCGGGCCTTCTCACGGATGCCATCGGTCTGGCCCTCTTCCTCCTGGTCTACGCCATGCAACGGGTGCGAAAATGAAGGCGGTGGACCCCATCATCCGCATCCACAACCTGCACAAGTGGTTTGGTACCCTGCACGTGCTCAAGGGGATCCATTTGGAGGTGGCCCCTGGGGAGAAGCTGGTGATCATCGGTCCCTCGGGCTCGGGGAAGAGCACCCTGATCCGCTGCATCAACCGCCTGGAGGACTTCCAGGAGGGGGAGGTGGTGGTGGACGGCCACAACGTGAAGGAGGAGCGGGCCCTCAAGGAGGTGCGGCGGGAGGTGGGGATGGTCTTCCAGCAGTTCAACCTCTTCCCCCACATGACGGTGCTGGAGAACATCACCCTGGCCCCCATGCGGGTGAGGGGCTGGTCCCGGGAGCGGGCGGAGCGGAAGGCCTTGGAGCTTTTGGAGCGGGTGGGGATCCTGGACCAGGCGAGGAAGTACCCGGGGCAGCTATCCGGGGGCCAGCAGCAGCGGGTGGCCATAGCCCGGGCCTTGGCCATGGAGCCCAAGGTGATGCTGTTTGACGAGCCCACCAGTGCGTTGGACCCGGAGATGGTGGGGGAGGTGTTGGACGTGATGCGGGACCTGGCCCGAGGGGGTATGACCATGCTGGTGGTGACCCACGAGATGGGGTTTGCCCGGGAGGTGGCGGACCGGGTGATCTTCATGGACGGGGGTCAGATTGTGGAGGAGGGGAGGCCGGAGGGGATCTTCTCCTCCCCCAGGGAGGAGAGGACCCGGGCCTTCCTGCAACGGGTCTTGCACCACTAGATCCATGCCTGCACCCGAGCGCAAAGAAGGTCTTTGGGGGCTTTTGGAAGCCCTCCTGGATCCGAAGGCCCCTTTTTCCTTGCGCCTTCGTGGCCTTAGGCTTTATGCGGGTTTCCTCCTGGTTCTTCAAGGGGGGGTGCTCCTTCTCCTGGCCTGGGTGGTGCCCCGGGCATCCCACCCCCTGCTTTGGGCCTTGGCCCTGGGAGGCGCTTTATGGCTTCTTTTTCAGGCGGAGGCCAGTTGGCAACGGGAGGGGGAGGAGCCCCTCACCCCCTTGCGGGTGGTGGGTTTGGGGGGAGCCCTCTTCTTCTTTTTGGGGGTGATGGGCCTCCTCCTTTGGCCAGGAGGTTTTCTGCTTTTTCTCCTCGGGGCCCTTGGGTTTTTGTACCTTTGGTACCGCTCGGAACGGGCCTTGCTGGCCAGAAAGTAGTTTCTATTGGGAAAGCCTCAGGGCCCGGGCCACATCCTTTAGGCGCACCCGGGAAAGAGCCTTGATCCCCTCGAGGTGTTCCCTGGCCCGCTTCTGCCCGAGCTGGTAGACCAAGGGGAGGGCCTCGTGGTCGAAGGTGCCGATGGCCATGGGGGGATTGAGGGCGATGACCAGGTCAGCCCCCTGCAGGGCCAGGTCCTTCAGGCGCCTGCGGCTCGCCTCCCCGGCTAAAAGCGCTGCCTCCAGGGCCGTTTTTGGCCCTTCCTTGGGTGGAGGGTTGGATACATCCACGGCCACCACCTTGGGGAAAAGCTCCTTAGCCGCCCGCACCGGCACCTTTTCCACCACGTCCCCATCCACCAAAAGCCTTCCCTCCCAGGGCACGGGAGGGAAGAGGCCAGGAATGGCCATGCTGGCGAGAACCGCCTTCCACACCGGGCCCTGGCGGAGGATTACCCGTTCCCCCGTGAGGAGGTCTGCCGCCTGGATGGCTAAGGGGATGGAGCTGGCCTCGAGGCGGGCCTCCCCGAAGAGGCGCTGTAACCCCAGGGCGATCCTTTCCGCTTCAAAAAGATGGGGGCGCCGGAAGGCGGTGAAGAGCCTGGCCAGGGTGCGGAGGTTTCCTCCCTGGCGAAGCCCGGCGATCTCCTGGTCAAAGATGGCCTCGTGAACCCTCCAGGGATCCTTGTGGCCGAAGGCGTAGGCGGCGGCCGCCAAGGCACCGGCGGAGCTTCCCGCAAGGCCTCGGATGGGTATTCCGGCCTCCTCCAAAACCGCCAGCACCCCCAGGTGGGCGTACCCGCGAACGCCGCCGCCTCCTAAGGCCAAGGCTACCCCTCGCACAATCCTTACCCTACACGTAAAAAGGCATCCTATGAAGGCATGGTATAACGAGGGCATGCGCCCCCACTTGAGTAGGGTTCCCGGTGTGCTAGGGGAGATTGCCCGCAGGCGGGCGGAAGAGGTGGTTCCCTATCCCCTTCCCCCTGCGCCTGAGACGGTGCCTTCCTTCCGGGAGGCCCTGCTTCAGCCAGGGCTTTCCGTGATCGCCGAGGTGAAGAAGTCGAGCCCCTCGGAAGGGGCCATAAGGGCGCTGGATCCCGTGGCAGCTTCCCTGGCCTACCAGCGGGGCGGGGCCCGGGCCATCAGCGTCCTCACCGAGCCCCATTACTTTGGGGGCAGCCTCGAGGACCTTCTTAGGGTCCGCCAGGCGGTGGACCTACCCCTGCTGCGCAAGGACTTCGTGGTGGATCCCTTCATGCTCAAGGAGGCCAGGGCCTACGGGGCCAGCGCGGTTCTCCTCATCGTGGCCCTTTTGGGGGAACTCACCGGGGTCTACCTGGAGGAGGCGAGGCGCCTTGGCCTGGATGCCCTGGTGGAGGTGCACACGGAAAGGGAGCTGGAGCTGGCCCTCGAGGCGGGGGCGGAGATGGTGGGCATCAACAACCGGAACCTCACCACCCTGCAGATAGACCTCACCACGGCCCCGAGGCTTGGCCGCTTGGCCCGGGAGGCTGGCTTTGGCGGGGTCTTGGTGGCGGAGTCGGGCTATTCCCGCCGGGAGGAGCTGAGGCCCCTGGAGGGGCTTTTCGACGCCGTGCTCATCGGCACCAGCCTCATGAAAAGCCCTGATCTGGAGGAAGCCCTGAGGGCGCTGGTAGGATAGCCCCATGTTGCTGATTCCCGCCGTGGACCTGAAGGGGGGCAAGGCGGTCCGGCTTTACGAGGGGGACCCGGGGCGGGAAACCCCGTACGGGGATCCGGTGGCGGCCGCCTTGCGCTGGCAGGAAGAGGGGGCCAGGCTCCTGCACCTGGTGGACCTGGACCGGGCCCTGGGAAAGGGGGATAACCTCGAGGCCCTCCGGCGGATCGCCCAGGGGATACGCATTCCCTTTGAGGTGGGGGGTGGGGTGCGTTCCCTGGAGGTTCTCCGGGAGATCCTCCTGCTGGGGGCTTCCCGGGTGGTGGTGGGCACGGTGGCGGTGAAGCATCCTGCTCTCTTGGAAGCCATGTTGGCGGAGGTGGGGCCTGAAAGGCTAGCGGTGGCCTTGGATGCCCGGGGCCTCGAGGTGGTGGTCTCAGGTTGGCAGGAGGCTGCTTCCCTTTCCGCCCTGGACCTCCTTGGGCGTTGGGAAGCCATGGGAGTGCGCACGGTGATCTACACCGATGTCCGGCGGGATGGGACCCTGAAGGGCTTGGACCTGGAGGTGGTGGCCCGGGTGCGGGAGGCTTGGCCCCATGAGCTCATCGCGGGCGGGGGGATCGCTGGCCCGGAGGACCTTTTAGGTTTAAAGCGCCTGGGGGTGGAGGGTGCCCTTTTGGGCAAGGCCCTATACGAGGGGCGCGTGCGCCTTTCCGACTACAAAGAGGGGGTATTCTAAGGCCATGAAGCTGGCCCACTGGGTGTTTCTCCTCGTCACCCTGGGGGTGGCGGGAGCGGGGTTTTACCTGTACCTGGCCTTCCCCTTCCTGGAGGTGCCCACGCCCTTGGGTTCCTGGCCCCTTTACTACCTTCTTCCGGGGGCCTATGCCCTGGGGTTTTTGGTGGGGGGAGTGTATGCCCTGGTTCTTTGGCTTTGGGGCGTGGGGGAAAGGCGCGCCCTTCTCAGGGAGGTGCGGCGGCTTCAGGGCGAGGTCAACGCCTTAAAGCGGGAGCGCATTGAGGAGATTCCCAGAATCCCCGATCGGGAAGAGGTGTAGCGATCCCCACTCTGGGGGATAGGGAAGGGAGGCTTAAGGGGTTATATGAAGGACCGGGTGCGCTGGCGTCTTCTCCCCTTGCCGCCCTTGAAGGAGTGGCGGGAGGTGATGGAGGCCTTTGGGGTGGGGCCGGAGGCTGCCTTGGCCTACTGGCACCGGGGGGTGCGCCGCCCTGAGGACCTGAAGCCTTCCCTGGGCCTTCTTCCCCTCAGGGGCCTGAAGGAGGCGGTGGAGCTTCTCCTTTGGGCGCTAGAGGGGAGGAAGCGCATCCGCATCCACGGGGACTACGATGCGGATGGCCTCACCGGAACCGCCATCCTGGTGCGGGGCCTCAGGGCCTTGGGGGCGGAGGTGCATCCCTTTATCCCCCATCGCCTCGAGGAAGGGTATGGAGTCCACCCCAAGCGCATCCCCGAGCACCTGGAAGCCGCCGATCTGTTCCTGACGGTGGACTGCGGCATCGCCAACCATGCCGAGCTTCGGGAGCTGGTGGAAAACGGGGTGGAGGTTCTGGTGACCGACCACCACACGCCCCGCGATACCCCTCCTCCGGGTGTCATTCTCCATCCCGCCTACACCCCGGACCTTAAGGAGCACCCCACGGGGGCCGGGGTGGCCTTCCTGCTCCTCTGGGCCCTCCATGAGCGGCTGGGCCTGCCCCCGCCCCTGGAGTACGCCGACCTGGCGGCGGTGGGCACCATCGCCGACGTGGCCCCCCTTTGGGGGTGGAACCGGGCCTTGGTGCGGGAAGGGCTTGAGCGCCTTAAGGACTCCCGCCTCTTGGGGCTTCGCCTCCTTGCGGAAAGTGTGGGCTACACGGGGAAGGCGGTGGAGGTGGCCTTCCGCATCGCCCCCCGCATCAATGCGGCAAGCCGCCTGGGGGAGGCGGAGAAAGCCCTTAGGCTTCTCCTCACGGAGGACGAGGAGGAGGCCAAGGGTTTGGTGGAGGAGCTGAACCGGCTGAACGCCCGCCGCCAGGCCATAGAGGAGGAGATGCTTAAAAGGCTTCTTCCCCAGGCGGATCCCGAGGCCAAGGCCATCGTTCTGCACGATCCCGAGGGGCATCCGGGGGTGATGGGCATCGTGGCGAGCCGCATCCTCGAGGCCACCTTGCGCCCGGTCTTCATCGTGGCTCAGGGGAAGGGCACGGTGCGAAGCCTCCCCCCCATCAGCGCCGTGGAGGCCTTAAGGAGTGCCGAGGACCTTCTTCTCCGCTATGGAGGCCACCGGGAGGCTGCGGGCTTTGCCGTGGATGAGGCCCATTTCCCCCGGTTTAAGGAGCGGGTGGAGGCCTTTGCCGCCTCCTTCCCCGACCCTGTGCGGGAAGTGCCCCTTGTAGGGCTTTTACCCCCTTTGACGTCACTTCCGGAGCTTCACCAAGCCTTGCTGGCCTTAGAGCCCTTTGGGGAAGGGAATCCCGAGCCCCTTTTCCTTCTCCAAGGCTCCCCGGAGGAGGCCCGGTCCATGGGGGAGGGGAAGCACCTCGCCTTCCGCCTGCAGGGGGTTAGGGTGGTGGCCTGGCGCATGGGGGAGCGGGCGGCCGCTATGCCCTCGGAGTTGGAAGCCGCCGTCTTACTGGTGGAAAACCGCTGGAACGGTACCGTGTCCTATGAGGCCCAGGCCCTGGACTTCCGCGAGCCCGGGGAGCTTGAGGGAGGGGTGGAGCCCTTTGCCTATCCCATTCCTTTGCCCGAGGCCTTGGCCCGAGCCAGGATGGGGGAGGGGGTATACGTTCCCGAGGATAACCCCGAGGGCCTGGAGTATGCGAAGGGGGCGGGGTTTCGCCTATTAAGCCCTGGGGAAGCTACGCTTTGGCTAGGGATACCCCCCACCCCCGTGGGGATTCCCCGCGGTCCGGTGTATGTGGCCCTGGGGGCGGGTGCCCGGGCCAGGCTCCTGGCTCCGCCCACGCTCCCCATGGACGAGGAGCGGCTTAGGGCCCTGGTGGCCCAGAGACTCCTTTTTGCTTACCAGAGGGGGCATGCCCCCCTTTTCAGCGAGGCCTTGTTGGCCTACTGGGCGGCTTTGCCCGATAGGGCAGATGCATTGCCGAATAGGGGGTGAAGGATGTACAAGCAGCCCCGAGAGGTACATGAGGCCAGGATCTACACCCAGGCTTACCGGGTCTACGGGCTCATCTACCTGGTGCCCGGGGCGGGCACCGCCGATCTTTTGAACCAGGAGAAGCCCTATCTTCCGGTCACTGGCGCCCTCCTTTACACCCCGGGCTACACCCATCCCCCGGAGGCCAAGGACCTCAAGGCCAGCACCGGATTCCTGGCCTTGCGCAAGGAGCGGATCCAGTGGGTGGTGGGTGGGAAGCCCAGCGAGCCCCGTACCAGCCCCGCCCTCCTGGAGAAGAGGCGCCTGGCCCTCCTCTTTGGGGACTACCTCCTGGCCGGAGAGCTTCTCCTGCCCCGGGGAGTCAGGCTTTCTGACTTCCTTTCCCAGGCCAAGCCCTTCCAAACCCTCCTGGAGGCGGGCCTTTACCCCCTCCTCCCCGACCGTCCCATCGTGGAGCTGGAGCCCTTGGAGCGTTTCCCCTTCGTGACCGTGTACCTGCGCCTGGCCGAGGCGGTGGCCGAGGCTCCGGGGGAGGCCCAAGACCCCCGGCTTACCCTATTTGGCTGAGGGCCTCCCGGATGCGCTCGATCTGGGCCAGGTTTTCCTTAAGCCTTTCCTCCTCGGCCTCCACCACCTCCTTGGGAGCCTTCTCCCGGAAGCCGGGGGCGGAAAGCTTTTTCTGGCTCCTTTCCGCCAGGGCCAGGAGTTCTTGCAGGCGCTTCTCCTGCCGGCGCCTCCACTCGTCCACGTCGAGAAGGCCCTCCAAGGGCATGCGCACCGTCACCTTGGGCATGGCCTTCACCAGGGCCCTGTTGGGCCGCTCGGGTAACAGCTCGGCCCGGGCCAGAAAGCGGAAGACCTCCTGGTTTTCCACCACCGGCGTGGCTTCCCCTTCCAGGTAGACCCGCACCTCCTGGGCCAAGGGAAGCCCGGCCTCGGCCTTCAGGGCCCGCACCGCCGTTACCGCCTGCTTGAGGGCTTCAAACCGGGCTTCGGCTTCCTCGTCCGTGGCCTTGGGTTGGGGCCAGGCCTCGAGGGCGAGCTCCTCCTTGCCGGTGAGGGCCTGGTAGAGCTCGCTGGTGAGGAAGGGCATGATGGGGTGGAGGAGCTTCAGGAGGGTGGCAAGGGTTTCCTCGAGGGTGCGTAGGGTAAAGGCGTTTCCTGCCTTGAGGGCTGGCTTGCTGGCCTCCAGGTACCAGTCGCAGAACTCGCTCCAGACCAGCTCGTACACCTCCCGGGCCGCCTGGGCCAGGTCCAGGGCCTCATAGAGGCGGGTTATTTCCGCCACGCCCCGGCTCAAACGGCTTTGCATGAAGCGGTCGGCCAGGGTGGGCTCGTCCGCCTTGGCCTGGAGGGCCTCCCGGCTCAGGAGCACAAAGCGGGCGGCATTATAGAGCTTGTTGGCGAAGTTCCGGGCCATTTCCAGCCAGCGGAGGTCCAGCCTGATGTCCTGGCCTCCGGTGGCCAGATAGGTGAGGGCAAAGCGCAGGGCGTCCGCTCCATAGCGCTCCACCATTTCCAGGGGATCTATGACGTTCCCCTTGGATTTGGACATCTTTTGCCCCTTCTCGTCCAGGACGAGGCCATGGAGGAGCACGGTCTTAAAGGGCCTTTCCCCCCGGAAGTGGTAACCGGAGACCTCCATGCGGCTCACCCATAGGAAGAGGATGTCGTAGCCCGTGACCAGGACGTCCCCGGGGTAGAAGGCCTCGAGGTCCTCCGTTTCCTCTGGCCAACCCAGGGTGGAAAGGGGCCAAAGGGCCGAGGAGAACCAGGTGTCAAATACGTCCTCATCCCGCTTGAGGTTTGGGCTTCCGCAGGCCTCGCAGGTGCTGGGGTCTTCCAGGTAGCGCTCAGGGTGGGGCACGTTCACCGCCTGGCAGTCCTGGCAGTACCAGGCAGGGATCTGGTGCCCCCACCAGAGCTGGCGGGAGATGTTCCAGTCCCGAACGTTCTTCAGCCAGTCCAGGTTTACCTTCTTCCAGCGCTCGGGCACGAAGGCGATCTCATCCCGTTCCAGGCCCCTGATCACCTTTTCCGCCAGGGGCTTCATGGAAAGCCACCACTGGGGGAAGATGGCGTACTCCAAGGGGGTGCCGCAGCGGGAGCAGGTGGCCATCTGGATGGTGTAGTCCTCCTCCTTCAGGAGGTGGCCTGCCTCCCGGAAGAGCTCCACCGCCTTCTTCCGGGCTTCGAACCGGTCCAGGCCCCGCAAGGGCTCCGGCACCCTTTCCCCTTCCATGCGCCCTTCCAGGTTGATGACGGAAACCGCCTCCAGCCCGTGCCGTTCCCCGATCTCGTAGTCCAGGGGGTCGTGGGCTGGGGTCACCTTGAGGGCCCCGGTGCCGAACTCCCGCTCCACGGCACTGTCCGCCAGTATGGGGATCCAGATGTCCGTGAGGGGGATGCGGGCCTTTTTGCCGATAAGGTGCCGGTAGCGCTCGTCCTCGGGGTGGACGGCGATGGCCTGGTCAGCGAAGACGGTTTCCGGCCTTACGGTGGCGATGGCGATGCGTTCGCCGCCTTCCACCTCGTAGGCCAGGGTGTAGAGCTTGCCCGGGGTGGGCTCCGTTTCCACCTCCAGGTCCGAAAGCGTGGTCTCGCACCGGGGGCACCAGTTGACCAGCCGGGGGGCCCGGTAGGCCAGGCCCTCGTGATAGTAGCGGCTGAAGGCGTAGCGCACCGCCTTGGAGCGGGCTTCGTCCATGGTGAAGGCTTCCCGGCTCCAGTCGGCGCTGGCCCCAAGGCGTTTGAGTTGCTTTAGGATGGTACCCCCCGATTCCTCCTTCCACTCCCAAACCCGCTTCAGAAAGGCCTCCCGTCCCAGGTCGTGCCTGGTCTTGCCCTCTTTCAGGAGAAGCCTTTCCACCACCACCTGGGTGGCGATGCCCGCATGGTCGGTTCCGGGAAGCCACACGGCTTCATACCCTTGCATGCGCTTATAGCGGATGAGGGCATCCTGTAGGGAGTTGTCCAGGGCGTGGCCCATGTGCAGGCTTCCCGTCACGTTGGGGGGTGGCATGAAGATGACGAAGGGGGTCTTGCCGCTTTTGGGGTTGGCCACGAAGGGATTGTTCGCCCACTTCTCCGCCCACTTGGGTTCCACGGTCTTGGGGTCGTAGGCCTTGGGTAGGTCCATGCTACCCGATAGTTTACCCAAGCCGGGTGGGGTGCGTTCAGGGGATGCTAGCGCAGGAGAGGCCAGGTAGCCCTTCCCGGAGGGCACCTTGGACCTCGAGGCCCTTCACGAGGGCGTGGAGCTGGAAAGCGCATAGAGGTAGTAGTGGCCCTCCCCCAGGTCGAAGAAGGCATCCTCGTAGGCCAGGCCCTCTATCGGGGTTTCCCCAGGGATGGCCAGGAAGGTTTCCCCCACCCGGATCCCTTCCGGTTCCAGCTGGAGGATTCCCTGGGATACTTCCTTGGAATCCGCTTCGGGGTCGTTGATGGGTGTGTGGAGGAGCCGGACGGGAAGGCCCACGAGGCTATGGAGGACGTTGCTGGGGTCCCGGAAGGGAGCCCGGTGGAGAAGGCGCTCCTCCACCAAGGCGATCTCCCCCAAAAGGGCATAACGGTCCAGGGGCAAAAGGGCCTTGCCGCTTTCCAAAAGGACCAGGAAGCGGGTGCGGTCCTCCGGGGAAAGGAGCACGGGAGCCTTGTTCCTTCCCACCTTGGGATCCTGGTCCAGCCTCTCCCCTTTAAGGAGGGTTTTGGCGGCCTCCAGGGCTTCCTCACGGGTTTTGTAAAGGCTATAGGGGTTGACCTTGAAGAGAAGGTCGTAGCCCCTGGGTCCCTGAACCAGCCAGGCCAGGTGGAGTTCAAAGAAGGGTTGCTTCCGCCACTCGGGGTACATGCGAATCCATATTAGCCCGGGCCTCGGGAGGGTTTTGATGAAAACTGTGAGTCCCCCCCTTGCCCAAAACCATATCCGGGTATACCCTGAGCCCGGTATGGCGTTTACGGAAGAGCGGGTCCTCGAGGCCCTGCGCACGGTGATGGACCCCGAGCTGGGCAAGGATCTGGTTTCCTTGGGCATGGTGGGGGAGGTGAGGCTGGAGGGAAGCCGGGTGGACCTCCTGATCAACCTCACCACCCCCGCCTGTCCCTTAAAGGGCCAGATAGAAGCGGACATCAAGCGGGCCCTTCATCCTTTGGGGGTGGAGGAGGTGCGGGTGCGTTTCGGCGGTGGGGTTAAGGCTCCCGAGCAGTACCCCATCCCCGGGGTGAAGCACGTGGTGGCGGTGGGCTCCGGCAAGGGGGGGGTGGGCAAGAGCACCGTGGCCGCCAACCTGGCCCTGGCCCTCTTGCAGGAGGGGGCCCGGGTGGGCCTCTTGGACGCTGACCTCTACGGGCCCAGCCAGGCCAAGATGTTCGGCCTGGAGGGGGAGAGGCTCAAGGTGGACCAGCACCGGAAGATCCTTCCCCTCGAGGCCTTTGGCCTCAAGGTCCTTTCCATCGCCAACATCGTTCCCCCTGGCCAGGCCATGATCTGGCGGGGGCCCATCCTCCACGGCACCATCAAGCAGTTCCTGGAGGAGGTGAACTGGGGGGAGCTGGACTACCTGGTGGTGGACCTACCCCCAGGTACCGGGGATGTGCAGCTCAGCCTGGCCCAGCTCACCAAGGTTTCCGGCGGGGTGATCGTGACCACCCCGCAGGAGGTGGCCCTGATCGATGCGGAAAGGGCTGCGGACATGTTCAAGAAGGTGCAGGTGCCCGTCCTGGGGGTTTTGGAGAACATGAGCCACTTCCTCTGCCCCCACTGCGGCAAGCCCACCCCCATCTTCGGGGAAGGCGGCGGAAAGCGGCTTGCGGAACGGCTCAAGACCCGTTTCCTTGGGGAGATTCCCCTCACCCTACCCTTGCGGGAAAGCGGGGACCGGGGAAGGCCCATCCTGGTGGAAAGCCCGGAGGGTCCCGAGGCGGAGGCCTTCAGAAGGGCGGCCCGGGAGCTGGCCGCTGCCTTGAGCGTGCAAGCCTTCATCGCCCTGCCCATGGCCTGATATGGCCCTAGTTCTGGAAGGCACCAAGGAACGGGTTCTGGACCTCCTGAGGCTCAGGCCCTATACCGCCAAGGAGCTGGCCGAAGCCCTGGGGGTGAGCCGGGTGGCGGTTCTGAAGCACCTGCAGGACCTCGAGGCCCGGGGTCTGGTGCGCTCGGAGGTGAGGAAGTGCCTGGGCCGGGGCCGGCCCTACCGCCTGTACATGGCCCAGGACAGGGAGGCTCCCTACGCTTCCCTTTGCGGGGATGTGCTTAAGGAGGTGGAGAGGGTTCTGGGCCGGGAAGGGGTGGTGCGCCTCCTTTTGGAAAGGAACCGCAACCTGTTTGCTCCCTTGAACCTGGAGGCCCTTCCCCTCAGGGAACGCCTGGCCCGCCTGGCCCAGTTCCTGAGGGAGCAGGGCTATGAGGCGGAGGTGGTGGAGGAAGGGGGAAGGCTGTACCTCTGCCAGAAGCGCTGCCCCAAGCTGGCCCTCTCCCGGGAGCACGAGGCCCTCTGTCAGAGCGAACTCCTCGCCTACCAGGAGTTGCTGGGCCTCCCCTTGCTGCGGGAGGAGAGGCTGGCGGAGGGGGGAAGCTGTTGCCGGTACCGGGTAGAATAGCGGGGTGTGGGTTTACCGCCTGAAGGGCACGGCGGCGGAACTGGACCCCCTGATCCCCGATCTCTTTGACCGAGGGGCCCGGGGCCTCGAGGAGCGGGAGGGGGAGGTGTGGGCCTATTTCCCTGCTCCCCTGGACCTTCCCTTTGGGGGCGTATGGGAGGAGCTCCCCGACGAGGACTGGCTTTCCGCCTGGCGACGGGATCTTAAGCCCGTGTGGGCTGGGCCTTTCGTGGTGCTGGCTCCCTGGCACCCCTGGGAGGGGGAGGGGATTCCTTTGGTGATCGAGCCCGGCATGGCCTTCGGCACCGGGCACCACGAGACCACCCGCCTGGCTCTCTCCGCCCTGGCCCGCCACCTGCGTTCTGGGGAAAGGGTGCTGGACCTGGGCACGGGCTCGGGCATCCTGGCCATCGCCGCCGCCAAGCTGGGGGGCAAGGCCTTGGGGGTGGATATTGACGAAACCGTGCTTCCCCAGGCGGAGGAGAACGCCAGAAGAAACGGGGCCGGGGTCCGCTTCCTCCCGGGTAGCCTCGAGGAAGCCCTGCCTCACGGGCCCTTTGACCTCCTGGTGGCCAACCTGTTTGCGGAGCTTCACCGGGAGCTGGCCCCCCTTTATCCAAAGGCCTTGGCCCCAGGAGGGAGGCTTCTCCTCACGGGGATCCTGGCGGAAAAGGCCTCCCTGGTGAAGGAGGCCATGGCCAGGGAAGGCTTCTCCCTCCTGGAGGAGGAGAGGGAAGGGGAGTGGGTGTTGCTGGCCTACGGGATCTGAGCCATGCGCCCGCACCGCGCCTATAGCCCAGGCCTTACCGGGGTGCTTCCCATAAGGGAAAGCCGGCACCTCCTGGAGGTGCTGCGGGCCAAGGTGGGAGACCGGTTCACCGTCTTTGACGCGGACCGGGAGGCCCTGGCGGAGGTGGTGGAGCTGGGGCCGCCGGTGCGCTACCGCATCCTGGAGGAACGGCACCCGGAGCGGGAGGTGGGGGTGGAGGTGGCCCTCTACCCCGCCCTTTTAAAGGGGGACAAGCTTGCTGAGGTGGTGCGCGCGGCCACGGAGCTCGGGGCCACCCGCATCCAACCCCTCGTCACCCGGCACTCCGTGCCCAAGGAGATGGGGGAGGGGAAGCTGAAAAGGCTTCAGGCCATCGCCGTGGAGGCAGCCAAGCAGTCGGGGAGGCTAAGGGTGCCCGAGGTTCTGCCTCCCATTCCCCTGAACGCCCTTCCGAGGGTGGAGCAGGGGATGGTGGCCCATGTGGGAGCAAGAAGCCTGGTTCGGGAGGTGCTGGACCTTGGGAAGTCCCTGGCCTTGGCCGTGGGACCGGAAGGGGGATTTGCGGAGGAGGAGGTGGAGCTTTTGCAGGAAAAAGGCTTTACCCCGGTCTTCCTGGGCCGGAGGATTCTGCGGGCGGAAACGGCGGCCATTGCCCTCCTCGCCCTGTGCACCGCCGGGGAGGGGAGATGAGGACCTTCGGCTGGCTTGGGGGTGTGGTCCTCCTCCTCTTCCTTGCGGGTTGCCGCTACACCTTCCTCCCCCTGGACCCGGGCAAGCCCCTGCCCCCGGAAAGGCCTTTTGTGGTGGCTCGCCTGGAGAAGGGCGCGGAGGAGGCCATCCTGGTCCTCAGGGTGGAGCGCCTTCCTTCCCCGGGCTACCTCCACCTCAAGTGGTTCCGGGAGGAGGCCTTGCTCCAGGAGAAAACCCTCTTTCTAGAGGAGCCGGGCTCCTACCGGGTTTCCTTTCCCTTGAGCCAGGGCTACCACCGCCTGGTGGGGCTTTGGGTGGAGGGGGTTCTTTTCCAGCTGGACCTGGGGACGCCCAGGCTACCGGACCCCGATGAGGAGGAGAAAAAGGGGAATGGTCAAGAAGGCTAGGAAGGTGGAAACCACCACGCTCCTGGCCACCCGCAAGGCTTCCCCCCCAAACTCCCGGGTGAGGAGGAAGGCGTTCACCGCCACAGGGGTAGCCGACTGCAGGACCAGGACCTGGTGCTCCAGGCGGGGAAGGCCCAGGATGAACCCCACCCCGTAGGCCAGAAGGGGGGCCATGAGGAGCCGCAGGCTGCTGGCCACTCCCTCAAAGGCCCCCACCTGGAAGCGGGTCTGGCTCATCTGCATTCCCAGGGTGAGGAGGAGAACGGGGATGGCCGCCTGGCCCATGAGGCGTAGGCCCTCGTCCAGGCGGAAGGGAAGGCTTACCCCCAGGGCCTTCAGCAGCAGGCCCAGAAGGAGGGCGTAAAAGAGGGGCAGGCGCAGGGTGAAAAAGAGCCCTTCCTTGAGGCCGCCTCCCCTTATGAAGGCCGGCCCCAGGCCGAACATGACCACGCTGGAGAGGATAAAGTACACCACGGCCCGCCTCAGTCCCTCTTCTCCCAGGGCGAAGTAGACCAGGGAAAGCCCCATGTTGCCGGAGTTGGGGAACAGGCTGCAGACGAGAAGGGACTTGGCGGCCTCGGGGGAGAGGCCAAGGAGTCTGGCCATCCCGGTGATGGCCAGAAAGAGGAGAAGGTAGGTGAGGGTAAAGCCCAAGGCAAGGCCCACCAGGCCTTCCCGGGAGTACTCCGCCCGGTACATGGCGTCGAAGATGAGGGCGGGCACCAGGAGGTAGAGGGTGAGGCGGCTTAAGGTGGTGAGGTCCATGGGGATGCGCTTTCCCAACAGATACCCGGAGAAGACCACCAGGGCCACGGGAAGAACCGTGTTGAGAAGGGCCTGCATGTGAGGCATTCTAAGGGCATGGCAGGCTATCTGGCGCTTTCCAAGGCTATAGAGAGGGTGCTCCTCCGGAAGGCGGAGGTTCCGAGAAGGCAGGTCCTTCCCATCCCGGGAGGGCAGTTTTTGGTGATGCCCGCCGCAGACCAAGAGGTGGCCCTTTGCAAGCTGGTCACGGTGGAGGCTTCCCCAAGGGAACAGCCTGAGGCCCACCGCCAGCCTGCGGTGCAGGCGGAGGTCTGGGTCAGGAGGCTGGATACCGGGGAGGTTGTTCACCTGCCGGGGGAGGAGATCACGAAAAGGCGCACCGCTGCCCTTTCCCTTCTCGCGGCCCGGCTCCTTGCCCCTAGGCAAGAGGGGGCCCTGCTCCTGGTGGGGCCTGGGGTTCAGGGGGAAGCCCACCTCGAGGCCTTCGCCGAGGGATTTACCCTGCGCCGGGTGTGGATCCGGGGAAGGAGCAGGGAGCGGACCGAGGCCCTTTTGGCCAAGGCCAGGGGTATGGGCCTCGAGGCGGAGGAGTGGGTCGCCCCCGAGGTGCCTGAGGAGGTGGCCTTCATCGTCACGGCCACCTCGAGCTCCACCCCCGTCCTACCCGAGAGGGTGCCGGAGGGCACCTTCATCGCCGCCGTGGGGAGCTTCCGCCCGGAGATGCGCGAGGTGCCAGGGGCCTTGGTGGAGCGGGCGGCGGTTTATTGCGATACGGAGGATGCCCTGGTGGAGGCCGGGGAGCTTCAGGGCCTTTCCAAGCCGGTGGTGACCTTAAAGGAAGCCCTTTTGGGCAAGCGGTCGGAAGGGGACCCCGTGCTTTTCAAGAGCGTGGGCCACGCCCTTTTTGACCTGGCGGCGGTGCGGCACCTCCTGGGCTTGGACTAAAGGCGGACGACGATCTTGCCCACATGGCCCCGGTCCAGGAGGGCTTGGAAGGCGGCTTCAGCCTCGGGGAAGGGGAAAACCCTTCCCACCACGGGCTTGAGCTCCCGGCCCAAACGGGGCAGGAGAAACCGCAAGGCCTCCTGCACCAGGGCTTTTTCCCTGAGGAGGGGAGCAAGCCAAAAGCCCATTACCGTGAGGTTCCTCCGCATGAGGCGCAAGGGATTCAGGGGCGCCACCTCTCCCTCGGCGGCCCCAATATAGACCAGCCTTCCCCCCGGGTTCAGAAGGGAAAGGCTTTCCTCCAACTGGCTACCCCGCACCTCCAGAAGGATATCCACCCCGCCGAATGCCCTGGCCTTTTCGGGGAGCTCCGCATAGGTGGCGACGGCCTCGGCCCCCAGGGCCTGGGGAAGATCCAGCTTCTCGGGCCTCGAGGCGGAGGCCAGCACCTTTAGGCCCATGGCCTTTGCCACCTGCACCGAAGCTGTTCCCAAAGCTCCCGCCGCTGCCTGCACCAGGACCTTTTCCCCGGGCTTGGCCCCCGCCTGCCTCAGGGCCAGGTAGGCGGTGAGGAAGGAAACCGGGTAGGCGGCGGCCTCCTCCGGGGAGAGCCCCTCGGGCACGGGTAGAAGGGCTTCCCTGGGCACGGCTACCTTCTCCGCCAGGGCCCCATGCCCTACCAAGGCGGCAAAGCGCTGCCCCTCCACCCGGCCCACCACCTCCATGCCCGGCACGAAGGGCGGATGAATCCGGGTGAGGTATCCGCCAAGCCGCATGAGGTGGTCGGCGAAGTTCAGGCCCACCGCCTCCACTTCCAGCACTACCTCTCCCGGGCCCGGCGTGGGGTCGGGGATCTCCTTAAAGGTCATGGGGCCTTGAAGGCGTTCTTGCACCCAGGCGCGCATGGCAGGAGTCTACCCCTTTACCGAGCCAGCCAGGAGCCCCCGAAGGAAGTACCGGCCCAGGAAGATGTAGACCAGAAGGGTGGGTAAAGCGGCCAGAATGGCCCCGGCCATGGGCAGGTTCCACTTCACTGCCTCACCGCCTGCCAGTTGCGCCAGGGCCACGGTGATGGGCTGGCTTTCCGGCCGGGTCAGGGTCACGGCGAAGAGGAACTCGTTCCAGATCTGGGTGAACTGCCAGATGGCCACCACCACGAAGGCGGGAGCAGAAAGGGGCAGGATTACGTGGCGGAAGATGCCGAAGAAGCCTGCACCATCTATGCGGGCAGCCTCCACCAGCTCATCAGGGATTTCACTGTAGTAGTTCTTGAAGATAAGGGTGACGATGGGGATGCCGTAGACCACGTGGACCAGGATAAGGCCCCATAGGGTGCCGTAAAGGCCTATGGCCTTTACGAACTGGAAAAGGGGGATGAGGATGCTCTGGTAGGGGATGAACATCCCGAAGAGCATGAGGGCAAACAGGAGGTTGGAACCCCTAAAGGGCCACTTGGCCAGGACGTAGCCGTTGAGGGCTCCCACCAGGGCGGACAGCGCCGTGGCGGAAAGGGCCAGGACCATGCTGTTTTGGAACTTGGGCCGGAAGGCATCCCAGGCGATTTTGAAGCTTTCCCAGTACACGGGGTCCGGCCAGCGCCAAACCGTGTCTAGGGTAATCTTGGCGGGTTCCTTCAGGGCGGTGAGGATCACCAGATAGACGGGGAGAAGGAAGAAGAGGGTGGCGAGGAGTAAGAAGGCGTACAGGAAGAACCGGCCCATCAGCGCCTGACCTCCTTCCGAAGCTGGCTTACCAGGTAGGGGATGACCACCAAGGCCACCAAAAGCAAGAGGAGTATGCCGATGGCCGCCCCCTTGGCGAACTGGTTGCCGCGGAAGGCGAGGAGGTACATGTAGATGGCAGGTACATCGGTGGGGGCGTAATCCAACCCGGCCATGGCGAAGATAAGGTCGAAGATCTTCAGGGCGATGTGCCCCAGGACGATCATGGCGGAAAGGGTAATGGGGGCGAGGAGGGGAAGGATGACGTGCCGGTAGGTCTGCCACTCGCTGGCCCCGTCCACCTTGGCCGCTTCCAGCACCTCCACGGGGATTCCCCTTAGACCCGCCAGATAAAGGGCCATGGTGTAGCCGGACATCTGCCAGACCGCCGCCAGAATCACCCCCACCAGGGCCAGGCTGAAGCCGTGGGGCTCGGGATAGGGGAGAAGGTGGGTGGTTCTGCCCAGGGTGAAGGCCCAAACCAGGAGGACCCCGCTGGACAACAGGCTCCAGAAAAGCCGCTTCCTTTCCCCTTCCCGGTGGGCTTTCCAAGCCACGTACAAGAGGGTTAGGCCCACCGCCAAGGCGGTGTAAAAGGGCAGTTGGTTCCAGTCAAAGACCCAGGTCTGCTGCCTGGTGGTGAGCCAGGGGAAGTGGAAGGGGGGTAGGCCAAAGAGGGTGGGCAGGACGTTGACCCCGCCTTGGGGCTGCAAGAGCCAGCGCCAGATGGTGCCGGTGACCACGAAGGAGAGGGCCATGGGAAAGAGGAAGACGGTGCGGAAAAAGCCTTCTCCCTTGGGCCCGCGGTCCAGGGCCATGGCCAGGAGGAGGCCTAGGCCCAGGCTTCCCCCCATGAAAAAGAGGGTGAAGAAGATGAGGTTGACCACGCTTTGGCGGAAACGCACGTCCACGAAGCCGGTGAAGAGCTCACGGTAGTTTTCCAGGCCCACGAAGTGGAGCTCTGGCCTCAGGGCCAGGGCCTGGGCTGGGTTCTTTCCCCAGTCGGTGAGGGAAACCCAGAGGTTTTGCCCGATGAAGCCATAGACGAAGATGGCCACCGCCGCCAAGGAGGGAAGGAGGACCAAAAAGGCCGTGATCCGGTCGCGCATGAGGCCTCCGGGAAAAGCCCGTGGGGGCTTTTGCCCCCACGGGCCGAGGGGTTCTAGCGGCCCAAGCCCACCTGGTTGGCGATGGCCTGGGCGGCGTTGGCCGCCGCTTGTGGGTTCCTGCTTTGCAAGAAGATCTCCATCACCGTGCCGAACTGGCTCATGAAGCTTTCGGGTGCCACCGCCCCGTGCACCAAAGAGCCCACGATGCGGTTGGACTTCCAGTCCTTCATGGCCGACTGGCCGTAGGCGTTGTACTTGGCGGGGTCGGAGTCCAGCCGGGCGGCGATGGAGCCCTTCAGGGGGTTAAAGGTGTCCTGGCCCTCCTTGGAGCCCACTAGCTTGAGCCAGTTGATGGCGTTTTGCCGGTTCTTGGCTCCCTTGGGCAGGCCAAAGGAGTCGGAGAGCATCATGAAGATCCCGGAGGTGCCAGGGGACGGGGTCCAGGCGAAGTCGGTGCCGGGCTTGAGCTTCAAGGTGGTGCTCATGTAGCCGGCGGCCCAGTCGCCCATGATGTTGAAAGCGGCCTTGCCCTGGACTACCCGGTCCACCGCCTGTTGCCAGGAAAGCCCCGCGGCGTCCTTGTTGGCGCAATCCAGCACCTTGCCAAAGGTTTCCCATACGGCCACCGCCTTGGGGTCGGTGAACTTTAGCTTGCCGCTCCAGAGGTTATTCCAGCCGTCGGCTCCCAGGGTGGCCAGGGCCACGCTTTCCCAAAGGTGCTGCTGGGTCCAGTTCTCGCCCAAGGCCAAGGGTGCTTCAAGGCCCTTCCGCTTCAAGGTCTGGCAGGTGGCGAGGAACTCCGCCCAGGTCTTGGGCGGGGTCACCCCCCATTCCTTCAGCTTGGCGGGGATGTACCACATGACGTTGGAGCGGTGGATGTTGACGGGCACGCTCCAGATGCCTCCCTTGTAGGAGAGGAGGTCGATGAGGCCCTTGGGGAAGGCTTGGAGCCAACCCTCCTGCCGGAAGAGGCTGGTGAGGTCCTCCATGCGGTCGGCCACCACCCAGGTGCCGATGAGTTCCTGCCCGGCGTGCACCTGGAAGGTGTCGGGCGGGTCACCGCCCAGCATGCGGGTCTTCAGGACCGCCTTGGCGTTCACCCCTGCCCCGCCGGTAACCGTGGCGTTGATGACCTCCACACCGGGATACTTTTGCTTATAAAGCCGGATGAGGGCCTCGAGGGCCGGGCCTTCGTCTCCCGCCCACCAGGAGAAGATCTCCAGCTTGCCCGTCTGGGCCAGGGCGCTAAGCCCCAAGGCCACGCCGATCGCCAAAAGCCACTTCCTCATACCTACCTCCATTGCGACGTGGGCTTTCCGCCCACAGGCCGCCCAGCTCGAAAAACCTCACCAAAAAGAGGCTGGCCCCACCCACCGCCGGGGCCAGGTGACCATAAAGGGAAGGTTGCACGGGCAAGGAACGATGGGCTTCCAGGAAGGCATGGGCCGCCAAGGACTGGCGCAAGGATTGCTCCAGGTAGGGGAAGAACTCGGCCGCCTTGCCCCCTATGACCACCCGGGCCGGGTCGTAGGCCACAGCCAGGTTGGCCAGGAAGCGTCCCAAGGCCTCACCCAAGTGGTGGATGGCCTCGAGGGCCAAAGCCTCCCCCTGCTTGGCCTGCTGGAGCAGGGCCTCGAGGTCCCCTGCCTTTCCGCCCAGGGACCGGTAGTGCTCCAAGAGGGCACCGAGGCCCAGTTCGGTTTCCAAGCATCCCACCCGGCCGCAGGCGCAGGGCTTGTGCCCCTGGCCGAGCCAGTGGCCCAGCTCCCCAGCGGCCCCACCCGCTCCCCGCAGGATCCGGCTATCCGATACCACCCCGATTCCCAAGCCCGTGCTGAGCACCAGGTAGGCGAGGTTAGCCTCGCCGTGAAAGAAGACCTCGGACAGGGCCGAGGCCTTGGCATCGTTTTCCAAGGCCGTGGGCAGGGGAAAGTGGGAGAGCAGGGGCCGCAGGTCCAGGTTTTTCCAGCCCAGGTTGGGGGCCAGGAGGAGCCGGTCCTCCACCACCACCCCAGGCAGGGTGAACCCCAGGCCCAAGGGCCCCGGTACATGGGGAAGAATTTCCTGCAGAAGCCGTTCCAGGCGTTCCCTGGGACCGGCCTCCCGGGGGTGGCTCCATTCCCTGGCCCATAGAACCTCTCCCCGCCAGTCCAGGGCCAGAAGGACGGTCTCCTCCACCCCCAGTTCCGCGCCTAGGGCAAAGCGGACGCCAGGGCGCAGGTGCAAGAGGGTGCCGGGCCGGCCCACGGGGGGAGAGGTAAAGGCCCCTTCCTCCAGAAGGCCCTCCTGTAAAAGCTCATCCACCAGGCGGCTTACCGCGCTTTTAGCCAAACCGGTAAGCCGGGAAAGGTCCGCCCGGGTAAGGGGGCCCCGCCTCAGGTGGGCCAGGATGGCCCGGCGGTTGAGCCTGCGGATTTCCTGCGTGTCCCCTTTGCGCATCCCAGTTCCTTTCCCTTGGCCCTTTAGTTCGTTCTCGGGACTAAGTAAATCACCCGTCCCCGGATGTGTCAAGCCCTTGCCTTTTTGCCCCGTTAGGCTTAGCCTGGCCTTAAGGCCCGCTAGGGCCTCAAAGCCAGGTCCGTTGCCCTGGTGCCTGGGCGCGTAGTCCAGGCTTAAAGTGGGGAAGTCCGGTGCAAGTCCGGCGCTGTCCCGCAACGGTAACCGGCCACGCTTTGGGCTTAAGCTTCGCAGGCCGGAAGCCCGAATACCTGCCAGGGCCGCCCGCCAGACCCCGAGGCGGGCACCTCACGCGGATGGGGGAGCGATGGGGGTTTGCAAAGCCATTTGCGCCCCTGCCGCTTTCCGGCAGGGGTTTTCCCTACCTCCCCCGGGCCTGGCCCTAGCGGCCTTAGGGAGGTAGGTATGAGAAGGATACTGGTCTTCCTGGCAGCTCTTTGGGCCTTGGCCTTGGCTTTCCCCTTGACGGTCACCGACGACCTTGGGCGCACGGTTACCGTCAAGGCACCGCCCAAACGGATCGTCACCATGTTGCCCTCGGTGACGGAAACGGTCTGCGCCCTAGGGGCTTGCGACCGCATCGTGGCCACCGACGACTACTCCGACTGGCCCGAGAGGGTGAAGGCCCTGCCCAAGGCGGGGGGGCTTTACAATCCCAACCCCGAGTTCATCGTCTCCCTGAAGCCGGATCTGGTTCTGGTTTCCAAGTACGGGCGTTTGTACGAAACCCTGGAGCGGGCGGGCCTAACGGTGTATGCGGTGCGCACCGAGACCTACGAGGACATCTTCCGCACCACCCGCACCCTGGGGAGGCTTCTTGGCCTCGAGGCCCAGGCGGAGCGCCTGGTGGCCCAGATTCAGCGGGAGGTGTACCAGGAGGAGTCCCGGGCGGCCAAGGCCCCGACCCGGCCCCGGGTTTACTACGAGATCGACCCCACCCCCTACACCGTGGGTCCGGAGAGCTTCATCGGGGTCCTGATCCAAAAGGCCCGGGGGGTGAACATCATCCCCAAGGAGCTGGGCCTTTTCCCCAAGATCGCCCCCGAGTTCGTGGTGGAGAAGAACCCCGAGGTGATCGTGGCCACCTACCCGGGTGCCCTGGAAACCATCCGGGCCAGGCCTGGCTGGAGCCGGGTGAAGGCGGTGCAGACAGGGCGCATCTGCGTGTTTACCGGGGGTCAGGATAGCCTCCTCTCCCGTCCAGGCCCCCGGGTGGCCCAGGGGCTTAGGCTTCTGGTGGATTGCTTCCACGGGCGCTAGGCCATGACCCGGGCCCTCCCCCTGGCCCTTAGGCGGAGCCTGGTCTTTTTCTGGCTCCTCCTCCTGCTCCTCCTGGCCCTGGTGCTGGGGGTAGCCATGGGGGCGGTGAGCCTACCGCCGGGCGAGGTGCTCCAAGCCCTTTTGGGCCTAAAGGAGAATCCCATCGTCACGGAGATGCGGCTCCCCAGGGTTCTGGGGGGGATGCTGGTGGGGGCGGCCTTGGGGGTGGCGGGGGCCAGCTTCCAGGGGCTTTTCCGCAATCCCCTGGCCGACCCCTACCTCATGGGCTCGGCGGCGGGAGCAGCCTTCGCCGTGACCCTTCTGGCCAGCTTGCTGGGGGGCCTGGCCCCCGCCTTTGCCCAGCAGGCCATCTTCCAAAGCCTTCCCCTTTCCGCCACCCTCTTCGGGTTCCTCGGGGCCCTCTCCGCCACCTTCCTCACCCTGGTTCTGGCAGGGGGCGCGGCCCGGACGGGGGAGCTGGTCCTGGCGGGGGTGGTGGTGGGGAGCGTTTTGACCGGGGCCACCACCTACCTGATGATGCAGGACGCCGACCGAGTGCGGGCGGTCTTCGCCTACACCCTGGGCAACCTGGCCTTCATGGGCTGGCCTTCGGTGAAGGCCATGGTCCTCTTTTTCCTTCTGGCGCTTCCCCCGCTGTTGCTTTTGGGGCGGGTGTTGAACGCCCTCCAGCTGGGGGAGGAGGTGGCCCGGAGCATGGGGCTACCCCTCGAGGGCCTGAAACTCCTCCTCCTCCTTGCCGCAAGCCTGTTGGTGGCTGCTGCCGTGGCCCAGGCGGGGATCATCGGCTTCGTGGGCCTGATTACCCCCCATCTCCTCCGGCGCCTCTTGGGCGAGGATTACCGGTTGCTTCTGCCTGCTTCTGCCCTAGGCGGGGCGGTTCTCCTAACGCTGGCGGACCTCCTGGCCCGCACCCTTACCCGGCCGGCGGAGCTTCCCGTGGGGGTGGTGACCACTCTTCTTGGGGGGCCATTCTTCCTGTACCTGATGTGGAGGCGGCGTGGAAGGGCTTGAGGCCAAGGGGATCGTGGGGCCCTATGCCCTCTTAGGGGTGGACCTGGCCGTAAGGCCGGGGGAGTGGGTGGCCCTTTTGGGCCCCAATGGATCGGGGAAGAGCACCCTTCTGAGGGTTATGGCGGGGCTCCTCCGGCCCAGGGCAGGGGGGGTCTTTCTGGAGGGAAAGCCCCTTCGGGGTTATGGAAGCTATGCCCGGGGCCGGCTCCTCGCCTACCTGCCCCAGGGAGGCCCCTACCCGGAGGGGCTCTTGGTGGAGGAGGTGGTGCGCTTAGGAAGGCTTCCCCACCTGGGCCTTTGGGGGCGCGAGGGGTGGGAGGATGTGGAAGCGGTGGAGTGGGCTTTGGAGGTTACGGGGGCTTCCCGTTTCCGGGGCCGGTACCTGGGTAGCCTTTCCGGCGGGGAACGCCAGCGGGTTCTTCTGGCCCGGGCCCTGGCGGCGAGGCCCCGCTACCTCCTTCTGGACGAGCCCACCACCTTCCTGGACCTGGAATACCAGGGTGGGCTTCTTGCTCTCTTCCAAAACCTGGTTGCCAAGGGGATGGGGATTCTTTCCGTCCTTCACGACCCCAACCAGGCGGCTTTGGCCGGACGGGTGGCGGTGTTGAAAGGGGGACGGCTTTTGGCGGAAGGGAGGCCGGAGGCGGTGCTCACGGAAGCCCTTCTGCAAAACCTCTACGGCCCAGGGGTGCGGGTGGCCCACCTCATGGGGAGGCCCCATGTCTACCTGGACGGATAGGGCCAGGCTCTACATCCGTGGCCGGGCTTTCCTCCTGGACCTAGGGGAGGAGGTGGCCTTTTACACGGAATCCGGACCCAAGAGGGCCCGTTACCTCCTGGTGGGTAAGCTTTCCCTGCCCGAGCGCCTGCGGCTTGGCCTGCCCCGGGAAGGGGTTCTCCACTACCCTTTGCCGGTGGACCCCCTGGCCTTTGAGTGGGAGGGGGAGACCCTGATCCTTCCGGGGCTCAGGGTGTATCTGGGAGGGCCCCCGGCCTTTGTGGAAACCCCTTACTACGCCTGGCGGCTGGGGTGAGGCCAAGAAGCCCTTGACGGAAACCCCGCCACGGGGTAGGGTGAACTTACCGACCGTTCGGTCGCCAGACACAGGAGGTGGCGGATGCGGCTAAAGGACAAGGTGGTGCTGATCACGGGAGCGGCCCACGGGATCGGCCGGGCTACCCTGGAGCTCTTTGCCCAGGAGGGGGCCAGGTTGGTGGCCTGCGATCTGGAGGAGGAGCCCCTAAGGGAGGCGGCGGCGGCCACGGGGGCCTTGGCCCTTCCCATGAACGTGGCCGACCCGCTTTCCGTGGAGAGGGGATTCCAGGAGGCCCTTCAGGCCATGGGCCACCTGGACGGGGTGGTGCACTATGCCGGCATCACCCGGGACAACTTCCACTGGAAGATGCCCCTGGAGGACTGGGAGGCGGTGTTGAGGGTGAACCTTACGGGAAGCTTCCTGGTGGCCAAAGCGGCCTCCGAGGCCATGCGGGAGCGGAACCCTGGTTCCATTGTGCTCACCAGTTCCCGGGTGTACCTGGGTAACCTGGGGCAGGCCAACTATGCGGCTTCCAAGGCGGGGGTGGTGGGGCTTACCCGCACCCTAGCCCTGGAGCTGGGGCGGTACGGGATCCGGGTGAACGCCCTGGCCCCCGGGTTCATCGAGACCCGGATGACGGCTAAGGTGCCGGAGAAGGTGCGGGAGAAGGCCATCGCCGCCACACCCTTGGGCCGGGCCGGCCAGCCCATAGAGGTGGCCTACGCCGCCCTTTTCCTGGTTTCGGATGAATCCAGCTTCATCACCGGCCAGGTCCTCTTCGTGGACGGGGGTAGAACGGTGGGGGCTGCTCCCGCCTGAGGGTAGGGAGGCTAGGTCCCCAAGGGGGAACCATGGATTTTTCCCGGCTGGATGGTTTTTTGAAGAGGCAGGTGGCTGAGGGGCTTCTTCCCGGGTACGTGGCCCTGGTGGCCCGGGGGGGAGAGGTGATCTACCAGGGAGTGGGGGGGTATCTGGATCCGGAAAGGGCTCTTCCCATGCGGGAAGACGCTCTTTTCCGCATCTACTCCATGACCAAGCCATGGGTTTCCGCCCTAGCCCTCACCTTCGTGGAGGAGGGCAGCCTTTCCCTTCTGGACCCTGTGGAAAAGTACCTGCCGGGGTTCGCCGGGGTCAAGGTGGGGCGGGAAGTGGGGGAGGAGGTGGCCCTCGAGGCCCTGAGGCGGCCCCTCACCGTCTACGACCTCCTGCGGCACACGGCGGGCTTTACCTATGGGGTCTTCTTCCGCTCCCCGGTGAAGCGGCTCTACCTGGAGGCGGGGGTGGACCGGTTTGACCTTTCCCGGGAGGAGTTTCTTGGGCGCCTGGCCGCTTTGCCCCTGCGCTTTCAGCCGGGAGCGGCCTTTGAGTACGGGCTTTCCACCGATGTGCTTGGACATCTTTTGGAGGTGCTTTCGGGGAAAAGCTTAGCGGAGCTCTTGGAGGAACGGGTGTTCGCCTCCTTGGGGATGCGGGACTCGGGTTTTCTGGCCAGGGATCCCACCCGTTTGGCAAAGCCCTTCCCCCAAGACCCGGAAACGGGCAGGTCCATCCGCCTGATCCCCGTGGAGGCGGAGCCCCCCCGGTATGCGGGGGGCCTGGGCGGGGTGAGCACGGCCTGGGACTACCTGCGGTTCCTGGAGGCCCTGCGCACGGGCCGGGGTGTGTTGCACCCGAGCCTGTGCCGCCTCATGACCCACGACCACCTGGGTCCCCTTTACGAAGCCGGGTTGCGGCGGGGCTTGGAGTACACCCCAGGTCCGGGTTACGGCTTTGGCCTGGGGGTGGCGGTGCGTTTGGGCCATGGGGGTCTGGCTCCGGGAAGCCCCGGCGACTTCTACTGGTGGGGGTTTGCCGGCACGTATTTCCTGGTGGATCCCCCCCTGGAACTGAGCGCCTTGCTTTTCACCCAGGCCCCCAATCTCCTTTCCGTGCTGGAGCCGGAAAAGGCTCTTCACTCCCGGCTTGGGCAGCGGCTTGGCCTGGCCTTCCGCACCCTGGTTTACGGGGCCCTTTCCTGAAGGGCCTCTACCCCAATGGCCTGGGCCAGCTCCTCGGGAAGGCGCAATACCTCCCCTGCCATTTCGATGCCCACCCCGTCACCTTTCTCCACCACCCTAAGGACCTTTCCAGGAACCAGGCCCAGCTTGGCCAGGAGGTTGAGGGTGCCCCGGTCCTGGGCCAGGGCCCGCACCACCCGGGCCTTCCCCAAGGGGGCCTGGGAGAGGGGGAGGGCTGGGGCTTCCGGCAGGGCCAGGTCCTTGGTGGGGATGGGGTCCCCGTGGGGGTCAAAGGGAGGGTGGCCTAACAACTCGGCGATCCTTTCCTCAAAGGCCTCGCTGATCACGTGCTCTAGCCGTTCCGCCTCCTGGTGGACCTCTTCCCAACCGTAGCCGAGGGCCTGGTGCAGGTAGGCCTCGAGGAGCCGGTGGTGCCTTAGGACCTCCAGGGCGATCCGCCGCCCGGCCTCGGTGAGCCGGGCCCCCTGGTAGGGGGCATGCTCCACCAGGCCCAAGGCGGTGAGCTTCTTGAGCATCTCCGTCACCGAGGGGGGTTTAACCCCCAAGCGCTCGGCAAGCGCCTGGGTGGGCACCGGGCCTTGCCGCTCCGCCTCCAGGAGGAAAAGCTGCTTAAGGTAGTCCTCCTGGGCCTCGGACAGGGGAGGGCGCGCCATCCCCCTCAAGGTAGCATGAAACCCTAGGGGTTAAAGGAGCTTCTTGGCCCAGGAGGGAGGCCCTAGGCCCAGGAGGCCTTTAAGCCCCAGGGCTGCCTCCACGCCCTGGGTGCCGTAGTTGTTGTTGAAGATGACGAAAACCGTCTCGGCCTTCTCCGCAAGGGTCAGGGTAGCCTGGGCCAGGTCCTGAAGCTCCTCTTCCGAGTAACGCCAGTTGAAGCGCTCGTAGGGCTTCTGGTGGGGGCCTTTCCAGGACTCTGCGTTCCTTCCGTGGCATCGGAGCACCGCCACGGGGTGGGTGGGTTCCAGGACCCGGGGTGGGGCCTCGGGATGGGGTGGGGCATCCACGCTCACGTGGATGAGGCCGAGCCGCTCCAGTTCCTTCCTCACGAATCCCCAGGCCACGTACCACCTGGGGTTGCGAAACTCCACCGCCACCCAGTAGCCTTGGGTCCTCTCTGCCAGGTGCTCCAGGTAGCGAAAGCTTCGGGGCTTGGGTTCGGTCCAGGGCGGAAGGCTGAAGTGCAGGTACCCCAGCTTGCCCGCCTCCCTTAAGGGGGTGATGGCGGCGAAGAAGCGGTTCCAGGCTTCCTCTAGAACCTCTTGGGGGATTTCCCGCTGGGCCAGGTGGCCTTCGGTTTTGGGGAGAAGGGAGCGAAGGTCCTTGGGAAGGGTGGCGGCCTCGAGGCCATGTCCGGTAAAGGCGGAAAAAGCCTTCACGTGGAAGAGAAAGCCCGCTGGGGTCCTCTCTGCCCATTTCGCCACCACCTCCCGCCGGGGTAGGGCGTAGAAGGTGCTGTCCACCTCCACGGTGTCAAAGTGCTCCGCATAGTAGCGGAGGCGCTTCTCGGGATGGTGGCGTACCTCGGGAGGATACCACCCGGAGGCGAGGAGGGTTTCGTCCGTCCAGCTGGCGGTACCCACCCGGATCTCTCCCATGCCCTCATGGTGGCAGGGGTGGGGTTTTTAGACAAGCGCTTACCCCGCCTTGGCGGCGGCCCTCTCCGCTTGGCGGGCCAGGTGAAGGAGCTCGTGGGCTAGGGCCTCGAGGCCCCCTGGCTTAAGGCGGAAATAGGTCCAACGCCCCACCCGCACGCCCTCCACCAGCCCGGCTTCCCGAAGGATCTTGAGGTGGTGGCTTACCGTGGGGCCCGAAAGCCCGGTCTTCTCCTTCAGATGGCAAAAGCACACCCCGTAAGCGGTGCCGCAGCGGGGGTCAAAGGCGGTGTGCTCGTCGGGAAGCTCCGCTAGGAGGCGGACGATGGTCAGCCTGGCGGGATGCGCCAGGGCTTCGGTCAACTTAAGGGCCACATTGGGGCGGCCGGGCGCTGGATCACAAGCCATCAGGCTATACTTTAGCAAAGGTCCCTCGTTTGGGAAAGGATGCTTATGCCAAACGCGAGATTCCTGATGCCTTTGAGGGCCCATCGGGAGGGCGGAAACAACCCAATACCCTTTTGGGGTATATGGACCGATATCAAAAGGGATTGACAAAAGTCCCTTGTGTTTGATAGCCTTCAACTGCACCCAAGGAGGTGTGTGGCTATGACGCAAACCTTGTCGCGTAGGCGGTTTGTCAAGCTGACGGCGGCGGCCACCGCCCTCTTCACCGCAGGGGGGAAGGCCCAGTTGGGATATGCACCCAGCCTTACGTACCCGGCGGTGAAGGTGGCCAACGTTGCCCAGGTGAAAACGGGCCAGCCCATCACCTTCAACTACCCCGATGCCTCCGCCCCGGCCATCCTGGTTAAGCTGGGCAAGCCGGCCATTGGAGGCGTGGGGCCTGGGCGGGACATCGTGGCCTTCTCGGGCCTTTGCACCCATATGGGTTGCCCTATCCAATACGAGGGGGGGAGGTTCATCTGCCGGTGCCACTACTCCATGTTCGACCCCGCCAAGGCCGGGCAGACCTACCAGGGCCTGGCCAGCTCCTGGCTTCCCCAGATTCCTTTGCGCATAGACGGCAAGGGTGATATTTACGCGGTGGCCGTGGCCGGTCTCATCTGGGGCCGGGTTAAGAACGTGTAGGAGGTGTAGGGTATGGCGCTTATTCCTAGAAGGGACCAGCTTCCCATTCCTCCCAAGAACGCTCGGGTGCACAACACGGTGTGCCAGTACTGCAACGTGGGTTGCGGCTACAAGGTGTACGTTTGGCCGGTGGGCGAGCAGGGCGGCTTGAAGCCTGACCAGAACGCTTTCGGCCTGGATCTTTCCCGGGCCCAGCCTCCCCTGGCTGGTCAGAGCTACACGGAGACCATGCACGGGATTACCGTGGGCAAGGACGGCCGCCAGTACCACGTGGTGATCGTGCCCGCCAAGGACAGTCCCATCAACCGGGGCAACTACTCTATCCGGGGTGGCACCAACGCCCTTACCGTGTGGAGCCTGGACCGGGGTACCCAGGACCGCCTCCTCTATCCCCTCTTGCGGGTGGGGGACCAGTTCCAGGCCATCACCTGGCAGGATGCCCTGACCCTCATGGCCGGGTTGATCAAAGGTATCCGGGACCGGGATGGCAGCGACGACAACATCGCCGTGAAGTGCTACGACCACGGGGGCTCGGGCCAGGGGTTTGAGGACAACTACGGGGCGGGCAAGCTCTTCTTTACCGCCCTCTCCGTGAAGCACATCGCCATTCACAACCGGCCCGCCTATAACTCCGAGGTCTGGGGTAGCCGCGAGCGGGGGGTGCACGAGCTCAACTACACCTATGAGGACGCCCGGCTGGCCGACACCATCGTTCTCTGGGGGGCTAACCCGTACGAAACCGCCACGGTGTTCTACGCCGAGCACATGCTCCCCAACATCCAGGGAAACACGGTGGCGGAAAAGCAGAAGGTCTTTGACCGAGGGGAGCCTGCGGAACCCGGGTACCTGATCGTGATTGACCCGCGGAAGACCTCCTCCTATACCATTGCCGAAACCGTGGCCAAGGACCGGGTCCTTCTCCTTCAGCCCAACTTGGGCACGGACTACATCCTGGCCAATGCCATCGCCCGGGTGATCTGGGAGCGGGGCTACTACGACATGGCCTACCTCGAGGCCCGCACCGACATGAAGCTTTTCGAGGAGTACAAGCAGAAGAGCCTCAAGCTTCAGGTGCCCTATGCCGAGTTCATGGCCGAGGTGGAAAGGATCACCGGCGTGCCCAGGGCCCAGATTGAGAAGGCTGCGGACTGGATTGCCAAGCCCAAGGCGGGCAAGTTCAAGCGCCGCACCCTCACCATCTACGAGAAGGGCATCATCTGGAACATGAAGAACTACGATCAGGTGGCGGCCATCGTGCAGCTGGCGGTCCTCACCCACAACATCGGCCGCCCCGGCACGGGCTGCGGCCGTCAGGGCGGGCACCAGGAGGGGTACGTGCGGCCTCCTGCCCCCACCCCAGGCTCCATCTACCGGGGTGGCCCCCCTGTCAACGTGGACAAGTTCCTCACGGACGGCAAGGGCAAGTTCTACTGGGTGATCGCCACCGATCCTTATTTGTCCACGCCAAACGCCCAGGTCTTCCGCAAGCGCATCCACGAGCGTACGGAGAAGCTCACCAAGGCCCTGGGTGCTGGTGGGGAGCCTGGGACCATCCAGGAACGGGTGAAGAAAATCCTGGACGTGCTCTACTCCGACCCGGATGCCCTTTTCATGGTGGTCCAGGACATTTACATGACGGAAACCGCCCGCGACGCCCACCTGATCCTGCCTGCGGCCGCCTGGGGTGAGGCCAACGACACCTCCATCAACTGCAATAGCCGTCTGCTCCGCCTGTACGAGAAGTTCATGGATCCCCCCGGTGAGGCCAAGCCCGACTGGGAGATCTTCAAGTGGGTGGGCCTGCGAATCGCCGAGCTCTACCGGGCCGAGGGCAAGCACCAGGAGGCCGCCAAGTTTGAGTTCGGCAAGAACTGGAACACCGATGAGGATGTCTTCCTGGCCGGGGCGGAGGAGTTCAGCGACAACCGGGTGAGCGAGGAGGACGAGGCCAAGCTGGAGCCCGAGAACTACAAGGGGGTCACCTATAAGTTCCTCAAGGAGGTGGGCCAGCAAGGCATACAAACACCTGTGCGCCGGGATCCCAAGACCGGGAAGCTGGTGGGTACCGTGCGCCGTTACACCCACAAGTTCGGCACCTCCGACGGCAAGTTCAAGTGGTACGGCACCGACGACTGGGAGGGCTACCCTCCGGAGGTGGCCAAGTACCTGGAAGGGGAAAGGGCCCGACAGTATCCCTTCTGGGTCACCACGGGGCGGGCCCAGACCATCTGGCAGACCGCCTACCACGACCGTCACCTGCCGGAAAAGGCAATGGCCCTCCCCTTGCCCTATGTGGAGGTCAACCCGCAGGATGCCAAGCGGCTTGGCCTCCAGTCGGGGGACCTGGTGGAGGTCTACAACGAAGAAGGAAACGGCACCTTCATGGTTTACGTGACCGATGCGGTGAAGCCAGGGATGCTCTTCCTGGTCATGTACCACTGGCGGGGCACTTCCAACTCCTTGGTTTCGGGCTACACCGATCCCAAGACCACCATTCCGTGGTACAAGGGCACCCGGGCTAACCTCCGCAAGGTGGCAGGGGCTATCCCTTCCGTGCAGCAGACGGCTAGCCTCCTGCAACAGAACAAGTTTGACTAAGTCCTGACGCTCGCCTAGCCCCGCCCCCAAAGGGGGCGGGGGCCTCCTTTGTGGCTGGGGTAACACCCTTGGGTTGGTCTTTCTGGGAGAATGCCTAAAGTCCTCCCCGGCCTTGGAGCTGGGCGGTGGAAGGCAGGTTGGGGCAGTCTACCGTTAGCTCTCTAGGTGCAAAGGAGGACGAAGAGAGCCTTGGGACGCTTGGGATGAGGGTTCTGGTCGTTGGCGGGACGGGCTTTGTGGGCCGGCACCTGGTGGCCCGGATTGTGCAAGGGGGCCACACCCCCTTGGTCCTTTCCCGCACCCCCAGGGACCTTCCCAAGGGGGCGGTCCACATCCCCGGGGACATTACCCGGGAGGTACCGACCCTCGAGGGGGTGGAGGCCGCCATCTACCTGGCGGGGATCATCCGGGAGAAGGACCAGACCTTCCGCCAGGTGCACGTGGAAGGGGTCAGGAACCTTCTTGTGGCCCTAAAGCGGGCTAGGGTGGGCCGGCTTCTTCACATGTCCGCCCTGGGGGCCAGGCGGGGGTCGGGAAGCCGCTACCACGAAACCAAGGCGGAGGCCGAGGAGTTGGTGCAGGAAAGCGGCTTAAGCTACGCCATTTTCCGCCCCAGCCTCATCTTCGGCCCCGGGGACGAGTTCTTTGGCCAAGTCCTGAGGGGCTTGGTCTGTGGGCCCTGGCCCTTCGTGCCCCTCATCGGGGATGGAAGCTTCCGCTTTCGCCCCGTCTACGTGGAGGATGTGGCCGAAGCCTTTGCTGGGGCTTTGGAAAGGGGCCTCGAGGGCACCTTTGACCTGGTGGGGCCCAAGGAGTACACCTTCCGGGAGCTTTTAGGGCTTTGCATGAGGGTTGTGGGCCGGAGGAAACCCTTTCTCCCCATACCCCTTTGGCTGACGGACCTGGCCGTACCCCTCCTATCCCGCCTGCCCTTCGCCCCCATCACCCAGGACCAGTACCTCATGCTGAAGGAGGGGAACACCGCTCCCTTTCCCGAAGCCCTAAAGGACCTCCTCCCGGCGCCCAAGGCCCTGGAGGAGGTCCTCCCCACCTACCTCAAGTGCTAGGCAGGCTCTTTCCCGTCCTGCCTTCGTTTTCCAGGCGGCAGGCGGGCCTAAGCCGCACCCCCAGGGCGGTGCCCAGGAGGGCGAAGACCCCCCAGAGGGGACCGTGGAGGCTGAAGGAGGCAGTGCCCCCCAGGTAGGCCCCGATGTTGCAACCCCCTGCCAGCCGGGCTCCGTAGCCCATGAGCACCCCTCCCAGGAAGACCCCTAGGTGGGTGGTCCAGGGGATGCGGCGCAGGTCCTGAAGCCTAAAGGCGCCACCCAGGGTGGCTCCCAGGAAAGCTCCCAGGAAGACCCCGAAGTTGGTCACGCTGGTGGGGTCTTTCAGGATGCTCTGCTCTAGTTTTTCGGCGAAGGCCGGGTTGTTGAAGAGGGCCCAATCCATCACCGGGATCCCCAGAAGTTGGGCCAGCTTGCCTCCCCAAAGGGCGAAGGCCGCCGTTACCCCCCAGGGGCGGCCCAATAATAGGAGGATAAAGAGGCTTCCTAAGGCTAGGACTGCGGCACCTCCCACCAGGCTCCAAGGGCCGAAGAGGGGGTGGGTGGCTTCCCGTTGCCAGAGAGGTACCACCTGGCCCGTGCGCCTTTTTTCCACCCGGGAAACCAGAAGGTAGAGGAAGGCCAAAAGGCCTATCCAGAGGAGAAGGCCCATGTAGGGGGAGGGAAACCAGGTAAGGGCACTACCTGGGTTCCAGGCGGGAAGGGCTTGCCAGTAAGGAAGGTGGTAGACCCCCAGCAAAGAACCCACCATGAAGCCCAGGAGGACCAAAATCCCCCGGCTGTCCCCGCTTCCCGTGTGGTAGAGGGTACCGGAGGCGCACCCGTCCCCAAGCTGCATGCCGATACCGAAAAGGAAAGCCCCCACGGCGAGGGCGATCCCGATGGGCACCACAAACCCCTGCACCGCCTGGCCAAAGGCCTCCCCTTGGACCAGGAAGGGGAAGAAAAGCAGGCTGGCGAGGGTAAAGAGGAGAAAGTGGGCCCTCAATAAGCGGCTTTCTCCCGTGAGGAGGAAACGCCGGAACCCCGAGGCGAAGCCAAACTTGGCGTGGAAAAGGGCTAGTCCTAGGAGGATGGCTACCCAGAAGGCCAGGACCAGCCTGACACCGGAAGCCAGCCAAACAGCGTAGGAAAGACCTAGGGTCGCCAGGAGAAAAAGACCGAGATAAAGGGGTTGGATGGGCTGCGGCCGGTTCATGCCTTTTATGGTACCTATGAGTCTGCAAAAGTCAAGGGTATCTATCCCGTGATAAGACAATGGGCCTGGATGGGGGTTCCAGGCCCGAGGGGTGGAAGCCCTTAGAAGACGAAGTCCTCGAGGTACCAGCGCTCGGTCTTCTTATGCTCCTCCTTGGGGTCCATCTTTTCCGCGTGGGCCAGGAGGACGATGAGCTTTTTCCCCGGGGTGATCTCCACGTCGGTGGCTTCCCCGGTTTTCAGCTTGCGGCTGAACTCCACCACCCAGGTATCGCCCTCGTAGGTGGCCGCAGCAGCCAGGATGGAGTTTTTCCCTCCCTCCTTCTCGTCGGTTACCGGGGCTCCCGTGCGCTTCATCTGGTACATGTCCAGGGCCACCAGCTTGCCCCCTTCCATGTAGAAGAGGTACTGGTCCGCCCCCTTCTTCTTGTCGGTCTTCTCCGGCAGGAAGCCCATGCCGATCCAGCCCTTGCTCTTGCCCTCGAGGGCCAGATACAGGGTGTCCCCCACGATGCTCCAGTGCAGGGTGATGCCGCTTTTCTCGTGCTTGTAGGTTTTGGCGTACTCCCCGCTGGCGATCCTCCCATCCACCTTGGGTGCCTGGGCCAGCGCCCCACTCAGGACCAGAACCAGAAGCCAGACGATGCCCTTTCTCATACCTCTTACCTCCCGTTAGTCCCTTATGGTTATGCCCACCACGAAGGCCACCGCCCCCACATGCGTGTGCGCCAGGGCTGCCAGCACAGGGCGGCTTCCTTCAAAGGCTTCCAGAAACCCCTTGAGGCTCCAAAGGCTTACCTCGGCATCCTGGGCATTCCAAAGTAGGTGATAGTAAGCCCCCAGGATGCCTGTGGCCACGGTTACCAGCATCCAGAGTAGGAAGGGGTAGCGAACCCACCTGCCCCGGTGGAAGAACATGAGAAGGGTCAAGGGAAACCCCACCAGGGACACGAAGAAGGGGATGCGGCTTTGCCAGCTTTCCGTCCAGTGGTCCAGGATCCAGTGCTCCATGCCGTAGAAGACAAACCCCACCAGGGCGATGAGGAGGAAGATGGAGCGCAAGAACTCCAAAAGCCTTTCCTCCTCGGTTTGGGCTTTGATGAGGGCTTCGATCATACCTCACCTCCTACTTGGCCCGGTAGATGGCCAGAAGCCCCGTTACCCCTATGTGGGTAAAGGCCAGGGCCGCCAGGACGGGGCGGCTTCCCGCCATGGCCTCCATGGCAGCCTCAAACTCCCAGGCCACCTCCCCCTCAAAGTTCCAGAGCAAGTGGAAGTAGGCTCCGAGCACACCGGTGAACACCGAAGCCCACATGGTGAGGATGAAGGCCCACCTCACCCAGGGGGTTTTCCGGTCAAAGAGCACCCACAGGGTGAAAATGAACCCCGGGATGGCTACAAAGAAGGGGATCTTACTCTGCCAGCTTTCCGTCCAGTGGTCCAGGAGGAGGAGCTCCACCGGATACATCACCCATCCCACCAAGCACAGAAGAAGCATGACCAGGCGGATGAACTCCAGGGCCCACTGGGTTTGGGTTTGGGCGCTTCTGAAGGCAGGTATCACCGTTCACCTCCTACCCCTGCAAAGAGCCTAACACGGGTATTGTAGGAAGGATGTCCCCCGGGGTACCCCGGGGGACATCCTTAGACCGGTATCAAGTTCACCCGGGTTTCGTAGAAGACCACGCTTCCCCCTACCACGTCGGTGAGGGCCATGTCCTTAAGGTACGGGTCCAGGCGCATGGCGGCGTTGGCGTGGATGCCCGTGGCCCGCCTGGGGTCTCCCTTGATCACCTGGCCGTTGATCACCATGTCGCTGGCGCCATAGGTCCAGTGGCCCCAACCTAAGGGGAAGGTAACGCATCCCGGCCTCAGGCCCTGCACCACCTTGACCTTGCCCACCATGGGCTTCTTGCCGAAAGGTCCCAGGTCCCATTCCCCTTTAGGGTTGGTGGCGGAAACCACCCTGACGAGCTGGCCATCCCGGAGCCCCAGGCGTGCTGCATCTTGGGCGTTTATCAGGATTTCGTTTTCGGGTTTGATGGCCAGGAGCCAGTAGTTGCTTATGGTGCGGCTCTTGGTCTGGAGGATGTCCCGGTGGGTGAGAAGGACAAGGCCGTATCCAGGGTCGCGGAGCTGGTTGCCAAGAACGTCTTGGTACGGAGGGAAGTAGGCGGGCAAGGGCCAGTAGGGTTTCCCCGTCATGGGATGGAGAGAAAGGGCCTGTTTTTCCAGGAAGAGGTTGACCTGTTTCCCGTAGCGGTTGGCCACCAGGTCGCCCGGGGCGTAGGCTTTGCCGAACTCCTGGAACCGCCCGCCCCGGTTCAGGAGGTAGACGGTCCGGCGGAAAAGGCCCTCGTCGCCGATGGCTTTCCGCCAGCGCTCCTCGTCAAATACCGAGGAGGGAAGGTGGCGGCGGGCCTTGCGGAAGACCTCCACCTCCTCCTCGCTGGCCTCGGGAAGGGCATCGGAGCCATCCGCCTTTTCCCCAAAGGCCAGGTTGGCGGCCAGCTTCAGGTAGAAGTGGTCGGGATGGGTGAAAGGCATCCCGTTGGCGAACCCTTTTTCGCCGAAGCCCGGCAGGCCCAGGTGCTCTGCCAGAGCGAGGAGGAAGCTCTCGAGGGAGATGGGCATCTTTTGACCGAAGACCTCCACCTCTTCGGGTATGGGGGCAATGGCAGGCTGGCGGACTGGCTGGACCTTCCAAATAATGGAGGGATGGCTCCCCTGGAACTCCCAGCGCTCCAGATAGGAGAGGTCGGGGATGATGTAGTCGGCGAAGAGGTAGGTATCCCCCACCACGATGTCAAAGGCCACGATGAGGGGGATTTTGTCGGGGTCCAGCATGGCCCTGATCTGTTCGCCGCCTCCTGGCAGGGCGTAGGCGGGGGAGCCCATGTAGTGGAAGAGGATTTTGATGGGATAGGGGTAGCCCTGGGCCGCCGAGGGCAGGATCTCCTGGTAGACGTCGGAGGCATGGGGGTACCAAGGCCGCTTGGCGGGAAAGCCCTCAAAGAGGGTGGTGTCCTCGTATTTGACCTCATGGCGGATGAGGCTGATGCCAAAGGGCGAAAGGGGTTTGGGGTGGAGCTTGGCCATGGGGAAAGGTCCTCCCGCCTTACCCCCAGTGATGTCGTAGGTGCTGGCCTGCACGAATCCGCCTTGGTGGTCAATGTTGCCGAGAAGGGCGTTAACCGTAAACCAAGCAAAGGCGTTGTAGAAGCCGTTGGTGTGCTGGCTAGCTCCGCGGTGCACGTCTACCACAGCTTTCTTGCCGTACTGGGCCAGCTTCTCCGCCAGGAAGCGGATGTCCGGTTCCTCCACCCCGGCGAAGGCCGCCCAGGTCCTCACCTGATGCCGGAAGGCTTCTTCCTTGATGAGCTGGAGGGCGCTCTTTACCGGGATGCCGTTTAAGGTGGTGTTCACCCAAAGCTCGCCAAAGACCGGCTGAGCTTCGTCGTTGGGGTTGAAGGCCACGGGCCGGTCTTCCTGAAGAACCACGGGGGCGTCCAGCTCCACCTCCTTGTCCCCCACCTTGGCCTTGGGTTTGGGCAGGCCCAGGTCGCTGGCCCTAAGAAGCCTTTCCGGCTTGCCGTCTTTGAGCTTCACCAGCCAGGTGGCGTTGGTCCAGCTGCTCTCGCCGATGGCCTTGGCGGCTCCCCTGTTGGCGGCAGAGAGGAACTTGGCGTCAATTTTGCCCCATTCCAGGAGAAGCCGGATCACCCCCATGGCGATGGCGGCGTCGTGGCCGGGTTTGGGGGCAATCCAGCGGCTTGCGCCCTTCACCGCCTTCTGCGCCCGCGGGTCCACCACGGCGTATTCCAGTTCCCCCTTGCTGGCCCTTTCCGTGATCCAGCCCACCCTTAAGGGGGGGCCGTAGTTCCCCTCAAAGACGTTGGCCCCCACGAACACCACGAAGCGGGCCTTGGAGAGGTCCGCCTGCCAGTAGAACTTAGCCCCACCCGACCAGGAAAGCTTTCCTGAGGCGTCAAAGGTGGGCTGTTCGCTCATGGCCTTGCCCGTGAAGTACAAGGAGCCCTGGCAAACAGTGGTGTGGCCGTGAAGGTTAACGGTGCCGAAGCTTTGGGAGAAGAACCAGCGGATGAAGTCCGAGCGGCCCGCCTTGAGCCGGCCCCAGGCGAAGACCACCTGGTTGTTCTTGGGACCGAGGTCGGGGTGGTCGGGATTGATGAGGGTGTGGAGATATTCCTTGAAGTCCTCCTTGAACTTCTCTACCAGGGCCTTTTTCTTCTCCCGATCCTTTTCCGCCCAGATGGCCCTCACCGCCTGGGCCATGCGGGTCATAACGGCGGGGTCCTTGAGGGCCCAGAGGTCTTTCAGCCCGGGATAGACCCGGTCGTCGCCCAGGTGGGCAAAGAGCTTGCCCCCTTCCACGATTTCCTTCACCGCCTGGTGGAAGGGGATCTCCTCCCACTTGCCGCTTCCCCTGGGGCCCGCCCGCTTGAGCACCTTGCGGATACGGTAGGGGTCATAGGCGGTCTGGATCCCTGCCTGGCCCTTGGGGCAGAGGGCCCCGTCCACCTTGGCCAGGGTGTGGATATCGGTGTTGAGGGGCAGGTGGGGGCGGAAGGTCCAGGGGGAAACGGGGTTGCCGTCAATCTTGCTGGCCACGCCCTCGTAGAGCTTCACCTTGATGGGGCAGCCGGTGTTGCACTGGAGGCAGCTGGAGTAGATGGTGTTCTCCGGAAGCTGGATCTCGTAGGCCCCCATGCCCTGGGCACCTCTCTCCTGCAGGGCAAGGCCGAGGGGTCCCAGCAGAACGCCTGTGCCCGAAAGCTTTAACAGGTTGCGCCGGGAAAGCTTTTCCATGCTCACCTCCTAAACCAGGTAGTAAACGCGGGGCTTGGTGCCCACCTCTTCCTTTAGGCGCATCACGTTGGGCTTCTTGATGAGCTCGGAAACCAAGGAGGAGGGATCCTCGAGGTCCCCGAAGTAGGTGGCCCGGCCGATGCAGGTGACCACGCACTGGGGCAAAAGGCCCCGTTCAATGCGGTGCAGGCAGAAGTGGCATTTGCGCACCTTGTCCATGGGGCCTGCCTCGTCGTCCCGGTTCACCTTCTTGCCCCACTCGTAGACGGGGAGTTCCTCATAGGGCATCTGCCCTTGGCCCGGGGTGTTCTCCGTCCAGAAGTAGCCGTCGTCCTTGTGACGGGAGTTGTAGGGGCAGGGGGGGATGCACTTTTCGCACCCCACGCAAAGCTCATAGTCGATCTCGACGATTCCGTCCTTCCTTTTCCAAGTGGCATCGTAAGGACAAGCGGGAACGCACGGGGGCTCGTCGCACTGCATGCAGGGTCTGGGCACGAAGCGGTAGGTGACGTGGGGGAAGGTACCCACCTCTTCTTCGCTCACGGGCCGGTAGACCACACCTGGCGGCAGGCGGTTTTCCGCCATGCAGCTCACCGTGCAAGCATGGCAGCCCACGCATTTCCTCAGGTCAATGACCATGCCCCAGCGGCGGTTGGGGTTCTTGAGGGCCCGCTCAAGCTCTTTCTGCATGCGGAGGAGGGCGTCCTCCTCCTGCGGGGTAAGGGGCGTGGCTGGAGCCTGGGGTACACCTTGGGCTAGGCCGGGCGCCACCATAGAGGCGAAAACGGCGCTGGCCATTTTGGCCAGGAACTGGCGCCGGTCCCGGTGGACATCTCCCGGGCTTATCTGGATCTCCCGTTCCATCCTTCACCTCCTCTCGTCCTAAGGGTAGGTGGGCCTGGAAGGGCCAGGTAGAGGTGGATGGCCGGACACCAATGTCGGGCAACTTTCCTACAGCTCCGGGGACATCTATACCCTTTAGTCCCTTCTATTCTGGGGTGGGTGAGGCCAGTCGGGTTGGGACTCCTGTTGCTTGCGGGATGCCATGCGATTCCCGATGTGCCCCTAAGTCCTCCTTACGCCCTGGAGGTCCAGGAGGCGGAGGTGCGGGTGGTGGTGGCTGGGATGCGCTCACCCCAAGAGCAAGAGCCTTACCGGGTTTTCCTGCAGGGTTGGGGAAAAGCTTTGGGAGTCAGAGTGGAGGTATTCGGACGGCGTACCTATGCGGAGGTCCTCGAGGTCCTGCGCAAGGGGGAGGCCCAGTTGGGGTTTTTATGTACGTTGGCCGCAGGCTTGGGGGTGGAGGAGGGTTTCCTGGAGCCCGTTCTGGAAAGTGAAACCCTGTTCCCCTACCAAAGCGTCGTTGTGGTTCGGGAGGAGGCCCCTTACACCTCTTTACGGGACCTTAAGGGGTTGCCCTTTGCCTTTACCGACCCTCTATCCAATACCGGCCACGCATGGCCGAGAATCCTGGCTTCGGGATTGGGCGAGGATTTCTTCCAGCGGGCCTTTTTCACCTACGGCCATGACCGGGCCCTCAGGGCGGTCTTGCAGGGCCTGGCGGAAGGGGCTGCGGTGGACCGGGTGGTCTATGAAGCCCTAGGCTTGGGCGGTCTTAGGGTGCTGGCCCAGGGCCCCGAGGACCCCGCACCGCCCGTGGTGGTTCCCGTGGGGCTTTCCCCGGTGGAAAGGGAGCGCTGGGTGGAGTCCCTCCTGCGGTATGCGGCCACGGAGGAGGGGAAAAAGGCGTTACGGGCGCTTGGGCTTAGGGGATTCCGCAGGGCGGAGGCCCAGTCGTACCGGGGCGTCTACCTTAGGGCCAAGGAAGTCTTGCCATGAGGCTCAGCGTCCAGCTCTTCCTCACCGTGCTCCTGGCGGCCACGGCTACCGGTGGGGTCTTGATCCTGGGAGGGAGTGCCTTCCTTTATGCGGAAGGAGAAAGGGCCTTGTGGCAGGAGGTGCGGCTTGGTGCCCGGGATCTGGCGGCCTTGGTCACTGACGATGTTCTTCTGCGCGACCTGCTTGCTGTCCGGCAGAAGCTTGACCTTGCTCGGGAGAGATACCCGGGCTTTGCCTATGCCTATGTCCTGGATTCCCAAGGGCAGGTGGTGGCCCACACCTTGGCGGAAGGAGTTCCCCAGGCCCTGGTTTCCCTGGGTGGGGAAGGGGTGTTGCGGTTGGGGGGGCAGGTGGTTTACCAGGCCGAGGCTCCCATCTATAGCGGGGAGGCGGGATGGGTGCGTCTCGGGTTATACCAGGCTCCTCTGTGGGCTGAGGTGGGGCGGGTGGTGCGAACGGGGTTTTTTGGCCTCCTTTGGGCGGTGGGGTTGGGGGTGGGCCTTGGATATTTCCTGCTTACCCGGTCCCTCGAGCCCCTCTACCAAATGGCGGAAGGGGCAGCGCGCCTGGGTAGGGGTGAGATGGTCCGTTTCCCCGAGCCTGGGGGTGAGCTGGGTTTGCTGGGCCGGGCCCTGAACCGTATGGGAGAGGAGGTGAGAAGGCGGCAGCGGGAGCTCATCCTTCTCAACCGAATCCTGGCGGAAAGCCATGCCCTCCGAGTGGAGGAGCTCCTGGAAAGGGTTCTTTCTCTATTGGTGCGTGAACTCTCCTTTACCTGCGGGGAGTTTTGGTTGGAGGAGCAGGTGGTCAAGCAACTGGGTGATCGGGGAGCATGTCCGCTGGGTGAGGTTAGGCGTTTTGTCGAAGAGGCCTGGAGGCTGGGGCACCCGGTGGGCACGGACGGGATCTTGGCGGTACCCGTGCCCCCCGGGGGAGCCCTTGTGCTCTATGGTCAACCCAAGGTGGAGCCGATTTGGCTGCAGGGATTATTGAGCGCTCTTTCTGGGCCCCTTTCCACCGCTTTGGAAAACGCCCGGCTTTACGAGCTTTTGGAGGAGAAGGACAGGCAGCGGGCGGAGCTATTAAGGGCTTGGCTAAGGACCCAGGAGGAAGAGCGGAAACGCATCGCCCGGGAGCTCCATGACGAGGTAGGCCAGGCCCTTACCGGTCTTATCCTGGGCCTCGAGGGCTTTGCGGGGGAGAAGGCCCTGGCCCTAAAGGAGCTTGCTCGCCACACCCTTGCGGAGGTGAGGCGGCTGGCCTTGGATCTCCGACCAAGCGTTTTGGATCACCTGGGTCTGGAGGCGGCCTTACGCCGGTATGTGCGGGAGTTCAGTGAGCGTACGGGAATTGAGGTGGATCTTTCCTTCCACCTGCGCAGTTCCCTTTCCCCTGAGCTGGAAATCGTCATTTACCGTGTGGTTCAGGAGGCCTTGACCAACGTGGCCCGCCATTCCGGTAGCCCCAGGGCGGCGGTGGGGGTGCTGGAGATGGACAGGGAGGTAAGGGTTTTCGTGGAGGACGAAGGCAGGGGTTTTGATCCCAGGTCGGTGGGTCTAGGGCATCAGGGGCTATTGGGCATGCGGGAGCGGGTGGAGCTGGTGGGAGGTAGACTTATTCTGGAGAGCGCTCTCGGGGAGGGTACCCGTATCCAAGTACGGCTTCCCTTGGAGGTGCCGGGGTGATCCGGGTGGTGCTGGTGGAGGACCATGGGTTGGTGCGGTCGGGGCTACGGCATCTTCTAGAGGCTCGAGGGCCCATCCAGGTGGTGGGGGAAGTGGGTACCGGGCAGGAGGCCTTGGCCCTGCTAGAGGCCGTGGAGGCGGATGTGGCCATACTGGACGTTTCCCTTCCCGACTGCACGGGGATTGAACTCTGCCGCACCCTGCGGGAGCGCTTTCCCAAGCTTAGGCTTCTCGCCCTTTCCATGCACGAGGACCTGGAGTATGTGCGGGGTTTCCTGCAAGCGGGAGGCCAGGGTTACGTGAGCAAGGCAGCGGTGGATCAGGAGCTCTTGGATGCGGTTTTGGCCCTAGCCCGGGGGGAACGGTACCTGAATCCGGCCCTGGCCATGCGCCTGGCCATGGAGATCGTCCGAGAGGAAGGGGAAGAAGAACCCCTCTCCCCGCGGGAGGAGGAGGTACTTCGCCTTTTGGCCAAGGGTCTTTCCCACAAGGAGGTGGCGGAGCACCTTTCCATATCGGAAAAAACCGTGGCCACTTACCGGGAGCGGGGTATGGAGAAGCTGGGGCTGAAAAGCCGCAGCGACCTTCTGAGATATGCGGTCAAGAGGGGTTGGCTACGGGGCTAACCCAAGGGTTTGCTTTATGCGTATCTACCCTGCGATGTGGGTGACGGCATGCTGGCGGCGACAACCCAGCTTCTGCCCGAAGCGGCGGCTCTTGCAAGCACCTCTTGGCCTCCTCTCCGATGAAGCGGCCATGGGAGGCTAGAGGGGTTTGGCGGCTTGCATTTTGGCGTAAAAGGCGTGGGTCAAGGCGATGGCCAGGGCATCGGCCAGGTGGCTGGGCTTGGGAGCCTCCTTCAAACCCAGGATGCCCCGGACCATCAAGGCCACCTCTTCCTTACCGGCGTGCCCGTGCCCGGCCAGGGCCTGCTTCACCTGCATGGGGCCGTAGGCGTAAACGGGAACCCCGGCCTCAAAGGCCGCCACCAGCACCGCCCCCAGGGCCCAGCCCACCTTGTAGGCCAGTTCGTTCTGCCGGTAGAAGAACTGCTCCTCCACCGCCAGGGCCTCGGGGTGGAAGCGGGCAAGGGCCTCCTTTACCCGGGCGTGGATGCGCCCCACCCGTTCCTGGGCGGGTTCCTTGCGGGAGGTCCTCACCACCTCCCCGTGGAGGAGGCGGGCTTTTAGGGTGCCCTTGGGCTCCACCTCCACCACCCCCAGGCCCATGTGGGTGATGCCGGGGTCTATGCCCAAAACCACCATGCCTCGAGGTTCCTAGTTTCCCTTTCTAGGGGGGTAGTCCGCATCCCCGTAGCGGATAAAGGCGGGGATGTCGAAGTTATAGGGATCGGCGTGGGTCGGGAAATCCACAGGGCGCAGGGGCTTGGGGACCACGGTACTCTCGCCGAAACCTGCGGCGATGAGGATCACCCGCAGTTCATCCTGGGCCCGTTCATCGTAGGTGACCCCGTAGAGGATGTCCACATCCTCGTTGCCCGTGGCCTCCCGCACCCGCTCCACCACCTCCGCCGCCTCCATAAGGGAGAGGTCCTCGGAGCCCACCACGTTGAGGAGAAGCCGCTTGGCTCCCTCAATGGAGCGTTCCAGGAGGGGGCTGTGGGTGGCGGTCTTGGCGGCTTCCTCCACCCGGTTTTCCCCCCGTCCCGCCCCGATGCCCATGAGCACCTGGCCTGCCCCCTCCAAAAGGGTTTTCACGTCGGCGAAGTCCACGTTGATGAGGCCCGGGAGATTGATGACGTCGGTGATGCCCTTGACCCCGTGGTAGAGGACCCGGTCGGCGATGAGGAAGGCATCCTTGAGGCTTACCTTCTTGTCCACGGCAGAGAGGAGGCGGTCGTTTTGCACCACCACCATGGCGTCCACCCGCTCCTTAAGGCGCTTGATACCCTCTTCCGCCGCCTTGAGGCGTTTCGGGCCTTCGAAGCTGAAGGGGCGGGTCACCACGGCCACGGTGAGGGCTCCAAGCCGCTTGGCGATATCCGCCACCACCGGGGCGCTTCCCGTTCCGGTACCTCCCCCCATGCCGGCGGTGATAAAGACCAGGTCGGCCCCGTCCAAGGCTTCGGCGATGAGGTCCTCGGCCTCGAGGGCCGCCTTCTCCCCGATCTCGGGGTTGGCCCCGGCCCCAAGGCCCCGGGTGAGCTTCTCCCCAAGCTGAATGCGCTGGTCGGCCAGGCTCTTGGCCAGCACCTGGGCGTCGGTGTTGGCGGCGATGAACTCCACCCCCAAAAGCCCCGCCTCAATCATGCGGTTCACCGCGTTGTTCCCCGCTCCCCCGAGACCGATGACCTTGATAACCGCTCCCTCCATCTCTGCCTCCTCTCCCCAAATAGATCCAGAACTAGAACAGGTTATTCAGAATCTCCTTGATCCTCGCCCAAAGACCCTCACCCTTAGCCTTTTCCTCACGCCGTTCCCTCCTTTCCCGGGCCCTCCGGGGCTCGGGTGCGGTGAGGGGCAAGGTGGTGGCGTACCGGACCAAGCCCACGGCGGTGGCGTGGGCGGGGGTGGCCACCACGTCGGTGAGCCCGGAAACCCCATGGGGCTTACCCACCCGCACGGGAAGGCCGTACTGCTGCCTTGCCAGGAGGTCAAAGCCCTTAAGAAGGGCGCTTCCCCCGGTGAGGATGACCCGATTGACCTTGATCTCCAAGGGTCCTAGGGCCTCGTCCACCGACTGGCGGGCCAGGTGCAGGATCTCCCGCAGGCGGGGGCGGATGATGCGGGCGAGCTCGGGGGCGGGCACCTCGCCCAAGGACCCTCCTTCCTGGTTGATCTCCAGAACCAGCTCGGGATCCGCCAGCTCCGGCAAGGCTGCCCCGTACTTGCGCTTCACCCTTTCTGCCTCCTCGAAGGGGATCTTGAGGAGCTGGGCGATGTCCTGGGTCACGTGATCCCCACCCAAGGGCAGAACGGAGGAGTGGGCCAGACGGCCTTCCCGGAAGACCGCCACCTCGGTGGTGCCCCCACCCACGTCCAGGAGGAGTACGGTCATGTGTTCCTCCTCGGGGGACAGCACGCCGAGACCGCTGGCCAGGGGTTGGGCCACCAGGGCCTCGATCTCCAGACCCGCTTCCCCCACCGCCCGGCGCAGGTTGGCCAAAGGCCCACGGCCTGCGGCCACCAGGTGCACGTCCACCTCGAGGCGCACTCCCGCCATGCCCACGGGATCGCGGATGCCCTCCTGGCCGTCCACCTTGAACTCCAGAGGCAGGGCGTGCAGGAGCTCCAGGTCGGCATCAAAGGGGTAGGCCTTGGCCTGCTCGATGGCCCGCTCCACGTCGGCGGCGCTGATGCTCTGGCCCCGGCGGATGGCGGCCAGGCCATGGCTGGTCACGCTCTTGAGATGGGGTCCTCCCACCCCCAGGATGACCCGCTCCACCTTCACCCCGGCCACCCTCTCCGCCTGGTGGACACTTTGGCGGATGGCCTCCGTGGTGCGCTCCAGGTTGACCACCACGCCCCGCTTCAAGCCCTGGGAGGGCACGCTGCCCTCGCCGATGATATCCAGCACGCCATCGGGGGCCAGTTCCCCGATCACGGTGGTGACCTTGCTGGTGCCGACGTCCAATCCAGCGATAATCATGGGCTTACACTCACCCCCCAAGAATACAGGTAAACCCTGCCCTTTGGTACGCCCGCCTGGGCATACTTTACTAGAAGCTGGGCTTCCGGGGCAAAGGCCACGCCCTGGGGTGTTTCCACCCAGAACCCGGCGGGCGTGTAGCGAAGCCGGGTGGCCTCGGGGTAGGCGCGGGCTAAGGCCAGGAGGTCTTGGATCGGCAGGGGACCTTCGCCCTCCACCCGGGGGCCCTTGGCCATGGGGGCCCCTCCGGGAAGCACGGTCCCGTCGGTGGCCAAGGCGTTGCCGTCCGCCAGGGGAAGGAAGGGCTCCCGTTCCCTCAGGATCAGGCGAACCTCTCCTACTCGGGGCTTCTCCAGCCGGGCTTCCGCCACCCAGGGATCCCGCAGAAGGCCTTGGAGGCGGTCGGAGCGAATCCAAAGCCAGGGCTCACCCGCATAGAGCTGGGTGCGGGCGAGGATCTCCTCGGTTTTCAGATGCTGGTTGCCCATCACCACGATGTGTTCCACGGGGAAGAGCACCAGGCTGGCCACATATAAGGTGGCGGCGAGGAGCAAGGCCAGCAGAAGCCTCATCCCCCACATCTTAATCCCCACCTGTGAAAAAGCGACTAAACCTCAAGGCCACACCTCCCACTCCAGCTCCAGGGGCAGTTCTTCCTGGATCCGCTTTAGGAGTTCCAGCACGTCCTTGGCCGTGGCCTGTCCCAGATTAACGATAAAGTTTCCATGTTCTAGGGATACCATGGCGTCGCCCACCCTGAGGCCCTTGAGGCCCCGTTCGTCTATGAGCCTTCCCGCGGAGTGGCCCGGGGGGTTTTTGAAGGCGCAGCCGGCGCTTTTCCGCTTGGGCTGGCCCTTCCTGGCGGCGTCCACCTCGGCCATGCGCCGGCGGATTTCCTCCAGGGGGCGCTCTTTCAGCTTCAGGCGGACCCGGGTCACGATGCCCCCGGGGGGGAGGCGGCTTTGGCGGTAGCCGAAGCCCAGTTCCTGGGGGAGGTAGATGTGAAAACGGCCCTCGTGGAAGATCTCCACCGCCTCGAGGGCATCCGCCATCTCCCCGAACCGGGTGCCCGCATTCATCTTGACCGCACCTCCCACCTGGGCGGGGATGCCGAGGAGGCCCTCGAGGCCGGAAAGCCCTTGGCGGGCAGCCTCCTGTACCAAGAGGGGAAGGAGGACCCCCGCTCCCACCCAGCCCCTTAGGTCATAGGTGGCGAACTCTCCTGCAAGGCGGATCACCCTTTCGGGCACCCCCTCGTCCATTACCAGAAGGTTGGAGCCATTTCCCAGGACCCGGTAAGGAGCCTCCGTGGCCTTAAGGAGGTCCTCCTGGGTTTCCACGGTCCAAAGCTCCGCCGGGCCTCCCACCCCTAAGGTGGTGTAGTCCTTGAGAAGCACCCGCTCAACCCTCATGGACGAGCCTCCAGGCGAGCTCCGTCACGTCCCCGGCCCCCAGGGTGAGCCAGAGGTCCTCTGGGGCGGCGGAGGCCCTGGCGTAGGCCAAGGCCTCCTCCTTGTCGAGAAAACGGGCAGGTTTTCCCAGGGCCAGAAGCCGTTCGGCGATCCTTCGGGAAAGGGCTTCGGGGGAGATACCCGCCTTTTCCCCTGCGGTGTACACGGGAAGAACCACCACCTCGTGTGCGGAGGCTAGGGCCTCGGCAAAGCCTTCCCAAAGCTCCTGGGTACGGAGGAGGCGGTGGGGCTGGAAGAGCACCCGAACCCGGCGGCCCAGGAGCTTGGCGGTGGCCAGGGTGGCCTTCACCTCCGTGGGGTGGTGGGCGTAATCGTCCACCACCCACGCACCCCGCACTTCCCCGATTTTTTGGAACCGGCGCCCCACCCCCGGGAAACGGGCCAGGCCCTCGAGGATGGCCTTGGGTTCCACCCCGAAGCTTAGGGCGGCTAAGGCGGCAGCCAGGGCGTTTTGCACGTTGTGAGCGCCCGGGACCTGGAGCCTGGCCTCCCCCAGGGTCCGGCCTTGGTACACGAGTTGGAAACGGCTTCCCGTGGGTCCAAGCTCGGTTTCCTCGGCCCAAAGGTCCCCTCCCTCCCCGAAAAGCTTCCTGGGGAGTCCCTGGGAAAGCCTTAGAAGCCTGGGGTCGAAGGTGGGCACCACCACCGTCTTGGCCCTGCTCAAAAAGCCCCGCATGGCTTTTTCCAACTCCTCCAGGCTCGCATGGTAGTTGGGGGCCCTTTGCCCGGCGGGGGCGATGTGGTCCGCCTCGAGGTTGGTGGCCACCGCCACCTCCACCTCCACCTCCTGGAAGAGGGGATCGGACTCGTCCACCTCCGCCAGGCGGGGGCCGAGGCCGAAGCGGGCGTTTCCAGGTAGGAGGGAAAGCTCGCCCCCGAGGAGCACCCAGGGATCCAGGCCCGCGGCCAGGAGGATGCTGGCCAGCATCCCCGTGGTGGTGGTCTTGCCGTGGGTACCGGTAACCCCCAAGGAGGGTCTTTGCCTTAGCAGATGGGCAAGAAGCTCCATCCTCCTCAGCACCCGCATCCCCTTGCGCCTGGCTTCCTCCACCTCGGGGTGGTCCAGGGGGATGGGGGTGGGAACCACCAGGGTGTCCTCCTCCTGGAGATGGGCGGGATCATGGCCCCTATGGACCGGGACCCCCAGGCTTTCCGCCCGCCGGCCAGGGGCTAGGTCGCACCCGGTTACCTCTATTCCTGCTCCCAGTAGGAGGCGGGCCAAGGCGCTCATGCCCACTCCCTCGAGGCCCATGATGTGTACCCGTGTCATAGGAATTCCTCCAGCCAATCCGCCAGCCTGCCCGCGGCGCCCTCAGGGGAAAGGCGGGCCATACCCTCCCGGTAGGGCTCGGGGTGGGCCAGGATCCCTTCCACCTGCTTGGCAAGCCTCGCCAGATCCCCAAGCTCCGCTCCGCCTGCCTGCCGGTAGGCTTGGGCGTTGGCCGCCTGGGCACCTCCGTCCAGGCTGGGGGAAAGGGGAAACAGCAAGGCGGGCAGGCGGTGGTAGGCGGCTTCCGCCAGGGTGCCCGCCCCGGCCCGGGCGAGGAGGAGATCCGCGGCGCTCATGGCCAGGGGGGCGTCCACGAACCCCGCAACCCGGTAGTCCTCTTCCTCCAGATGCCGGTAGCGTTCCAGCCAGCGCTCCCCCACCTGGTGAAGGACAGGGAGGCGTAGGGGTTTCAGCAGGGGAGGGAGCTTCTCGTTGAGTTCCAGGCTGCCCTGGCTTCCCCCGAGAATGAGGAGCAAGGGCTTGTCCGGGGGGAAGCCCAGCCTGGCCTTGGCCTCGGCCTTGGGGTAGCGTACCTCCCGCACGGGGTAACCGGTGACCCGGGCCTTGCGGGCAAGCCCAGGGGAAAGGGTTACCGGCACGGAGAGGGCGAGACCCCGGGCCATGGGGGCGAGGAGCCTTATGGCCAGACCCAGCTTGGCGTTTTGCTCGTGGAGGAGGACGGGAATCCCCTTGAGTTCCCCCACCATGGCCCCGGGAAACCCGGCATACCCTCCCGTGGAGAGGATGGCCCTGGGCCTTGTCCCAACAAGAAGGCGCCAGGCGGCCCTAAGGCCTAGGAGGAGTTTCTGGGCTTCCTTTGGTTTGAAGGCACTCCGGTCCAGCTTGCCTGCGGGGATCAAGGCGTGGGGAATGGAGGTCTCGGGGAGGAGGCGGGCCTCGAGGCCCCCTTGGCTTCCCAGGTAGAAGACCTCGAGGCCCCGCTTCCTGAGCTCCTCCGCCACCGCCAAGGCGGGAAAAAGGTGCCCCCCGGTTCCGCCCCCAGTCAGGAGGACCATGGCTCCACCCCCTTCCTGGACGCTTCCCGGGCCAGGCGCATCAGGGCGCCTACGGCGAAGCCGGAAACCAAAAGGGAGCTTCCCCCATAGGAAACCAGGGGAAGGGGTACCCCCGTGACCGGCAGGAACCCCACGGTCACCCCGATGTTCAGGGCAGCCTGCAGGGTGAGGTAAAGGGTAAGGCCCAGGGCCACCAACCCCAAGGGTCCAGGGAGCCTGAGGGCCAGGGAGAGCCCCCGGGCGAAGATCAGAAAATAGAGCAAGAGCACCATGAACCCTCCCAGCCAGCCGGTGGCGAAGACCACGCTGGCAAAGACCATGTCGTTGTGGGCCTCGGGCAGGTGCGGCAGGTTGCCCGAAGGACCCTGGCCAAGGGGACCGGCCAGGATCAAGGCCTTCTGGGCCTGGAGAACCTGGTAGGCGGTCTGGGAGGGGCTGGCTTCACCTTGAAGGTAATCCAGAAAGCCCGTAAAGCGCTCGGACACATAGCGGAAGCGGGCGAAGTAGATCCCGGAAAAGGGGGCTAGGACCATGGTCCCTGCCAGGCTCACCATGATGAGCCTCCGCCAGGGTACCCCCGCCAGGATGAAGAGGAGGCCGGCCAGGGTTACCAGGAAGAGGGCGGTGGCGAAGTCGGGTTCCACCAGCACCAGCCCTGCGGTGAGGCCCACCAGGGCTGCGGCCCCCACGATGGGGTAGTCGTTTCCCTTCCGCCCCACGAAGGAAGCCAGGTAATAAACCAGCACCACCTTGGCGAGTTCCGAGGGTTGGAAGGCTAAGGGCCCCAGGTAAAACCACCGCCGCACCCCTCCCGGGCCGCTTCCCACCAGGAGGACCAACGCGAGGAGAACGAAGGTGGCGGCAAGCAGGAAGCGGGCGTGGCGAAGGAGCCTTGCGGGAGCCAGGAGAAGGCCCAGGATCATGGCCCCAAGCGCCACGCTGATGCGAAGGAGATGGTTGGGAAGGAGGGTTGGCTCGGCCACCCCCACCCCCAGGAGGCCGAAGGCCATGAGGAGAAGGGCGCTTAGGAGGAGGATGGGATCCATGGCTCACCTCCTAGGGCGTAGACCGCTTCCCGGAAGGCTTGGGCGCGGTCCTGGTAGTCCCTGAACTGATCGAAGCTGGCGGCCAGGGGAGCCAGGAGGACGCTTCCCCGTTCCAGGCGCTTTAAGGCCTCGGCCACCGCCTGCCGTAGGGCGGCCCGCCCGTCGGTCTGGGGGAGGACCACCACCTCCACCCCACCCCCTAAGGCCTCGGCCATCTTGGGGCCATCCCGGCCGATGGCCAAAACCACCCGTACCCGGGAAAGGAGAGGGCGTAGGGCCTCGAGGTCGGCTCCCTTGTCCTCCCCGCCCAGGATCCAGGCGATGGGGGCTGGGGCGGCCTCCAGGGCAGCGGCCACCGAGGGAGTGCGGGTGGCGATGGAATCATCGATGAAAACCACCTCCCCCTTGCGGGCAAAGATCTGGAAGCGATGGGGAGGGGAGGGGAGGGTTTTTAAGCTTTCTTGAAGAAGATCGGTGTTCAAGGGGCGGCCCAGGAGTTCCAGGTAGGCCCGGGTCGCCTCGAGGGCCGCCCTCAGGTTGGTTTCCCTGGGGGAGTTCCCCGGGGTAAAGGGGTAGAGCCGGGCGGGGGAGGCCAGGGCCGCCCGCCGCACCTTGGGGTCCCCTTCGTTGTAGACCAGGGCGTCCTCGTGGGTGAGGTTCTTGAGGAGGTTCAGCTTGGCCTGGTGGTAGGCCTCCACGCTCCCGTGCCGGTCCAGGTGGTCCACCCCCAGGTTGAGGAGGACCGCCACCCGGGGGTGGAAGGTGTGGATCCTTTCCAGTTGGAAGCTGGAAAGCTCGGCCACCGCCACCTCAGCCTCGTCCACCACGCTCACCAAGGGGGGATCCACATTGCCCCCCTCGAGGGCCTTAAGCCCCTGCCCCTTAAGGAGATGGGCGGTGAAGAGGGTGGTGGAGGTTTTGCCGGCGGTGCCGGTGATGCCGATGATGGGGGTGGAGGAGAGACGATAGGCCAGCTCGGCTTCCCCAAGGATCAGGGCCCCGCGGGCCTTCAGGGCCTCGAGGTGGGGGTGGGAGAGGGGTACCCCAGGGGCGGCCACCACCTCCGGGTAGTCCCCCTCCAGGTTCCAGTCCGGAGTAAAGCCCAGGCTCAAAGCCTCCTGCACCTCTATTTCCTTGGGACGGTCGTCGTAGAAGCGGGCGGGGAGTCCCCGCTTCCTCAAGAAGCGCAGAACCCCAAGTCCGCTTCGTCCCAGCCCATAGACCAGGATCATGCTCCTCCCCCCAGGCTGAAGGCCAAGGCCGTGGCCAAGGCGGTGAGGACGGTGAAGCGGAAGACGATCTTGCTTTCTTCCCATCCGGAAAGCTCCAGGTGGTGGTGCAGGGGGCTCATGCGCAGAAGGCGCTTCCCCGTCCTCCGGAAGTAGAGGACCTGAACCACCACGGAGAGCACCTCCAGTACGGGGATGATGCCCGCCAAGGGCAGAAGCCAAAGCTTTCCCGTAAGGGTGAAAAGCCCGGCCAGCATGGCCCCCAGGGCTTGGCTTCCCGTGTCCCCCATGAAGACCTTGGCCCGGGGGGCGTTGTGCCAGAGGAATCCCAGGAGGGCGCCCAGGAGGGTTTGGGCAAAGGGGTAAGGGTAAAAGGGAAGGAGGAGCACGGCGGCGATGCTGGCTAAAAGCCCATCCAGGCCATCCGTGAAGTTGAAGGCATTGGCCGCGCCCACCACCGCCACGAGGATGAGGAGCACATCCGCAAGGGGCCAGGGAGTGTAGGCCACCTCCCGCACCGCCCAAAGGGCAAAGATCAGGGCCATGAGGGTCTGCAGGGCGAGTTTCTCGCGGGCCCTTAGGGGCCGGGCGAGGCTTCCCGCTAGGTCGTCCAAAAGCCCCAGGAGGGCGAAGCCCAGGCCCAGGAGCCAAAGGCCGGCGAACCCGTCCCGCCCTATCAGGCTGTAGGCCAGAAAGCCCGCCAGGAGGAAGGCCACACCCCCCATGCTGGGGGTACCCTGCTTGGCCAGGTGGCTTTGAGGCCCGTCGGTACGCACCTTTTTGCCCAGGCCCAGGCTTCTCATGAACACGATCCAGACTGCGGTGAGGAACCAGGAGAGGAGAAGGGCTAGGGCCATACCACCTCCTTGCAGGAAACCACCCGCCTGCCCGGGATGAGGTAAAGGGTTTCTCCCCAGGCGGCAAAGTCCTGGGCCTCCGCCACCGGTTTGGCTCCCTCGGGCCGCACCAAGTAGACCCAGCCCTCCATGAGGGCCACCACCCCGCACGCCCCGGCCTGGGCTTTGCGGACAACGTGGGGCAGGGGGAGGAGGAGGCCTTCCGGGTAGAAGTAGGCTTCCTGGCCCAGGGCCACCACCCCGGTGTCCAAGGCCACCACCTGGGAGAAAGCCCCCGGGCGGAGAAGGGTGGCTTCCCGGTAAAGCCCCTTTTCTCCTACCCAGAAGAGCCCTTCTTGGCCCCAGGTGGCGTCCCGGGCAGGGTAGGGGAGAAATTCTTCCCCCATGTACACGCCTTCTCCTAGCCCCACGACCACTTTCCCTGAAGAGGCCCTAAGAAATCGTGGGATGCCCGGCAGGGGAAGGCTTTGCCAATGGCCGTCCCGGTAGATGAGAAGCTGGTACGGGTAGGCGGCGTAGAGGCTTTGCTGGTCAGCATCCAGCAAGAGGGGAGGTCCTGGCAGGGCCACAAAGAAGCGGCCCGTCACCCATCCTCCCTCAGCAAAGCCGCCTGGGTAGGAAAGCACAGGGGCAGTGGCCTGGAGGGGAGCACAGGCGCTGAGGAGGGCGAGAAGGGCCAGGGCGTTCAGGCGTCCCATAGCTCCAGAATCCTTTCCAGGCCCACGCTCCTCGAGGCCTTCAGGTAGACCAGGTCCCCAGGCTGAACCCGTTCCTTGAGCCAACCTACGGCTTCCTCGAGGCCCTCTGCTGCTTCCCCGTCTAAGGAGGCCTGGTCCTTGGCGTAGGGACCCAGGTACAGGGGCTTAAGGCCCAGCCGGGCTGCTTCCTGGGCCACTTCCAGGTGAAGCCTTAGGGCTTCCTCCCCCAGTTCCCGCATCTCCCCCAGGACCACCCACTTCCTGCCGGGTTGCAGGGCCAGCCAGGCCAGGCCCGCTTTAACCGAAAGGGGGTTGGCGTTGTACGCGTCGTTCAAGAACACCACCCCATCCTTTTCCCGCCGCTCCATCCGCCCCGGGGGAAGCACCAGGTGGGCTAGCCTCTCCGCCACTTCCTTGGGATCCAGGCCCAGCATCTCCGCCACCCCCAAGGCGGCCAAGGCGGCCAGGGCCGGGCCCATGCCGGGGTAGGGGATATGGACCTCGAGGGCCCCGTAGCGGAAGCGGCTTTCGTGAAGGAGAAGCCTCAGGTCCTCTCCCCGGAAGGTGGCCTCGCCAAAGCCGTAAGTGGGGAGGCCCCGGCCCAGGCCAAAGCGCTCCAGGACCTCCGCCGCCTGGAGGCTCACCAGGGCCTGGGGGGCGGAGAGCAGGCCGGCTTCCTCCTCCACCACTCCCTCGAGGCTGCCGAAGGCTTCCAGGTGTTCCTCTCCCAAGGCGGTAAGCACCGCAAGGTGCGGCCTGGCCAGGCCCATGAGCTCGGCCATCTCGCCCACCCGATCCACCCCGAGCTCCACCACGCAGCCCAGGGCCTGGGGATCCAGCCTCAGGAGAAAGCGGGCGAGAGGCGGAGCCGTGTTCTGGTTGCCCGGAGGAGCGGGGAATCCCAGGCCTTGGGCCAGGGCTTCCTTGGTGGTGGTTTTACCCGAGCTGCCTCCCACCGCCACCACCTGGCCGGGGAAAAGCTCCCGCAAGGCCCTTCCCAGGCGGAGAAGGGCTTGGTGGGTGTCCACCACCTCCACCGTGGCGGGTCCCGGACGGTCGGAGAGGACCAGGTGGGCTCCTTTGGCCCGGGCTTCGTCCACGTACTCCCGTCCGTGGGCCCGTTTCCCGGGCAAGGCCACGAAGAGGCTGCCGGGGGTGGTCTCGCGGCTATCCCAGTGGAGGTCGCGCACGGGTTTCCCCCCGGGGTGAAGCCTTCCCCCGGTGGCCCTGGCCACCCACTCCGGCGTTACTTCCCTAACATGATGAAGATACACAAGCCACTCACCGCCCTTCAGCATAGGGGGGTACGCCCCGGTACGCCAAGAGCCCGGCGGCCACCTCCCGGAAGATGGGGGCGGCCACCAGGCTACCGTGGATCTCTCCTTTGGGATGGTGGACGGCCACCACCACGGTGTAGAGGGGTTCATCCCCGGGCACGAAGCCGGCGAACCAAGCGGTAAAAACTTCCTTGGAATATCTTCCGTTTACCACCACCTGGGCGGTTCCGGTCTTGCCCGCCAAGGGGTACCCTGCCAGGGAGGCACGGGGAGCAAGGCCTTCCTGCAGGGCCTGGCGGATGGCCCTGGCGGTGGCGGGGGAGAAGACCCGCTCAGGCTGGCCTTCTTGCTGGGCGAAGAGCCTGGGTGGGCGGTAGAGGCCGTCCACCAGGGTGTTGAAGGCAGCGGTGAGGTGAAGGGGAGTGATAAGGAAACCCTGGCCGAAGGTGTGGTTGGCGTAGGCGGCGGGGCTCCAGGTACGGGGAGGGGTAACGATTGGGCTAGCCACCCTGACCCCGGGCAGGGGGGTGGGATCGGTGAGGTGTAGGCGTTCCATATAACGGTAAAACACCTGCTTGGGCAGGGCCTCGGCCAGCAAGCTGATGCCCACGTTGGAGGAGTAGCGAAGCACCTCGGCCAGGGTGAGGACGGAAGGGTGGGGAATCACGTCCCGGATGGTCCATTCATCCACCACTCGTTGCATGGGGGCTTCCACGCGGGTGGTGAGGCTGGCCGCTCCTTCCTCTATGAGCATGGCGGCGGTGAGGGCCTTCATGGTGGAGCCAGGCTCCAGGGGTACCAGAAAGGCGTGGTTCCGCCAGGAGATGTCCCGGTTGGGATCCCCCCTGGGGGCTAGGGGATCAAAGGCTGGCCCGTTGGCCACGGCCCTGAGGTTGCCCTCCCGGTCCATGACCAGCAGGGTGCCAAAGGTTCCCCGGCTTCCCGCCAGGCCCTCCCAGAGGGCCTTCTCCGCAAGGGCCTGGATCCAGGGGTCCAGGGTGAGTGTGAAGGAGCGGCCCGCCTCCAGGGCCCCGTTCAAATCCCGTTCCAGCCCCTCAAGCCCCTTCCCCGTGCCCCGTTCCCCGAAGCCCAGGAGCTGACTGGCGCTTTTCCCCAAGGGGTAGTAGCGCCCTTCCTTGAGATCCAGGGCCAAGGGGGTGCCATCCTGGGCATACAGGGTGCCTCGAGGGGGAGCGGCGGGAGGCAAGGGAGCGGAGAGCCTTGGAGGGCGGGCGATCAGGCTGTAAAGGCCCAAGCCGAAGAGGGCCACCCAGAGGGCGAATCCCAGAAAAACCCAGGAGACCCGGCTTACCCCTACGGTCACTCCCCCCACCTCCCTTGGCTCATGGGCACGAAGCCCTTTTCCTTGGCCCAGGAGAGCACCCGGTGGGGCTCGTTGGCCTGCCACCTCTCCTTGAGCAAGGCTTCCTCCCGGGCTTTGAACCTGGCGAGCTCCTCTTCCATCTTGGCCAGGTGCGCCTTCTCCACTTGGTTGCGGTGGCCCACGGCGAAGACCAGAAGGAGGGCTAGGAGGTAGAGGAGGCCGAAGCGAAGGGTTGTGCCCAGGCTTCCCTGGCGGTGCATCAGGCCACCTCCTTCTCCGCCGCCCTGAGCTTGGCGCTACGGGACCTGGGGTTCTTCGCTACCTCCTCTGGGCTTGGGGTGATGGGCTTTTTGGTGAGTATCTTGAGGCTGCTTTCCTTCAGGAAGCGCTTCACCACCCGGTCTTCCAGGGAGTGGAAGGTGATGACCAGAAGCCTTCCTCCAGGGGCCAAAACCTCCTCGGCTTGCCTGAGGAACTCCTCCAGGGCACCCAGCTCGTTGTTCACGTACATCCGGATGGCCTGGAAGGTTTTACGGGCGGGGTGTCCTGCCTTCCGGAAGCCCACCGCCCGCCGCACCACCTCGGCCAGCTCCAGGGTGGTGCGGATGGGGGCTTTCTGCCTTCTCTCCACGATGGCCTTGGCGATGCGATGGGCCTGCTTCTCCTCCCCCAGGTCCAACAGGATCCGCCGGAGGTCTTCCAAGGGAAGGGTGTTCACCACCTCGTAGGCGGTGGGGCCCTCCTCCCCCATGCGCATGTCCAGGGGGCCTTCCCTCTGGTAGCTGAAGCCCCGCTTGGGATCCTCCAGGTGGAAGCTGCTCACCCCTAGATCCGCCAGGATGCCCGCCACCTGGCTAACCCCGGCCTCCTGGAGGACTTCCTTTAGATGGCGAAAGTTCCGCTGAAAAACCCTAAGCCCAGGGAGTCCCAGGGCCCTTGCCCGGGCCACGGCCTCGGGGTCCTGGTCCAGGCCGATGACCAGGCCTCCGCGTTCCAGGATGCCCTTGGTGTGCCCAGCCCCCCCCAAGGTGGCGTCCACGTACACCTGCCCCGGGCGGACTTGCAGGAGGTTTAGAACTTCTTCGTAAAGAACGGGAATGTGCTCGGTAATGGCGTCCATAGTCTCCTATCCGATAAGCCCCTTGAGGGCCTCGGGGGCCGGGGGGTTTTGCATGATCTCCTCAATGGTCTTCCACCAGCGTTCCTGGCTCCAGATCTCCAGCCGTCCCGGGGCGCCGGCGATCACCACCTCCCCACCTTCCTGAAGACCAGCGAACTGGCGGAGGGGTGGGGGAATCAGGACCCGGGAGGCGTTGTCCATGCGGGTTTTGTGGGCCCCGGAGTAGAAGAAGCGCACGAAGGCCCGGGCCTGGGCGTCGGTGAGGGGGAGGTTGACCAGCTGCTCCTCAATCTTGCGCCAGCGGTCCGAGGGAAAGACGTAGAGGCAGCCCTCCATTCCGCGGGTGAGCACCAGGCCGTCCTCGAGGAAATCCCGGAAGGGGCCGGGGATCACCACCCTCCCCTTGTCGTCCAGGCTGTACTGATACTCGCCGAAGGGCATTTCCCACCTGGTCCCACCCTCTGGGGCTGGCTGGGCCTGGGCGTCCGGTTTGGAGCCTTACCCGCAGAGGAGTTCTTGCCCAGGAGTATAGCACGGATTCCCCACAGTTTTCCACTACCTCCCACCTCTGTCCCACCCAGTTCCCACCCCTGATGCAAAGAAAAACCCCAAGCCGAAGCTTGGGGAGCCCCAGGACAGGGCGTAAGCCGGGTTCTGTTTTTGGCGGTCATCTCTCTGGGGCCGGCGTCGCCGCCGGCCTCAAGCGGCCCATCCCAGGGGTTGTGGCGGGCCGGGCAAGCCCTTCCCCTCTACTGGGCCTTGCACCGGGTGGGGTTTGCCGTGCCGCCCCTGTTTCCAGGAGGCGCGGTGGGCTCTTACCCCACCGTTTCACCCTTGCCCGCACCAGGCCTTGGCCTGGCCGCTGGCGGTCTTTTCTCTGTGGCACTTTCCGTCGGGTTACCCCGCCCAGCCGTTAGCTGGCACCCTGCCCTATGGTGCCCGGACTTTCCTCACCCGGGAGGTTCGGCTCCCGGGCGCGACCGCCCCCCTGTCCTGGGGCATCCTTTATTCTAGTCCAGCTAGGGAGTAAAGTGAAGGCGTGAGGCTTCCCTGGTACCTGCCCCTTCTCCTCCTCTTTTTCGCCCTGGTGGGGCTTGGGGTTTTGGGGATTCTCTGGCTCCTGGCGGTTTTGGGCGTGGGGGTAGGGGTGTTCTGGATGGCCTGGGAGCGGCTACGCCGCCGCCTCTTCGGCCCCAGGTGGCGTCGCCTGCCCCCGCCTTGAGGTTGCGGGATGCCCCGGGGTCCTGGTAGAGTAGGAGATGGTTTTGCGCACGGCCAAGACCGTGCGAAAGGAGGCGAAACGTGAAGGAAGGCATCCACCCCAAGCTGGTTCCCGCCCGCATCATCTGCGGTTGCGGCAACGTCATCCACACCTATTCCACCCGCCCGGAGATCCACGTGGAAGTGTGCAGCAACTGCCACCCCTTCTACACGGGGCAGCAGCGCTTCGTGGACACGGAAGGCCGCGTGGAGCGCTTCCAACGCCGCTACGGGGATTCCTACCGCAAGGGACGGTAAGGGCAGGTTTTTGGTCTCCGGCGAGGCCTTAAAGGGCCTCGCCGCTTCTGTGGTTAGGGTCAGGAACAGGGTTTCCCGTGGCGGCTCCCTTCGGCTTATTCCCAGCACTTCTATGGGGAGTGGGGCAGGTGTGCTTTTATTGTCCCCTCTTCCCCAAGATCGCTCCCTCCGCTAGCTACCCGTCATAAGCGCGGGCCAGGGCCTCTTCGTGGGGGTTGAGGGGAGTTGGCAAAGAAAGACCAGGGCCTTCCCCTCAGAGCCTTCCTCCAACATCCTCCGAACCCGGTCCAAGGCCCCCATTTTGGAGAAAGTATACCCTATGCCCGGGTAGAATCTGGGCCAGGATGCCCCCGGTACTGCATCGTCAGGGTTGGATTGAGGTTATCACCGGTCCCATGTTCTCGGGCAAGAGCGAGGAACTCATCCGCAGGGTCAAGCGGGCCCTCATCGCCCGGCAGCGGGTTTTGGTGTTCAAGCCCCGGCTGGACACCCGCTACCACGAAAGCCAGGTGGTGAGCCACGACGGCCAGCGGGTGGAGGCCATCCCCGTGGGCGAGGCCAGGGAAATCGAGGCGTACCTATCCCCCTTGCCCCAGGTGGTGGCGGTGGACGAGGTCCAGTTTTTGGATGCCGGCCTTCTCTCCCTGGCGGAGGATCTGGCCCGCCAGGGCGTACGGGTGATCCTGGCAGGGCTGGATTTGGACTTCCGGGGTGAGCCCTTCGGCCTCATGCCCGAGCTTTTGGCCCGGGCGGAGTTCGTGGAGAAGCTTACGGCCATCTGCGCCCAGTGCGGGGCCCCTGCCACCCGCACCCAGCGCCTGGTGAACGGAAAGCCTGCCCGCTACACGGACCCCGTGATCCTGGTGGGAGCCAAGGAGCACTACGAGCCCCGTTGCCGGGCCTGCCACCAGGTGCGCTACTGAGAGAGGGGCAGGGGAGCCCCTTTGCGCTTCTTGAACCGTACCTCCAGTACCCCCTGGCGCAGGCTTGCCTGGGCGGTGCCCTCCTCGATGGGGCCGGGCAGGTCCAGGGTGCGGCGGAAGGTGCCCATGGGCCGTTCCTCCAGGAGGTAGACCCCGGGCAGGGGATGGCGGATCCCGGCCAGGGTGATGCGGCTTCCCTCCTCCAGAAGCTCCAAATCCTCGGGGCGCACCCCGGGGAGGTCCACGAGGAGGACGTAGTGGTCCTCGTCCTCGAGGAGGTCCACCTTGGGGGTCCAGGCGGCGGGTTCCTCCCCTGTGAGCTGGTAGGCCAGCTCGGCGATGCGCTCCTGTAGCTCTTTCAGCTTGCGCAAGGTCTCCAGGCGGTCTAAGCGCTCCAGCATGCCCTTAGCATAAGGGATGTGAAGGCGATCCCGGTCCTGGCGGGCCCCACGGGGAGCGGGAAGACCCTCCTGGCCTTGAGGCTTGGGGAGGAGCTTCCCCTCGAGGTGGTTTCCGCCGACGCCACCATGGTCTATCGGGGCCTGGACATCGGCACGGACAAGCCCAGTCCGGAGGAAAGGCAAAGGGTTCCCCACCACCTGGTGGACATCCTGGAGCCCTCCGAGGCCCTGAGCGTGGTGCGCTGGGTGGAGCTGGCGGAGGCGGCCATCGCCGATATCCTGGCCCGGGGAAAGGTGCCTTTGGTGGTCGGGGGGACGGGGTACTACATCCGGGCTCTTTCCCAGGGGCTTCCCACCCTGCCCCCACCTGATCCAGAGGTCCAGGAGGCCCTTTGGCGGGAGCTCGAGGAAAGGGGTCTTGAGGCCTTGGTGGCCGAGCTTTCCCGGGTCAGCCCGGAGGATGCCCTACGGGTGGATAGGAACCCCAGGCGGCTGGTGCGGGCTTTGGAGGTGGTAAGGCGCACGGGAACGCCCCCTGCCCGCTTTCCCCTTCGCCCACCCCGGTTCGCCTACAGGAAACTGGTTCTCTGGCCTGAGCGCACCTGGCTTTTCCCCAAGCTGGAGGAAAGGGCCAGGAGCCAGTTCGCCCGGGGTCTGGTGGAGGAGGTGAAGCGCCTGTTGGAGCGGTACCCCGCCATGCCGACCGCCCTTCAGGCCATCGGCTACAAGGAGGTGGTGGGATACCTCCAGGGTGCGTACAGCCTGGAGGAAGCGCTGGCCCGGGATATCCGGGCGGTGAAGGCCTACGCCAAAAGGCAGTACACCTGGTTCCGCCACGAACCCGGGGACGTCACCTATTTGCCGAGGGGAGGCGAGGAGGCTTACTGGGGCTTTCGGGACTGGCTTGATCTCCACTTCGGGCTATAGTAGGGGCATGTTGGCCCACGAGATCCGCGCCAAGGTGGCGCAAGGGGAGGTATCTCCCCTGGAGGTGGCCCAGGTTTACCTGGAGCGGATCCGCTCCTTGGACCCAGGCCTTGGAGCCTTCCTCACGGTAAACGAGGGGGTGCTGGAGGAGGCCCGTTCCCTGGACCCTACCCTTCCCCTTGCGGGGCTTGTCGTGGCCGTTAAGGACAACATCGTCACCAAGGGAATCCCTACCACGGCGGGAAGCCGGCTTCTGGAGGGTTTCCTGCCCCCTTACGAGGCCACGGCGGTGGCCCGGCTAAAGGCCCTTGGCGCCCTGGTCATAGGCAAGACCAACCTGGACGAGTTCGGGATGGGTTCCTCCACCGAGCACTCCGCCTTTTTCCCCAGCCGGAATCCCTTTGACCCCACCCGGGTGCCCGGGGGGTCCAGCGGGGGAAGCGCGGTGGCGGTGGCGGCGGATCTAGCGCCTTTGGCCTTGGGGTCGGATACCGGGGGAAGCGTGCGGCAGCCTGCGACCTTCTGCGGGATCTATGGCCTTAAGCCCACCTATGGCCGGATAAGCCGCTATGGCCTTATCGCCTACGCCTCGAGCCTGGACCAGATCGGCCCCATGGCCCGCTCGGTGCGGGATCTCGCCCTGATCATGGATGCCATCTCCGGTCCCGATCCCCTGGACGCCACTAGCCTGGACCTGAAGCCCCGGTTTCAGGAGGCCCTGGCGGAGCCCCTGCCCTCCTTGCGGCTTGGGGTGGTGCGGGAGGCCCTTTCCGGGAATAGCCCCGGGGTGGAGGAGGCTTTGCGGCAGGCCTTGGAGGTTTTCCGGGGGCTTGGCCTTCAGGTGAAGGAGGTGTCCTGGCCTTCCCTGCCCCTGGCCCTAAACGCCTACTACATCCTGGCCCCTGCGGAGGCCAGCTCCAACCTGGCCCGTTACGACGGGACCCTTTTCGGCTATCGGGCCGAAGGGGAGGAGCTGTGGCGGGTGGTGGAGGAGACGCGGGCCCGATTTGGCCTCGAGGTGAAGCGCCGCATCCTGGTGGGCACCTTTGTGCTTTCCAGCGGGTACTACGAGGCCTATTACGGCCGGGCCCAAGCCTTCCGCAGGCGGCTTAAGGCGGAGGCCCAGGCCCTTTTCCAGGAGGTGGACCTCCTCCTCCTCCCCACCACCCCCCATCCCGCCTTTCCCCTGGGAGGCAGGCCCGATCCCTTGGCCATGTACCGGGAGGACCTCTACACCGTGGGGGCGAACCTGGCGGGCCTTCCCGCCCTATCCTTCCCCGCCGGCTTTGAGGATGGCCTTCCCGTGGGCCTTCAGCTTTTCGCTCCCTGGGCGAGGGATGAACTCCTCCTGCAGGCGGCCTTGGCTTTTGAGGAGGCTACCGACCGGGCTTTCCTTCGTACCCCCTTGGGCGAGGCTTTGTAGTGGAGGCCTTTTTCCGCCACCGCCTGGCCACCCGCCTGGCCCGAAGGCTTAGGGCCGAGGGCAGGCCCTTGCCCCTTCCCGCCCTGGGGGAGGCCCTGGGGCTAAGGGGTCCGGTGGAGCCCGTGGTGCGGCCCCTCTTGGACGGGCGCTTCCGCTTGGGGGAGGAGGTGGGGCTTTGGGAGTGGCACTACCCTTTCCCCTATCCCGGGGAGGCGGTGGTGGTCTTGGACCTGGAGACCACCGGGCTTTCCCCCGGCCTCAACGAGGTGATCGAAGTGGGCTTGGTGCGGCTGGAGCAAGGAGAGCGCAGGAGCTTTCAGAGCCTGGTGCGCCCGAGCCGCCCTCCCAGCCCCTTTATCGAGAGGCTTACGGGGATTCGCGCTTGGGAGCTGGAGGAGGCTCCTTCCCTCGAGGAGGTTCTGGAGAAGGCCTACCCCCTCTTGCGGGGGGCCACCTTGGTCATCCAAAACGCCAGCTTTGACCTGGGGTTCCTGCGGCCCGCCCTGGAGGGCATGGGCTATTCCCTGGAGAACCCGGTGGTGGACACCCTCCGCCTGGCCAAAAGGGCCATGCCTGGCCTCAGGCGCTACGGCCTGGACGCTCTTTCCCAGGTCCTGGAGCTTCCTCCCAGGGAAGCCCACCGGGCCCTTGGGGATGTGGAGCGTACCCTTGCCGTGGCCTACGAGGTGTATTATATGCTCACTTCAGGGATTCCCCGTCCCTTGGTGGACCTCGGGAGGTGATATGACCGCACGCTATGTGCTGACCAGCACCTGTATTCAAACGGGAACCATGACCTTAACCGTCTCCCTCCGCCAGCATCTCCTCGGCAAGGAGCGGGTGCGCTTCGTGGACGAGGATGGGGAGGTGTACGAGGTGGAGGTGGACTGGAAACAGGGGGTGGTGCGGGGGCTTCTGCCCTACTATCAAAAGCGCCGCCTTGCCGTGAACGAGACCATCCTTCTCCACTTCCGTGGGGAGGAAGTGGAGCTTAAGGCCACCCCTAGGGGCCTCCCCCGGCTTGGGCAGGCGGAGTCCAGGGAGCCTGTCCAGCCCGAGAGGCGGGAGGCGAGGCCGGCTGCTTCCGGGAAGGAATCCAAGGAGGCAGGGGATCCCAGGCCGGAGAAGCGGCGGGTACGGGTGACACCCTATCCCAAGGAGGTGCTTTTCCCCAACGAGCCGCAAAGGGCCTTGGAGCCCCCCGGGGTTACCGAGGACTTGAGGCGGCTTGGCTTCCTCCTGGAAGGCGGCCCGCCGTGGGTGTACAAAGCCCCCTTGGGGCGCCGCCAAGTGCTTTTGGTGTTGCTGCGTCCGGGGGAAGGGGAGCCCAGCCTGCTCAAGTCCTACCGCCAGCAAGGGGCGTACGTGGCCATCCTGGCGCCGGAATCCCAGAAGGAAGGGGTGCCGGAGGGAGTGGGATACCTTTCCCCGGAGGCGGTGAGCCGCCTGGTGCGCCTTAAGGCCCGCTTTCCCCTTTCGCCTTTGGACCTGGAGGACCTTCTTCGGGAAGGTTTTGTGGACCTCGAGGCGGTGGAGTCCCTGGAGGACCGGCTGGTGGCCGAGCTTTCCGAGCGCGGGGCCTTCGCCGCCTTCCTCCTCTTGCTTTCCCGCAAGTCCATGGGGGAGGTGTTTTTGCTGGCGGATCTGGAGGCGGAGGCCTTGGAGGAAGGCCTCATCCCCGAGGTGGTGCGCCAGGGGGTGGAGGTGCTCTCCCAGCCTCCCTTCCTCGTGCTCAAGCGCCTTTCCCCAGGGGAGTTCCTCTTGAGGCAGGGGGTGGAGGAAGCCCTTTCCGACCTCGAGGCCTTCGCCCAGGGACTTAGGAGCCGCTTGAGCCGCGTCCGTGGGTCTTTTTGACCAGGCTGGCCTCCCCCAGGGCCAGGTCAAAGCTCTGCCGGGCCCTCTCCTTCAGGGCCGCCACCTTTTCCCAGTCGGGGTAGCGGCCGTACATGGCGGCCTTGGAAAGCTTGATGGGGTCGCCGGGGAGTTCCTGGTAGTAGGCCCCGGTTTCCTTGGCGAAGGCGGCCACCTTAGGGTCGTAGGAAAGGGCGGCGAAGGGGGTGCCGGCGGCCGCGGCCAGGATGAGGCCGTGCAGGCGCATGGAGATCACGTATCCCGCCTGGGCGGCCAGGTAGAGGACCCGCCTGGGATCGGCGGTCTTCTCCACCCGGTGCAGGCGGAAGATCTCGATGACCTCGTCGTCGTATCCCGGCTGGAGGAGGAGGACCAGCACCCTTCTTCCCTCGTGCACCAGGTGGTTGGCGGTGATGTAGAGGTTGGTGAGGGCTTCCTGGTCCACCCCAGCCCGGGGAATGACGAGAACCAGGTCCTCTTCCCGCTTTACGGGGGGCGGGGTGAGGAGGAGGGCAGGGTCGGCACCCAAGGCGGGGGAAAGGCCCAGATTCTTGGCGTACTCCCAGGAATCCTGGTCGCGAAGGATTATGGGCACGCTCCGCAAGGCCCGTTTCACCTGCTTTTCCCCCCAGGGGGTGAGGGGGCCGAGGGACTGGTTGAATACCACCACCCTCTTGCGGAAGAAGCGGGCAGCCCGGAGCACGGACAGGTAGTAAAGAAGGCTTAGGGAGCTGGTGGCGTCCTGCAAAAGCCCTCCGCCCCCCAAAAGCCAGAGGTCCGCCTGGAGAAGGGCCAAGGGGTTTAGGCGATGGGCGGCCCGGATCCCGTGCTCCTTAGCGGTCTGCCTGGGATCGCCGGAAAGGGCGAGAACCTGGTGCCCCCGGGCCTTCAGCTCCCGGGCGATGGCCTCGAGGATGGCCTCGTCCCCGGCGTTTTTAAACCCGTAGTACCCCGCTACCCCAACCACCATGCCCGAAGCCTCCTTACCAGCATAACCCCGAGAAACCCGAGGGAAACGCCCAAAAGCGCCCCGTTCACCACCCGGAAGAAGGAGATGGGAAGGGGGGTGTGGAAGTGGCTGAAGGTGTTCAGGATGGAGGCCACCCCGAGAGCGGCAAGGAAGAGGAGGCTGTTTTGCACCCACCTCGGCCAGGGAAGGAGGAGGGCCAGGGGGAAGAGGGCGTGGCCGAAGACCTCCTTGAAGCGGGGGCGCACCATGAGGTCCTGGAGGAAGCTCCTAAGCTTCAGCTCCAGATCCGGGACCAAGGGGGCCTCGTTGCCCCGGCGCAGCAGGGCCAGGAGGAGAAGGGCGAGGGCCATCCCTGCCAGGGCCACCTCCCCCAGGCGCAGGGGGTGCAGGAAAAGCCGGGTCAGGGTTTCCTTGTAGTTCCTGTCCAGGAAGCTGAGGGCCACCAGGAGGGGAGGCACCAGGAGGGTGAGGGAAACGCCCTTGAAGGCCTGAAGCCCCAGGATGGTCTCCGGGGTGGAGCCCAGGGCCGAGAGGAAAACCGTCCCGGCCAGGGCGTAGCCCAGGGTGCGAAGCCACATCCAGAGGCCATTCCTGGGACCCAGGAAGCCCAGCACGGGAAAGACCAAAGCAGCTAGAAGGGCTCCCGCCTGGCTTCCCGCATACCCCAGGGCCAGGAGAAGAAGGAGGAAGGCCACCCCCGGCCCGTACACGGATAGCCCCAGGGCCAAAAGCCCTAGCCCCGATACCACCCCCACCCAGGCGGCCAGGCGGAGGGAGCTTGGCGTGAACTCCCGGACCACGGGGTGGCCCAGGGGAATGTGGCTGGCCTCTAGGCCCTCCTGGATCCGCCTAAGGAGGTGTTCCGTGTCCTGGCGGTAAGGATAGGGCCGGAGGTAGAGGAGCTGGTGGCCCCGTTCCCGGGCGGCCAGCACATACTTGTCCGCGGCTTCCTCGGGGGTCAGGGTGAGCTGCCACTCGTACCGCAGGCTAAAAAGCCTCAGGATGCCCTTTTCCCGGTAGGCGGCAAGCCCGGGCTGGGGCGTGCCCTCAATGAGGGCCACGGGTACCGGGACCCGCTCTTGGGCTTCCTCCAGGCGGTAGGGGTAACCCAGGGCCTCGAGGCCAGCGAAGACCACGGCGTCCGCCTCCTTGGGAACGATGGGCAGGGAAGCATCCAGGCGGCGGTAACGCTGGTTGATGGGGCGGACCGCCACGAAAAAGCCAGCTTCCTTGGCGGCCCGGACCTCCTCCAGGGGATAAAAGGCAGGGAAGGCCTGGACATCCAGGGGGAAGCCCAGCCAGGGACCCACCCATTCGTGGGGAAGGTCATAGGCCGTCTGTAAGAGCTCCAGAAGCTCCCGGTTGCCCCGGAGGTAGTACCAGCTGGGTTTGGCGGGTAGCCCCGCTTCCAAAAGCTCCCTCCCGCTCCGGTAAAGAAGCTCCCCTTGCCCCACCCAGTCCTTCACAAGCCGTTCCGGGAAGGCCACCCCTCTGACCCCCAGGGGGCGGTAGGACTCCAGCACCTCTAAAAGGCTTTTCCCTTGGCTTTGGGCCTCCTCCCGCAGGGCCTCCGCATCCAGGAGGAGCACCACGGGACCTGGCCGCTCCGCCCGCAGGCGGGGTGGAAGGGCCAGGAGGGAGGGCACCAGGGCCAGGAGGAGGAGAAGGTGGAGGAACCTTTTCATGCCACCCCCATCTCCGCCAGGCGGGCCAAGGCTTTGGCCTTGAGCATCTCCAAGGCCACCGGGTTTTGCCCGCCACCGGGCAGGATCACGTCCGCATGCCGCTTGGTGGGTTCCACGAAGGCCAGGTGCATGGGTTTTACCTTTTCCAAGTACTGGCGCACCACGCTTTCCAGGCTACGCCCTCGTTCCTGGACGTCCCGCTCCAACCGCCGGATGAAACGCTCGTCGGCGTCCGCATCCACGAAGACCTTGAGGTCCATAAGGGCCCTGAGGGGCTCGGGGTAGAGGACCAGGATGCCCTCGAGGATCACCACGGGAGCGGGCAGGACCCTTTCCGTCTTCGGGCTTCGGGTATAGGCCCGGAAGTCGTAAAGGGGCATTTCCACCGCCTGCCCGGAAAGGAGGGCGTGCACGTGCTCAAGATAGAGGGGAAGGTCAAAGGCCTCCGGGTGGTCGTAGTTGGCTTGGAGGCGCTCCGGGAAGGCCACGTGGGAAAGATCCCGGTAGTAGTGGTCCATGGGGAGCAGGGCCACCCGCTCCCCCAAGGCCTTGGCCAGGGAGCGGGCCAGGGTGGTTTTGCCGCTGGCGCTTCCCCCAGCGATACCTATGATGAAGGGCTTATCCCGCCGGCTCACCCTTCCATGATAAGGGCGGGGGAGGGCATCCCCCGCCCAAAGGCCTATTCCTAGCGGGCCACCGCTTCCCGTTCCTGGGCGTGGCCGATGGTCTGGTCGCTTTCCACGTCAAAGGCATGGAGGCGGGAGGTGTCGGCCAGAAGCTCCACCCTATCCCCGGGCTTCACCGGAGCGTGGCCGTCCACCTTGGCCACCAGGACCGTGCCGTCCACGCTCACGTGGATCTCGGTTTCCGCCCCCAGGGGCTCGGCCACCTCCACCTCGCCCCGGATGACGTTTTCCTCCTCGGGAATCACCGTGTAGCCCTTCAGGCCCAGGTGCTCGGGGCGGATGCCCATCCAAACCTCCTTGCCCGCATAGGGCCTCAGGGCCTGGGCCAGGATGGGGTTGGCCCGGACCCGGAAGCCCGGGGCCACCAGGTATACCTTTTCCCCCTGCGCTTCCACCCCAGCCCGGATGAAGTTCATGGAGGGGCTACCGATGAAGCCCGCCACGAACCGGTTGGCGGGGAAGTCGTAGAGGTTTAGGGGAGTGTCCACCTGCTGGATCTCCCCATCCTTCATGACCACGATGCGGTGGCCCAGGGTCATGGCCTCCACCTGGTCGTGGGTCACGTAGATGGTGGTGACCCCAAGCCGCCTTTGCAGCTTGGCGATCTCCGCCCGCATCTCCACCCTGAGCTTGGCGTCCAGGTTGGAAAGGGGCTCGTCCATGAGGAAGACCTTGGGCTCCCGCACGATGGCCCGGCCCATGGCCACCCGCTGGCGCTGGCCGCCGGAAAGCTCCCGGGGCTTGCGGTTTAGAAGGTGTTCGATCTTGAGGATGCGGGCGGCCTCCTTCACCCGGCGGTCAATCTCGTCCTTGGGGTAGCGCCTTAAGCGCAGGCCGAAGGCCATGTTCTCGTAGACGTTCATGTGGGGGTATAGGGCGTAGTTCTGGAAGACCATGGCGATGTCCCGGTCCTTGGGAGGCACGTCGTTCACCAGGCGGTCGCCGATGTAGATGCGGCCCTCGGAAACCTCCTCGAGGCCAGCGATCATCCGCAGGGTGGTGGTCTTGCCGCAGCCCGAAGGCCCCACGAAGACCACGAACTCCCCGTCCTCGGTTTCCAGGTTGAAGTCCTTGACCGCCACCACCTTGCCGAAGCGCTTCCAAACGTGCTCCAGCCTAACCTTGGCCATGCTTTACCTCCTAGGCCCCGCGCTTTGAGCCCGCAAGGTAGCCCTTTGGGCTGACCTTGGCCCATCGGGGGTTCGGGGGCATTATATACCGCCTGGGCTACTCCCTTCGGGGAGGATCTTTCCCAAAGCGGGCCAGGTCTGGAATGCAGGGGGAGGGCGGGGTTGGCCTTTCAGGCGGGGGTTCTTTTCACAAGATTTTCAAAGGGAGCGGGTAGGCTGACCATCGGTCCAGGAACTCGGACCGGGTTTGGCGTTAGGTAACGTGCAAGGAGGTACGTATGTTGAAGGGTTTTAGGGATTTCATCATGCGGGGCAACGTGGTGGACCTGGCGGTGGCCGTGGTCATCGGTGGGGCCTTCGGCCAGGTGGTGAACTCCTTGGTGGCGGATGTCCTCACCCCCTTGATCGGGGCTTTGGGAGGGGCGCCGGATTTTTCCGCCATCAAGCTGGGGCCCATCGCCTTGGGGAAGTTTATCAACACCGTGGTGAACTTCCTGGTGGTGGGGGCGGCCATCTACTTCTTGATCGTGGTGCCCATGCAGGAGATTGAAAAGCGGCGCAAGAAGGCGGAGGAGGCGGCCCCGCCCCCTCCTCCCGAGCCACCAGAGGAGGTCAAGCTTCTTCGGGAGATTCTTTCGGAGTTGCGGCGGAAGGCCTAAGCCGGTTCCAGAGGAAGAGCGCCAGGTACCCCAGGCCGAGCTCCGGCCTGGGGTTTACCGTTACGGAAAGGGCGAAGGCGTGGAAGAAAAGGCTTTCCAAAACGTGGCGCGGGGTACGCAGGAAAAGCTTTTTGAGGGCAGGCCCCTGCTGTAGGATCAGCGCCCCCAGGTAGGGAAGGTAGAACCAAGGGCCGGTGGCCAGACCCAGGGCGGAAACCCCCAGGCTGGCGAAGGCCAGGCCCCGAAGGAAGGGCAGGGGTTGGAACCCCAGGGGGTGGAGCTGTTGCCACAGGGGTTCCTCCCCTCCTGGCCAGGGGGTTCTTAAAAGGAGAAGCCTTTTCCCCTCGTGCCCCCCCAGGTAGAGGTGGGGCTCAGGGGCTACCCCTAGGGGGAGGAGGTGGGTGGGGTTTTCCTGAAGGGTTTGGTAGAGGAGGGGGTCCAGGGGAAGCCCGTCCACCAGGTACCAGGCGTGGGGCTGGCCGGAGAGGAGAAAGCCAAAGGCCCTTTCCACCTTGTGTCCCTTGTGGGCTAGGATGCCGGGCCAGGCCTCCGGGGGTTCAAAGAGCAGGGTTTTCCCCCAGGGGGGGAGGTGCTTCAGGGGTTCGGTTTTCAGGGGAAAGCGCACCTCGAGGATCTCCCCCTCGGAGAGGGAAAAGCGGGCCAGGAGGTTCCCCTGGGCCTCGTACACCTCCTCGGGCCGCCGGGAGAGGAAGAGGTCCCCCACTTTCTGCCCGGGAAGGCTTTGGGGCAGGGGAAGCAGGAGGGTTTCCTGCCCTGGGCTTCGGTAGCGGAGGCGAAACATGGGCTCTGGCATAAAGGGGCCGCCGGCGGGACATGATACCACGTGGGGATGTTGACAGGGGGGGCGAAGAGGCCTAACGTTGAAAGTATGTGGCTATATGCATATAGCCAAAGGAGGAAGTATGCCTAGCACCCTCCACCGCTACAAGGCGGAGTTCTTCAAGGCCCTGGGCCATCCCTTGCGCCTGGCCATCCTGGATGCCCTGCGGGGGGGAGAGCGCTCGGTTTCCGCCCTGCAACGGGAGCTCGGGGTGGAACAGTCGGTGCTTTCCAGGCAGCTTTCCCTCCTGCGGGAGCGGGGCCTGGTGGAGGCCAGAAGGGAAGGGCAGATGGTCTACTACCGCACCCGGGACCCGGAGGTCTACGCCTTCCTGGACCTGGGGCGGCGGATCTTTGAGCGGCACCTCGAGGCGGAAAGGGAGCGCCTGGAAGCCCTGAGGGAGGAGGAATGAGCCCCCTTTGGACCTTTTTGCCCTTGGCCCTGGCGCTTCTATCCGCCGGGACCCCCTGGCGTTTCCGGGGGCTTTCCCTCTTCCTGGGCATGGCGGGCCTGGCTTGGGGGGTGCTGGGGGGTATGGGCTGGGCTTCGGGTTTGGGTGCTCCGTACCTTTACCTCTTTCTCCTCGGAGCCTTGACCCTGGGCCTTGCTCCCTACCTTCCTGCCTACCTGGCCCATCACCCCCGTGAGGCGCACCTTTACGGCCTTCTGCTTCCCCTTTTCTTGGCCAGCATGGCGGGGGTAGCCTTGGCTTCCCCTGGGCTTGGCTTCCTCTTTTTGTGGGAGGGCATGGCCCTTTTGGGCTATTTTCTCATCGCCCTCGAGGGGCCAAACGCCCTGGCAGGGGCCCGGGCCTTTTTCCTGGCGAGCCGCCTTTCGGGGGCTGGGCTTTACCTGGCCTTCCTGGGGCACGGACATGTGGGAGCTGACTGGGTCTGGGCCGGGCTTCTTTTGGGCTTTGGGGTGAAGGCAGCCCTCTTCCCCTTCCACGCCTGGTTGCCCCAGGCCCACCCGGTGGCCATAAGCCCGGTTTCGGCCCTGCTTTCCGGGGCCATGACCAAGCTGGGCCTTCTTGGCCTGTACCAGTCCCAGTACTGGTTCGGTCCACCCCCGCCCTGGGTGGGGTGGGTTTTGCTCCTCCTGGGCCTTCTGGGTGCGGTGTACGCCCTGGTGCGGGGCCTTGGGGAAGAGGACCTAAAGGGGGCTTTGGCCTATTCCAGCGTGGAGAACCTGGGCCTTATGCTTGCCGCCTTGGGGGCCTATTTCCTGAAGCCCATGCCCTTGCTCCTGGGGGCCTTTTTCCTCCATCAGGTGGCCCATGCCCTGTTCAAGGGGCTCCTTTTCCTGGGGGCAGGAGCCCTGGAGGAGCGGCGGATTTCCCACCTGGGTGGGCTTTTCCGCAAGGCTCCCGGACTTGGAGCCCTCGCCTTGTGGGGAATGGGGGTGGGGGCGGGCCTCCCTCCTGGCCCGGTGTTTCTTGCGGAGTGGCAGCTTTACCAAGGCTTTTTGCAGGGGCCTTTCCTGGTGCCCCTGGCCGCCGGGGCCTTGGCCCTGGTGGGGGCCTTGGCCCTCTACTTCTACGTGCGCCTATTCGGGCTAGCCTTCTTGGGCCTGCCTCGAGGCGAGGCTGCCCTGCACTGGACCCAGGGGATGCGCCTCAGTCTTGGGGTGCTGGCGGGGCTCCTCCTCCTTCTGGCCTTGGTGCCCGGGTTGGTCCTGGACCCCCTTGGGGTTCGCACCTACCCCAACTGGCTACTCTTGATCCTTCTTGGGGTTCTGGCTGGGGTGTTTTACCGGGGCCTTCTCCGGATGCCCATGCGGGCCTACGGTACCTGGGACTGCGGTTTCCAGCCCCTCACCCCCAGGATGCAACCCAACGGCCTGGGCTTCGCCGAACCGGCCCTTCGCCTTTTCCCCTTCCTTCGCCTCCAGGTGGGGGAGCATCCCCGTCTGGAGGAACCCTTGGCCGAGGTGTACCCCGGGGTGGGGCGGATCTACGCCCGCCTTGCGGCTTGGGTGCAAACCCTGCAGTCAGGAAGCCTGCACCTTTACCTTCTCCTGCAACTCCTCACCTTGGTGGTGGTTCTGGGGGTGGTCTTGCTATGACGGCGCTCTTGGCCCTGGTGTTGGCTCCGCTTTTTTCGGGAAGCGTCAAGTGGCTGAAGGCTAGGCTTACCCACCGGCAGGGGCTTAGCCCGCTGGTGGAATACCGAAACCCGTTCAAGCTCTGGCGGAAGGTCTGGATAGTGCCCCATCCCACCACCCCCCTTTTCCTCCTCGGGCCCATCCTGGCTCTTTTGGGAACCCTGGGAGCCTTGGCCCTCTTGCCCATCCTCCCTGGCCCAACCTTCAAGGGGGACTTTCTCCTCGCCCTTTACCTCCTGGGCCTCGGGCGCTTTGTTCAAATGCTGGCGGCCCTGGATGCGGGTAGCAGTTTTGGGGCTCAGGGAAGTTACCGGGAGGGTGTGGTCACGGTGTTGGCGGAGCCCGGTACCCTTATGGCCTTGGCCGGGGCAGTCCTCCTGGGGGAAGGGTTTTCCCTGAGCGGTCTCCCCGAGCTTGGGGTGGAGAACAGCTTGGTGCTGTTGCTGGCCCTGGCCTCCCTCGCCCTTGGCCTTCTGGCCGAGGGAGCCAGGATGCCGGTGGACGATCCCACCACCCACCTGGAGCTCACCATGATCCACGAGGCGCAGATTCTGGACCATAGCGGCCCTCTTCTGGCCCTGTACGAGCTTGCCGGGTCGCTCAAGATGCTCTTCTATGCGGGGTTGATGGCCTTGTTGTTGCCGGGGTTCAAGCCCCTGGTCTTCCTGGGGGTGGGGGCGGCCTGGGTTTTGGCGCTGGCCTACCTGGAAACCTACGGGGTAAAGCTCCGCTACCTGAGGCTTCCGGACTTTCTTTCGTACAACACCCTTTTCGGGGTGCTGGCGCTTTTGGGGGCGATATGGCGCTTTTAAACACCTTGGTCCTGGCCATTCTGGCCACAGGTTTCCTGATGGTGAGCCGCCGCAGCCTGGACGCCATCATCCGGCTCTACGCCCTGCAGAACATCCTTTTGGCCCTGGTTTCCTTCGGGCTTGCGGGAGGGGAGTTGCACTTCGTGCTGGCCGGCCTGGCCCTCTTCGCGGTTAAGGGGGTGCTCATACCCTGGTACCTGTTCTGGCTGATCGACCGCCTCGAGGTGAGCCACGAGGTGGAGGGGTACCTGTCCGTTTCCCTCTCCCTCCTTCTGGCAGGGCTCCTCACCGCCTTGGCCTTCCGGGTGGGGAAGGCCTTTGTGCTTCCCGAGGCCCCCTTGCCCCAGGGGGTGCCCGTGGCCCTCTCCTTGGTGCTTCTGGGAATCCTTTCCATGGTGAGCCGCAAAAAGGCAATAAGCCAGGTTCTGGGCTTCCTGGCGCTGGAGAACGGGGTTTTCCTCATGGCCCTTTCCGAGAGCCACGGCTTGCCCCTCTTCGTGGAGTTGGGGGTGGCCTTGGATGCCTTCGCCGCCGTGTTCTTGGCGGGAATCCTCATCTTCCGCATCAAGGGGGAAATGGGGCATGTGGATACCGCGAGGATGCGCTCTCTAAGGGGGTAACGGTGCTGTATCTTCTGGTCCTCTTACCCTTGGTGGTCTTCCTGGCCCGCAAGGAGGCCGGTCGGCTGGTGCGGCTTTCCGTTTTGGTGCCCCTTTTCAGCTTTCTTCTGGCTCCGTTTCTGCTGGGTACGGCAGCGGGTCCTTTCCGGTTGGATGGGGTGGGGCTTTTTTATCTCCTTCTGACCGACCTGATCTACGCCCTGGTGGCGCTTTTTGCCCGGGGCTACTTTGCCCGGGAGGAAGCCTGGCGCTTCTACTGGGCGGGTGCCCTTTTCCTGGCCTCGGCCCATGGGGCCTACCTGGCCCACAACCTGGGCATGCTCTGGGTTTTCGTGGAGGGTAGCACCCTGGCCTCGGCCCTTCTGGTCTACCACAAGGGTGGAGCCCGTCCCCTCGAGGCCACCTGGAAATACCTCATGCTGGGCAGCGTGGGCATCGCCATGGGGCTCATCGGGGTCATCCTGGTCTACGCCCTGGTGGGCGGGGCCACCCTGGACTGGGGAGAGGTTCGGTCCCTGGTGGGGGAGGCCGATCCCGAGGGGCTTAAGGTGGCCTTCGCCCTTCTTTTGGTGGGCTTTGGGACCAAGGTGGGGCTATTCCCCTTGCAGGCCTGGCTTCCCGATGCCCACGCCGAGGCCCCGGGGCCGGCTTCGGCCTTGCTTTCGGGAACCCTCCTCAACGTGGCCTTTTACGCCCTTCTCCGCTACGCCGCCATCATGCAGGCGGCGGGGCTTTTCGCCTTTGCCTCCAGCCTGCTCCTTACCTTTGGCCTGCTTACCCTTTTGTTTGCGGCCCTCTTTCTCTTTGGACAGAAGGAATACAAGAGGCTTCTCGCCTACTCCAGCATGGAGCACATGGGTCTTGCGGTCTTCGCCCTGGGCCTGGGATTGCCCTGGCTGGCCCTTTACCATACCCTGGCCCACTCCCTGGCCAAAACCTTGGCCTTTTTGGGGGCCAGCGGTATCCTGTCCCTCACGCACGCCAAGGAGGTGGGGCGGGTGGGCGGGCTGGTCTTCCACCTGCCAGCCTTGGGGATCCCCTACGTCCTGGCCTTGGCGGCCCTGGGGGGCCTGCCTCCTTTCCCCCTCTTCTTCGCCGAGTTTAAGGCGGTGGAGGCGGCCATGCGCTGGCCTGGGCTGGCGGGGCTCTACCTTTTGGGTCTGGGTATGGCGTTTGCTGGCCTCCTTCCTCCCATGGCCCAGATGGGCTTCGGCAGGGGGAAACCCCTTAGGGGGCAGGGCCTGGATCTCTGGATTTTGTGGTTGCTCCTGGGCATCCTGGTGATCCTCGGCGTGTTCCCGGGGGTGGACGTGTTTAAGGGGTTGGAGGTGGTGCTGTGGAGAAAGTGATGGAGGCCCTGCGCGAGGGGAGGCCTGTGGCGCTTTTTCCTTATGGAGACCGGGTGCTTCTGTGGGTAGAGCATCCGGGGGGCCAGAAGGGTGCGTTAGGCCTCACCGAAGCCTTCCTCTTCGGTGAGAGGAGGCGCTTTCCCAGCCTGGCTGCCGAGTTTCCCGCTCTGGATTGGTTTGAACGGGCCCTTTGGGAGAGGGGTTTTGAGCCGGTGGGGCACCCCGGGTTGAAACCCCTCAGGCGCCACGACCTTCCCTACACCTTCCGGGAGTTTCCCCTCTTCCATGAGGTGCCTGTGGGACCCGTGCATGCAGGGATCATCGAACCCGGGCACTTCCGGTTTAGCGTTTTGGGCGAGCGGATCGTGAACCTGGAGATCCGCCTGGGCTACCAGCACCGGGGCTTGCTCTCCCTCATGCCGGGCAAAGGGGCTGAGGCTGCGCTCCTTCTGGTGGAGCGGGCGGGGAGTGAGCCCGTGGCCCACGCCATGGCCTTCGCCGAGGCCTGGGAAAGGGCCTTGGGCTGGGAGGCCCCTTCTCGGGCGCAGTACCTTCGCCGGGCAGCCCTGGAGTTGGAGCGGGCCTTTGGCCATCTGGGTCATCTGGCCGGGCTCTTCACCGATATCGGCTACGCCTACGGGGCCACCCAGGTGGGGCGGATACGGGCTCTTCTGCAGGGGGAACTGGACCGGTTAACCGGCCACCGCTACGGGAGAAACTTCCTAAGGGTTGGGGGGGTGTGGCGGGAGGGCCAGCCGGACCTCGAGGCCATCGCCGCCTACCGGGAGGAGCTGGCCCGCCTGCTACCCAGGCTTCTCAAAAATCCCCAGGTGCTGGACCGCATGCGCTATGTGGGGGAGGTGCGCCGGGCCGAAGCCTTGGCCCTGGGCTTCGTGGGCCCCACGGCCCGGGCCAGCGGGGTGGGGAGGGACCTCAGGCAGGACGACCCCCTTTACCCCGACTTTACCCCCGTGGTGCGCCAGGGAGGGGATGTGCTGTCCCGGGCCCAGGTGTATGCCGAGGAGAGCCTTAAGGCCCTGGATTACGCCCTTTTCTTCCTTCGCCATCTTCCCGCCGGGCCTCTGGCCCTGGACCCCCCTCTGGGGGAGGGTGAGGCCTTGGCCCGGGTGGAGGCGGGAAGGGGTGAGGTGGTGTGGTTCGTCCGGGTGGAGGCTGGGAAGGTGGTCATGGCCGAGGGGGTGGACCCGAGCTTCAAGAACTGGCGGGCTTTGGAGCTTGCGGTCCGGGGGGAAGGCTTGCCGGATTTCCCCCTTTGCAACAAGTCCTTTGACCTCTCCTATGCGGGAAGCGACCTCTAGGGGGTGCCATGAGCTTGATGCACACGCTTAAGGTGGGAAGGTTGGCGCGCAAGCTGGAGGAGATCCTGAAGGTTCCCCAGCACGCTTTTGGCTACCCCTTGCTGAAGCCGGCGGGCTTGACCCCAAGGGTTCGCGAGGGGCTTATCCATCTTTGCCCCAGCGGGGCTTTTGCCGAGACGGAGGGGGTTTTCAGCCTGGACCTCGCCCGGTGCGTGGGATGCGGGCGGTGTGCCCTGGCATACCCGGAGGCCGTGGGGGAGATGAGGTCCCTGGAGGTGGCCGTGACCCGCAAGGAGGACCTGGTCCAGCGGGTGGACCTGGAAAGGGGAGGGTTTCTGGACCCGGGCCCTCCCCCTTCCCCTCGGACAGAGCTTCGCCTGCCCACCCTGGCCTTTCGCGAGGTGAGCGCCGGGGACACGGGCCTTGCCGACTCGGAGATCGCCCTTCTTGGCAATCCTTTTAACGACATGGGCCGCTTCGGGTTCCAGGTGGTGGCTTCGCCCCGGCACGCGGACGCCCTTCTGGTCACGGGCCCCGTGAGCCGCAACATGGCCGAGGCCCTAAGGCGCACCTACGAGGCCATGCCGGAGCCCAAAGGGGTGGTGGCTGTGGGGAACGAGGCCATTTCGGGTGGGGTGTTTGCGGGAAGTCCCCAGGTTCTGTCCGGCGTGGACCAAGTGGTACCTGTGGACGTGTACGTGCCTGGGGATCCACCGAGGCCCGGAGCCATCCTCCACGGCTTGATGCTTTTGGTGGGCCGCATGACCCAGCGGCTGGTAGGGGGGGTTTTGCGCTAAGCTCTTGCCATGGACTGGCTCCTCACTCCGGGTCCTGTGCGGCTTCATCCCAAGGCGCTAGAGGCTTTTTCCCGCCCTCAGCTTCACCACCGGACTGAGCCCGCCAGGGCACTTTTCCTTAAGGCCCGAAGCCTTCTTCGGGAAGCCTTCCGCACCCAGGGCGAGGTGCTCATCCTCACGGGAAGCGGCACCCTGGCCATGGAGGCCCTGGTGTGGAATCTCTTCGCCCCCGGGGAAAGGGTTTTGGTGCCGGTTTACGGCAAGTTCTCCGAGCGCTTCGCCGAGATTGCGGAAAGCGCGGGCCTCGAGGTGGACCGGTTGGAGCTCCCTTACGGGCGGGTACCAAGCCCGGACCAGGTGGCAAGGCCCGGTTACCAAGGGCTACTGCTGGTTCACTCGGAGACCTCCACCGGGGCCATGGTGGACCTTCCCGCCCTGGCGAGAGCCTTTAAGGAGGCCAATCCCAAAGGTCTGGTGGGGGCCGACATGGTGACCAGCTTGCTGGTACGGGAGGTGGCCCTCGAGGCCTGGGGAGTGGATGCCGCGGCCTCCGGTAGCCAGAAGGGTCTCATGTGCCCCCCGGGGCTGGGTTTTGTGGCCCTAAGCCCCTGGGCCTTGGAACGTTTGCGCCCCCGGGGCTACTACCTGAACCTCTCCCGGGAGCTCAAAGCCCAGAGGGAAGGGGAAAGCGCCTGGACCCCGGCCATCAACCTGGTGGGGGCGGTGGCGGCGGTGCTGGAGAAGGTGTTGCCCAAGCTTCCCGAACACCTGGCCTTAAAGGCCTGGCAGAACGACCTTCTGTACCGGGTTGGGGCGGAGCTGGGGTTAAGCCCTGTGCCCGAGGTGCCAAGCCCGGCGGTGGCCGCCTTTTACCTGCCCGAAGGGGTTTCCTACCGGGCGGTGAAGGAGGCCTTTGCCCGAAGGCAGGCGGTGATCGCCGGGGGCCAGGGGCCCTTGAAGGGCAGGGTATTCCGCCTTTCCCTCATGGGTTATTACAACCGCTACGAGGCCCTCGGGGTGGCGGCCCTTTTCAGGGAAGCTTTTGCCGATATTCTTCCAGCTTCCTGAGCATCTCCTCCCGGGTGTAGACCGCCCTGGCCCCGCCCACCAGCTTGGGGCGGGTTTTGGCGGCGATGAGTACTGCCTCGCCAATCCTGCGCAGGGAAAGCCTGAGGGGTACGGCCACGGGCCGCAGGTGCATGCCGATGAGAACGCCCCCGATGTCCATTCCCCCGTGGGCTTGGGCCTTTAGGGATTCCACCATCACGGGGTCCTGGAGGCGGAGAAAGGCGGCCATGGCCAGGCTTCCTCCCGCCTTGGGATGGGGAAAGACGGTGACCTCCTCCAGGCTGTAGGTCCGGGCTGCCTCCCTTTCCACCACCAGGGCCCGGTTCAGGTGCTCGCATCCCTGGACGGCTACCCATATCCCCCGTTCGAGGAGAGGGGGAAGGAGCCCCTCGAGGATGGCCTCGGCCACCTCGAGGCTGGGCTTCGTTCCCACCTTTTCCCCCAAGACCTCGCTGGTGGACCCCCCCAGGACGAAGAGGCTTCCCCTGGGCATGGGGAAGAGGTCCAGAAACTCCAAAATCGCTTTTTCCGCCGCCTTGCGGATGCCCTCCATACCTCAAGCCTACTCCTCCCCGCAGGAGCGCTGCATCCATTTGGATCCAGGTGAGCGTAGTAAGGGGTGAGGGGAGGTGTGTGGTATGCGCTGGCGGTTGGCGTTCGGGTTGGGGGTTTTATCGTTGGTGGCTTGGGTGGTCTTGGCCTTGGGCCAGGGTGGGAAGAAGCCGGAGGTTTACCTGGCAGAGCTGGCGGGGCAGGGGCTCAAAGGGCGGGCGGTGGTTTTGGTTGGTTCCCAAGGGGGGCTGGAGGTCTTTGTCTATTTGGAGGGCCTGAGGCCGGGATCCGGGGCCTATGCCAACCACATCCACTTCAACCGCGGGGGTAACGCCACGTGTAAGGAGCAGAACGGGGATCAGATCCTGGGCTTAACCTCCCTGGTGGCGGATGCCAACGGCCGTGCGGTGGCCTATACCCGGTTGCCCGCCGCCTCTTTGCCGGGGGGTAGCACCTATGTGAACGTTCATGCCAACACCCCGACACCGGTGGGTGGAACCCTGGCCTGCGGCGATCTTCAGGCCACCGAGGTTCGCTACTGAGGAGGTGGGCATGCGTTCCATGTGGATAGGCATGCTGGCCGCCCTGACGCTGGCGGGATGCTACCCCCGGACGGGAGGGGGTGGGGGTGTGGAGCCCTGTCCTTCGGTCATCCGGATTCAAGGCTTTGCCTTTCATCCGGCCCGGTGCTTCGTGGCCTCGGGGGGTAGCCTGAGCTTTGAGAACCAGGATGCCGCACCCCACACCGCCACCGCCGAGGGTGGGGCCTTTGACACGGGCACCCTGAGCCAGGGCCAGACCTCTGCCCGCATCGTTTTGAATCAGCCAGGAACCTACCCCTATTTCTGCCGCATCCATCCTGGCATGCAGGGGGAGATTGAGGTTAGGTGATGCGGTAGATCTTCAGGGGACTTGTTCTCGCCGGGCAAAAAGGGGCCTGGCCTCAGGGCAGGTTCAAGCGGGTAAGGAAGCGGGCTGGGGGGGATGGCCTGGGCTTTCCGGAGACCGCATTTTCCGGCCGGGACTCCAGGCTGAGGACTAGGGTACGGAAGTGGCCGTAGTCGGCTTCCAGGATGCGCGTTGGCCCCCCAGCCAAGGGAAAAAGCTGACCGCCTTCTTCTCCCCAAAGCTGGTAAACCGTGCCACGGGGAGGGGGTTCCCGGAACAGCACCAGGCAGCGTCCGTCTTCCCGCCACAGGAGGAGGCCCAGGCTTTCTTCCTCAGTACGAAGTAGGCGCCAATGGGCCCCTGGATCGCTGGCCCAATACGCCACTTTTTCCAAGGCTGTTTCCTGGATGGGCGTTTTCCCGCCCAAGTAGATCCCCAGGGCGAAGGCCACTCCCAGGGCGGCGGCAAGGAAAAGGGTCCGGATGGCGTCTCGCTTCCGCCTGTTCCAGCGGAGCTGCGACCTGATCCGATCTAGGCTTTCCGGGGGCGGTGGAACCGGGATTAGGGTGTGGGTCAAGGCGTAGAAGGTTTCCTCCAAGGCCCGCAATTCCTCTTGGCAACGGCGGCACGTTCGGAGGTGGGCCTCCACCTGGGCTCGGTCCTTCGCCTCGAGGCTCCCCGTAAGGTAGTCGGTCAGCAGTTCCTCCACGTGTTCCATCTACGCCTCCCCCAGCTTTCCCCTTAGCTTGGCCAGAGCCCGGCGGATGCGGGCCTTAACGGTTCCCAGGGGCAACCCGTGGCGTTCCGCCAGTTCCCGGTGGGTTAGTCCAAGGTAGAAGGCCTCTTCCAAAAGGAGGCGCTCTTGAGGGGAGAGGTCTTCTAGAGCTTGCACCACCCGGACCCTGTCCTCCCGGTCTTCCCGCTCGGTTCCCCAGGTGGCCTCCCGATCCCCCTCGGGGTCGTGGGGATCCAGGGTGGGGTCTTTAAGGGGTTGCCGCCGTTCTCCCCGCAGGCGGGAGAGGGCGAGATTGCGGGCTATGGCATAGACAAAGGTTGTGGGCTTGCCCCGCTTGGGGTCGTAGCGCCAGGCCTGCTGGTAGACCCTCAAGAAAGTATCCTGTAAAACCTCTTTTGCCACTTCCGGATTTTTCAGAATTCTATGGATCAAGGCGAACACCCAGGGAGCGAGGGTCTGATACAGGGCCTCTAACGCTTCTTCTTCTCCACGGGCCATGCGTAGGAGCTGGCAGTGTAAGAGGGCCTCCTCCCTGTCGTTCACTTGCCCTTTCCTCCTTTAGCTCCCTTCACCCCTAGTCCCCCTAGCCTTTCCAGGGGGCCAAGGAGATTCCAAGGTAGGCTAGGGGTATGGCCCGTTCCAAGCGTGGGCCTTTGCGTCCAGGGTTGCTTCGCCTCCAAGCCCAGGCTTAGGCCAGATGGTACCAGGATAGGCGCCCAGGCCTTGGCCGTCAATTTCCCTTAACCCCAAAGAAGATCCAGCACGATAAAGAGGAACATCCCCAGGCTCACCCCCACGTTGGCCTGGAAGAAGGCCAGGTCCACCCGGCTTAGATCCTTGGGGCTCACCAGGCGGTGCTCGTAGAAGAGGAGCCCTCCCACCAAGAGGAGACCTAAAAAGTAGAGGCTTCCCGCCCCGTAGCTAAGGCCGGCCAGGAGGAAGGCCAGCCAGGCGGTAAGGTGCGTGGCCCGGGCAATCCAGAGGGCCAAGGGGATGCCGAAGCGGGCCGGGATGCTCTTTACCCCGTAAGCGCGGTCGAAGGTGTAGTCCTGCGTGGCGTAGAGGATGTCGAACCCAGCGATCCAAAGCCCCACCGCCGCCCAGAGCCAGTAGGCGGTGGGGTGGAAGCTTCCCGTGACGGCGATCCAGCCACCTGCGGCGGCAGCCCCGATGGTGAGGCCCAGCACGTAGTGGCAAAGCCAGGTGAAGCGCTTGGTGTAGCTGTAGATGGTGAGGAAGAAGACCGCCACCGGAAGGAGACGGGCGGTGAGGGGATTAAGGGATAGCCCGGCGAGGGTCAGAAGGAGGAGGCCCACCAGGGCCAAAAAAAGGGTTTCCCAGGGTTTGACCAGCCCTTTGGGCAGATGCCGGTTCTGGGTCCTGGGGTTTAAGGCGTCGATCTTCCAGTCTATGAGGCGGTTTAAGGCCATGGCCATGGTCCGGGCCCCCACCATGGCCAGGGTGACCAGGAGGAAGGTGCGAAGGCCCGGCCAGCCCCCCGCCGCAAGAAGCATCCCCCCGTAGGCAAAGGGAAGGGCGAAGAGGGTGTGCTCGAAGCGGATTAGGTCTAGATAAAGCCGAAGCCGCCTCATCCCCGTCGCACCTCAAGAATCCGGTTTGTATCGTCCACCAGGACCACGGTGGGTTTGAGGTTCCTTGCCTCCTCCTCCTCAAAGATCCCGTAGGCCACCAGGATCACCAGGTCCCCTGGGCGCACCAAATGGGCGGCGGCCCCGTTGATCTGCACCACCCCTGACCCCCTCGCCCCGGGTAGGGCGTAGGTGGTGAGCCGGGCCCCGTTGGTGATGTCGTAGATGTCCACCTGTTCGTAGGGCAGGATGCCGGCGACATCCAAAAGATCCTGGTCCACGGTGACCGAGCCCACATAGTGCAGGTCTGCGTGGGTTACCGTGGCCCGGTGGATCTTGGCGTGGAACATGACCCTTTTCACAAAGGTCAAGTTTACCCTTCGCCTCCTTCCTGAGGAAGCGTCCCCTCCACGAAGAGGGTCTTGGCGTGGGTGTAGAGCACCTGGCCGGGTGCCGCCTTCCTGGGGCGCCACACGTGCTTTTTGCGGGTGTAGTCCACGGGGACCTGGGTTTCCCCCCTGGCCTTGGAGTAGTAGGCGGCGAGCCTGGCGGCAAAGAGGAGGTCGTCCAGGGGGGGATTTTTCCCCTCCGCCTTAAGGATCACGTGGCTTCCCGGCACCCCTTGGGCGTGGAACCACAGGTCCTCGGAGTGGGCCATGCGGGTGAGGAGGTCGTTTTCCTTGGCGTTTCTGCCCACCAGGACGGGGTAGCCCGAGGGGGAGGTGTACCTGAGGCCAAGCCTAGGCCCCTTTCCCTCCTTGGGTTTTCGGGAAAGGTCCAAGAGCTCCTGGAGGTCCGCCTGCCTGACCCGCTCCATCTCCCTCTCCAGGGCCTTTAGCTTCTCCTCCGTTTGCGGGATGAGCTCTAGGGCCCTTTCCGCCAGCTCCTCCAGGCGGCGGGCCCGGTCGTAAAGCTTCCTGGCGTTTTCCTGGGGGGATAGGGTGGGATCCAAGGGGATCTCCACCGGCTTGCCGTCAAACCCTTCCAGAACCGCCTTTTCCGCACCCCGGGGTACCTCCTTAAGCCGGGCCAGGAGGAGATCGGCTTTCTGCCGCAAGCTTTCCGCTTCCTCCAGGCGCTCGAGGGCCCGGTGGTAGTCGGAAAGCCTTGCCGAAAGGGTCTTCTGCTCCTGCTTTAGAGCCTCGAGGAGCGGCTTCCTCAAGGCCTCTTTCTCCTCCTCGGCCCACTTTTCCCGGAGCTCCTGGGAAAGAGCGGTGCCCAGGGAGGGATTCTCCACAAGGGCCTTTAGCGCCTCGAAAACCCTGGCCAGGCCAGCCTCGTCCAAGGGGGTTTCCGGGGTGAGGGCAGCCCTTTTGGCCAGCTCCCGCAGGAGTTCCAGCCCTATCCCATCCACGTGGCGCACCACTTCCTTAAGGGGTTTTTCCAGAAGGACCCGGAGTTCCTCCAGGGTCAGGGTCCTGGGATCCAGCTTCTCGTAAGGGGGTGGGGGCACGTAAGGCAGGCCGGGCTTCACCTGGCGGTAGCGGTTCACCTCGCGGGTGATGGGGCGATCCACCCCGAGGATAACGCCTTCTTCATCCAAAAGGATGAGGTTGGCGTTCCGCCCTGTGGCCTCGAGGACCAAGGTGGCGGGTGGGGTATCCACGAACCCCTTTTCCCCGGCAAAGCGGAAGAGGACCACCCGGTCCAGCTTGATCTGTTCCGCCTCCAGCAGGGGGCCCTTTACCCGGGCCTGGACCTGCCGCTGGAAAGGGGTCTTGGGCTCTCCCAAGAGGGTTCCCTCCTCCAGGGCCAGGCTGGGAGACGGGGGGCGGTAGCGGGCCACCAGGTTGAAGATGCGGCCCGATTGACCCTTGAGGAGGATGGCCAGGCTACCTTCCTCGGGAAAGGCCAGGCCCAGGTTTAAAGCGGGAAGCTCCTTTCGTAGCTCCCGCAGGAAGGCGTGGATCAGCAATCCTTCCATTTTCTAAAGACCACCAGAAAGGCGGTATGCCCCACCTGCTGGAAGCGAGGATGGGCCACGGGAAGCCGGATCTCCCACTCCCGCCAGGCTACCTCCAGGACCCGCTCCAACGTGAGGGGCAGGCCCTCAGCCCTCTGTACCAGCTCCAGCACCTGGGTGATGTTGGGGAGGTAGGCCACCAGGAAACGATCGGGCCTAAGAGCCCCCGTGGCCTTGGCCAGGACCTTCCAGGGTTCCATGAGGTCCAGGGCCACCCCGTGAACGCTTTCCGGCTCCAAGGAGGCTTCCTCCAGGTTGCCCAAGTGGAAGCGCACGTTTTCCACCTGCCAGAAGGCCTTCACATTGGCCTCTGCCTGGGCCAGGTGCTGGGGCCGTTTCTCGTAGCTTTCCACGAGCCCCGTGGGCCCCACTGCCCGGGCCAGGAAGAGGGTGAGTCCCCCGGAGCCCGTGCCCGCCTCGAGGACCCGCATCCCCGGGGCCAGATCCAAAAGGGTCACCATGGCGCTGGCGTCCTTGGGGTACGTGGGGGTGGCGCTACGTCGCATGTGGAGGAGGTACTCCTCCAGGGTGGGGTGGTGGACGGAAAGCTCCTCCCCCAGGTGGGTCCACACCCTTCCCCCCGGGCCGGCCTTGCGGATTTCCTCGTGAGGCACGGTGCCCCGGTGGTGGTGGAAGACTCCACCCTCCTTAAGGCGAATCAGGAAGGCTCGGCCTTTGGCGTCCTTGAGAAGAAAGAGCTCACCTTCCATCCCAAACACTTTAGCGGGCCAGGGCCCTGGAGTCCAGGACCCTCTCCAGCTCACAGGGGTTGGGAGCCCTCTGGGATCCCGCAAAGGTACGAAGGGTACCCAGAGGCCCAAGCGCAGGGCCTAGCCCCTCACACCTTGAAAAACCCTTCCACCGGCAGGACGAAGACCACCGCCCCGCCCACCTGCACCTCCACCGGCTGGGCCAGGAACGGGTCGGGGGCCTCGGAAAGGGGAAAGCCCCGGGTGACCAGGCGGGTGCGGGTGCGGCATTTTTCCCGGATCAGCTCCAGCACTTCTTGGACCCTTTCGTCCTCTACCCCGATCAGCAAGGTGGTGTTCCCCTCCCGCAGAAAGCCGCCGGTGGAGGCCAGCTTGGTGGACTGCAAGCCCCGCTCCAACAGGGCTTTGGTGAGCCCGGGGGCGTCGGTATCCTGCACGATGGCCACGATGAGCTTCATTGGCCTTCATTGTACACTGCTGGGCCTCCTTGCCCTCAGGCTTTCTGCAAGATGCCGTGCCATTCCTGCAGGCTTCTGGCCTCGGGGCCTTTTTCCCTGGCCTTCAGAATGGCCTTTAAGCTCCACCAAGCACCCTCTAAGGTGGTGATGAAGGGAAGGCCCTTTTCCACCGCCCGCCTCAACTCGGGGTGGGGGACAGGGCTGATAAGGAGGTCATATTCCCCTTCGGAGAGGGTAAAGCCCGCCTCGAGGTAGGCTTGCCGGAGTTCTTCCAGCCGACGGGCTTCCTTGGGGGGAAGCCCTTCTTGGATGAAGCGCACCCGCCCCTCTAGGGGAAGCCTCTGGCCTGCGCCCAGCTCTGCCTTGTAGTAGGCCAGGTAAGGGTCCTCGTCCAGGCCCATGCTTTCCCCGGTGGAGCGCATCTCGGGACCCAAAACCGGGATGACCCCGGGGAACTTGAGCCAGGGGATGACCACCTCTTTCACCGCGTAGTAGGGGGGTATGGGGTCCAGGTCCCGGATCCCCAGGTCCCTCAGGGTTTTCCCCACGGCGATGAGGGCGGCCAGCTTGGCCAGGGGTATCCCGATGGCTTTGGAAACGAAGGGGACGGTGCGGCTTGCCCGGGGGTTGGCCTCGAGGATGTACACCTCCTCCCCCAAAACGGCATACTGCACGTTCAAAAGGCCCTTCACCCCCAGGGCCAAGGCCAGCTTCCGGGTGTAGGCCCTGACCTTGTCCAGAGCACCCGGGGAAAGGTGCACCGGGGGCAGCACCGTGGCGGAGTCTCCCGAGTGCACTCCAGCGCGCTCCACATGCTCCATCACCCCGGCGATCATCACCTCCTCCCCGTCGGAAAGGGCGTCCACATCCAGCTCCAAGGCCCCTTCCAGGTACCGGTCCAGGAGGATGGAGGGCTTGTCCTGAAGGGGCTCGTAGACCTCCTCCAGGTAGTGCTTTAGCTCCTCACGGCTCTGGAGTACCCGCATGGCCCGCCCCCCCAGGACGTAGCTGGGCCGGGCCAGGAGGGGGTAGCCCACTTCCTCGGCAAGCTCCAGGGCTTCCCCGGGGGTGGCCGCCACCCGGCCCTCAGGCTGAGGGATACCCAGCTCCCGGCAAAGCCGGTTGAACTCGTGGCGGTCCTCCGCCTTGTGGATGGCGGCGAAGGGAGTGCCGAGGAGCTTTACCCCGGCTTCCTCGAGGCCCTTGGCCAGCTTCAGGGGGGTTTGGCCGCCCAGGGTGGCGATGACCCCGATGGGCTTCTCATGCTCCACCAGGTTCAGGACATCCTCGAGGGTCAGGGGTTCAAAGTAAAGGCGGTCGGCGGTGTCGTAATCGGTGGACACCGTTTCGGGGTTGGAGTTCACCATGATGGTTTCGTACCCTGCCTCCCGTAGGGCCCAGACGGCATGCACCGTGGCGTAGTCAAACTCCACCCCCTGGCCGATCCTTATGGGCCCTGAGCCCAGGATCACCACCTTGGGTTTGCTGGAGGGCCAGACCTCGTCCTCCACCTCGTAGGTGGAGTAGTGGTAGGGGGTGTAGGCCTCGAACTCCGCGGCGCAGGTGTCCACGGTCTTGTACACGGGCACCACCCCCAGGGCCTTCCGCTCCTGGCGGACCTCCTTTTCCCCCTTGCCCAGGAGCTCGCCCATGCGGGCATCGGTGAGCCCCAGGCCCTTATAGAAGCGCCAGTCCTCCCGGTCCTTGGGGGGATGAAGCTGGAGCCACCCCTCGGCCTGGACGATTTCCTGTATTTGGTACAGGAACCACGGGTCGATGCGGGTGGCCTGGTACAGATCCTCTATGGGCATCCCCCGCCGCAGGAGCTCCATGACCGCATAGATGCGGTCGGGGTTGGGGTAGAGCTTCTTCTCCAGGTCCTCCGTGCGCACCTGGGCCAGGGCCCTGACGTCCCGTTCCAGACCCCTCAGGGCCTTCATGAGGGCTTCCTTGAAGGTGCGGCCGATGGCCATCACCTCCCCCACGGACTTCATCTGGGTGCCGAGCTCGTCCTTAAGCTCCCCCAGGGTGTTGGGGAGGTCCTTGAACTTCTCAAAGGCGAAGCGGGGGATTTTCACCACCACGTAGTCGATGGTGGGCTCAAAGGAGGCCGGGGTCTTGCGGGTGATGTCGTTGGGAAGCTCGTCCAGGCGGTAGCCCACCGCCAGAAGGGCCGCGATCTTGGCGATGGGGAAGCCCGTGGCCTTGGAGGCGAGGGCGCTGGAACGGGAGACCCGGGGGTTCATCTCGATGACCACCTGGCGGCCCGTCTTGGGGTCCACGGCGAACTGGATGTTGGAACCCCCGGTGTCCACCCCGATCTCCCGGATCACCGCCTTGGCGGCGTCCCGCATTCGCTGGTACTCCGCATCGGAGAGGGTTTGAGCAGGGGCCACGGTGATGGAGTCCCCGGTGTGGACCCCCATGGGGTCCACGTTTTCGATGCTGGTGATGATGACCACGGTGTCCGCATGGTCCCGCATCACCTCCAGCTCAAACTCCTTCCAGCCCAAAACCGATTCCTCCACCAAGGCGGTGTGCACCGGGGAGAGGAGAAGGCCCCGGCCGAGGACCTCCCTCAGCTCGGCCTCGTTCCGGGCGATACCGCCCCCGGTGCCCCCCAGGGTAAAGGAGGGGCGGACCACCACCGGGTAGCCCACCTCGCGGGCGAAGTGGAGGCCCTCCTCCACGCTGGACACCATCTGGCCTCGAGGCACCTCGAGGCCGATCTTGCGCATGGCCTTTTGGAACTCCTCCCGGTCCTCTCCCTTTTTGATGGCCTCGGCCTTGGCCCCGATGAGCTCCACCCCGTAGCGGGCAAGTACCCCTTCCTCGTGAAGGGCCATGGAGAGGTTCAAGGCCGTCTGCCCCCCCAAGGTGGGGAGAAGGGCATCCGGGCGCTCCTTGGCGATCACCCTTTCCAGGTACTCCAGGGTGAGGGGCTCCAGGTAGGTGCGTTCGGCCAGCTCGGGATCGGTCATGATGGTGGCGGGGTTGGAGTTCACCAGGATGGCCTCGTACCCCGCCCCCCTGAGGGCCTTCACCGCCTGGGTGCCCGAGTAGTCGAACTCCGCAGCCTGGCCGATGGTGATGGGCCCGGAACCGATGATGAGGATTTTCTTGAGGTCTCTTCTCGGCGGCATCGCGTACCCAATGGGCGAGGATAACATACTTGGCCCGGGTTGTCCAAGGAGAATGCCACTTCTTATGCAAAGTACCCGGGCTTAACTGCATAACTTTGCGCAGAGGCCCTGCCTTCGCCTGGTACAATCAAGGGTATGCGCAGGGTCAAACCCGAGGAACTCCCGGCCCTCCTGAACCAGGGGGTGAAGGTGGTGGACGTCCGCCCGGCGGACAAGCGCCATACCCCCTTGCCCTTTCCCGCGGAGTGGGTGCCCCTGGAGAAAATCCAGGCGGGGGAGCACCACCTGCCCAAGGTTCCCTTGCTCTTGGTGTGCGAAAAGGGGCTCATCAGCCAGGTGGCGGCCCTGTATCTGGAGGCGGAAGGGTACGAGGCCATGAGCCTGGAGGGCGGGTTGCAGGCCTTGACGGAGGGTAGTTAGGCCCTTAGAATGGCGGATGCTGAGCGTGGTGAGCGTAGCTCAGCTGGTTAGAGCACCGGACTGTGGATCCGGGGGTCGTGGGTTCAAGTCCCATCGCTCACCCCAATCCCGCCACCCCGCAAGGGGTGGTATTTTAAAGGGGGGCCTCGCCCTCCTTTTGCGAGGATGGCGGAACCGGTAGACGCGCCGGACTTAGGATCCGGTGGGGTAACCCGTGCGGGTTCAAGTCCCGCTCCTCGCACCACAAGGGCGGGGCCCCTTTTTGAAGCGCGAGGTGAGGCGTGGCGGAAATCCTGGAACGTTCCGGCTATCTGGTAAAGGTCCGGGTGGAGGTACCTAAGGAGAAGGTGGAGGAAAGGTACCAGGCCCTCCTTAGGGACGTGGCCAAGCGGGTGAGGATCCCGGGGTTCCGCCCGGGAAAGGCCCCCTTGAAGGTGGTGGAGGCCCGCATCGGGCGGGAGGAGCTCCTGTCCGACCTCAAGGAGCGCCTGGTGGAGGAGACCTATCCCCTTGCGGTGCAGGAGCTGGGCCTCTTGCCCGTGGCGGCGAGGGTGGTGGAGGAGGAGCTGAGCGAGGGGGAGGGTTTTCGCTACGTGGCCGAGGTGGAGAACTACCCCGAGGTGCAGCTTCCCGACTGGCGGAGCTTTGACCTCCAGGTGGCCCAGGAGGAGGTCACGGAAGAGATGGTGGACAAGGCCTTGGAGGAGCTCCGCCATCGCTACGCCGAGCTGGTGCCTGTGGACCGGGAGGCCCAGGAGAAGGACCACGTCTTCGTGCGCACCGAGGAGGGGGCGGAGTTCCCCATTGACCTCTCCAAGGCCCTTCCCCACGTGCGGGAGGCCCTTTTGGGCAAGCGGGCAGGGGAGGTGGTCATGGTCCCCGTCTTGAACGAGAAGGGGGAGAAGGTGCGGGAGGTGCGCACCGAGATCCTGGAGGTGAAGACCCTCGAGCTTCCCGAGCTGGATGAGGAGTTTGCCAAGACCCTCGAGGCGGAGAGCCTGGAGGAACTGAGGGAGAAGGTGCGGGAAAGCCTAAAGCGCCAGGCGGAAGCCCGGTACCAGGAGGCGCGGGAGCGGGCCTTCCTGGAGAAGCTCGCCGAGGGGTTGGAGGCGGAAATACCCCCTTCCATGCTGGAGGCGGAGGAGCGCCACCTCCTGGAGCACCTGGCGGAGGACCTTGCCCGGCAGGGGATTCCCCTCGAGGCCTACCTCAAGGCCCTGGAGGAGAAGGGGGAGTTTGAGAAGTTCCGGGAGGAGCTGAGGCAGGAGGCCTTGAAGCGGGTGAAGCGGTCCTTGGCCGAGGAGCGCCTGGCGGAGGAGCTCAAGCCGGAGGTGAGCGAGGAGGAGTGGCAGGCCTACCTGCAGGCGGTGGCCCGCTCCTACGGAATCTCCTTGCAGGAGCTGAGGCGGGAGTTTGGGGAGAGGGGCCTTGCCCGCTTGCGGGCGGCCTACATCCAGGATAAGGCCGTGAAGGAGGCCTTGGCCAAGCTCCTGTAGGAGCGTCATGGTGGCCCAGGGGGCTTTTCCCCCTGGGCTTGCCGCTACAATGGGGACTGGTATGGTCATACCCTACGTCATAGAGCAGACCGCCCGCGGCGAGCGGGTCTACGACATTTACTCCCGGCTTCTCAAGGATCGCATCATCTTCCTGGGCACCCCCATAGACTCCCAGGTGGCCAACATCATCGTGGCCCAGCTACTTTTCCTGGATGCCCAGAATCCCAATCAGGAGATCCGCCTCTACATCAACTCCCCCGGGGGCGAGGTGGATGCTGGGCTTGCCATCTACGACACCATGCAGTTCGTCCGGGCCCCGGTTTCCACCATCGTCATCGGCATGGCGGCCAGCATGGCCGCGGTGATCCTGGCCGCCGGGGAGAAGGGCCGGCGCTACGCCCTGCCCCACTCCAAGGTGATGATCCACCAGCCCTGGGGCGGGGTCCGGGGCACGGCCAGCGACATCGCCATCCAGGCCCAGGAGATCCTCAAGGCCAAGAAGCTTTTGAACGAGATCCTGGCCAAGCACACCGGCCAACCCCTGGAGAAGGTGGAGAAGGACACCGACCGGGACTATTACCTTTCCGCCCAGGAGGCCCTGGAGTACGGCCTGATCGACCAGGTGGTGACCCGTGAGGAAGCCTAGACCCTACTGCAACTTTTGCGGCCTGCGTCCGCCGGAAACGGGGCGGCTTCTGGAAAGCCCCATCGCCGAGGTCTACATCTGCGAGGACTGCGTGGAGCGGGCCCAGGAGCTCTTGCGCCAGGAGAAGCGGGGGCCCAAGGGGCCAACACGCCTTCCCAAACCCCAGGAGATCAAGGCCCACCTGGACCAGTACGTGGTGGGGCAGGAGGCGGCCAAGAGGGCCTTGAGCGTGGCCGTCTACAACCACTACAAGCGCCTCCTCCATCCGGAGGCGGAGATCGGTAAGTCCAATATCCTCCTCATCGGCCCCACGGGTACGGGTAAGACCCTCCTGGCGGAAACCCTGGCCCGTTTCCTGGATGTGCCCTTTGCCATCGCCGACGCCACCACCCTGACCGAGGCGGGGTACGTGGGGGAGGACGTGGAAAACGTCATCCTCCGCCTTCTGCAGAACGCCGACTTTGATGTGGAGCGGGCGGAGATGGGCATCGTCTACATTGACGAGATCGACAAGATCGCCCGCAAGTCGGAAAACCCCTCCTTGACCCGGGATGTTTCCGGGGAAGGGGTGCAGCAGGCTCTGTTGAAGATCATTGAGGGTACCATCGCCAACGTGCCTCCTCAGGGAGGGCGCAAGCACCCGCACCAGGAGTTCATTCCCGTGAACACCAAGAACATCCTCTTCATCCTGGGCGGGGCCTTTGAGGGGCTGGAGAACATCGTCAAGGCCCGCACCGAGCGCACCACCATTGGCTTTACCCGTGGCAAGGCCAAGGAAGCCCACGAGGAGCCCTTAGAGGTCATCCCCGAGGACCTGGTGAAGTTCGGCATGATTCCAGAGTTTGTGGGGCGGGCCCCCCTCATCGTCCAGCTTCATCCCCTTACGGAAGACGACCTGGTGCGCATCCTCACCGAGCCGAAGAACGCCTTGGTGAAGCAGTACCAGGAACTCATGCGCCTGGAGGGGATCGAGCTTCGCTTTACCCAGGCGGCCCTGAAGGAGATCGCCCGCCGGGCGCTGAAGCGGGGCACGGGGGCCCGGGGTCTTAGGGCCATCCTGGAGAAGACCATGGTGGACCTCATGTTTGAGGCCCCGGGAAGCGGGGTCCGCGAGCTGGTGATCGACCTTCCCCACCTGGACCAGCCCCTGAAGGCCCTCGAGGAGGCCAAACTCCGCCAGGCCTCCTAGGGAGCTACCCCTGGCCCAGGCGGGCCACCAGCTCCTCCTTCAGGGCGAAGAGCCTCTCGCTGAGGGAGACATGGTAGACGTGGGGGTTTACCAGGCGGCGCACCCCGGGGTCCAGGCGTTCCACGTCCCTTCGCCGCCTTTCCTGTAGCACTTCCAGGGGTAACGGTGGAAAGAGGCGCTTGCCCCGATAGGCTTCCTCCAATAGGGGCTCGAGGGTGAACTCCCCCGGGCGGAGGGTGCGGCGCTTGGTGGGGTCCGTGGGGTGGCGTAGGCAAAGGGCCTGGTTCTCCCGTACCTCCTCATCGTGGGCCGTCAAAAGGTCAGCGGTGGCCAGGCCCCGGTGATCGTATACCCGGTAGACCTTCTTGTGCCCGGGGTTCAGCACCTTCTCCAGGGAATCGGAGATCTTGATGGCCGGGGCCCAGGTGCCGTTTTCCCGGATGGCCACCAGTTTGTAGACTCCTCCCAGGGCCGGATAACCCCAGGAAACCACCATCCGGGTCCCCACCCCGTAGACCAGGCGCTTGAGGAGGCGGTCCGGGTCCACCCCGTAGCGGGGGGCCTCCTCCTGAATCTGGCTTTTGATCTGCCAGATGACCAGCTCGTCCAGGTCCCCGGAAAGGACGATGAGGGTGTCGGGGAAGCCCGCCTTGTCCAGCTCCCTGGCCACCTGTATGGCCAGGTAAGCGAGGTCCCCGGAGTCTATGCGCACCCCCACCGGTTTGTGCCCCTTGCGCCGCAACCGCTCAAAGACCCGGACGGCGTTGGGAAGACCCGAGTCCAAGGTGTCCACGGTATCCAAAAGGAGGATGGTGTCGTCGGGGAAGACCTCGGCGAAGGCCTGGAAGGCCTCCTCCTCGGAGTGGCCCAGGGCCAGGAAGGCCTGGACCATGCTGTGGGCATGGGTACCCGAGGAGGGAAGCCCGAGGAGGTGGGAAAGGCTCACGGCGCTGGACCGGTTGGCCCCCCCGATGAGGCTCGCCCGGGTGGCGGCCTCCCCTCCCTTGGCGGGGGCGCGGCGGAGGCCGAATTCCAGCACCAGGGCCTCCCCCGCGGCTTCCCGCACCCGGCTCGCCTTGGTGGCGATGAGGGTTTCGTAGTTGATGCGGTTTAAGAGGGCGGTTTCCAGGAGCTGGGCCTGCAGGAGGGGGCCTTCCACGCTGATGAGGGGCACCTGGGGGTGGGCCACCCGGCCCTCGGGAAGGGCCCTAAGGGTCAGGCCCTGGAAGCCCCCTATCCCCTTTAGGTAGCGCAGGTAGTCTTCGGCGAAAAGGGGTTTCCCGCTCCGGCTTTTCAGGGCGCTCAGGGCGGCGAGCTCCTCCTCGCCGAAGCGGGCTTCCTCCATCCAGGTCAGGAGGGGATCTAGCCCGGCGAAGATGGTGTAACCCGCCTGGTGGGCTCCGTAGTCGGGGTTCTTGCGGTAGAAGGCTTCAAAGAGGGCCTCCTTCTCGTGAAGGCCAAGCCTAAAGTAAACCTGGCCCATGGTGAGCTGGTAAAGGTCCGTGTAGAGGATGCCGAAGGGGTCCATGGGCCTAGCATAGCCCGCCTTTTTTCGCTACACTAGCGGGATATGGTGGAGGTCCACACCTGTAGCCCTGGTTGCCGCCACCACCTCGGAGGGGCGGGGTTTGGGGATGCCCCCTTGGTGCGGCTGGGTTACAACAAGGAGGCCCGGGCGGAGAAGTTCCCTTACCTCAAGGCCCTCTTGCAGAGACCCCTGGTCTTTGACGGGGCCATGGGTACCGAGCTGCAAAAGCGCCACCTCACCCCGGAGGACTACGGGGGAGAGGCCTACTACGGTTGCCCCGAGGTGCTGAACCTAACCCGCCCCGAGGTGATCCAGGAGATCCACCGGGCGTACCTCGAGGCCGGGGCGGAGGTGATCGAGACCAACACCTTCGGTGCTCTGCGCCATGTGCTGGCCGAGTACGGTTTGGGCGAGAAGGCGGAGGAGCTGGCCTACCTGGGGGCCAGGATCGCCAAGGAGGTGGCCGAGCCCTACGGGGCCTTCGTGGCAGGGGCCTTGGGGCCGGGCACCAAGCTCATCTCCCTGGGACAGATCTCCTGGGATGAGCTTTTTACCGCCTATAAGGAGGCGGTGCGGGGGCTTCTTCGGGGCGGGGTGGACCTGATCCTTCTGGAAACCGCCCAGGACATCCTGCAGGTGCGCTGTGCGGTCCTGGCAGCCCGGGAGGCCATGGCCGAGGTGGGCAGGGAAGTGCCCTTGCAGGTCCAGGTGACCATGGAGGCCACGGGCACCATGCTGGTGGGCACGGACGAGCAGGCGGCCCTGGCGGCGTTGGAGAGCCTGCCCATCGACGTGGTGGGCATGAACTGCGCCACGGGCCCCGATCTCATGGACGCCAAGATCCGCTACTTCGCCGAGAACGCCACCCGCTTCGTGAGCTGCCTGCCCAACGCCGGCCTGCCCCGGAACGAGGGGGGGAAGGTGGTCTACGACCTCACCCCGGAGGAGCTGGCCAAGTGGCACCTCAAGTTCGTGACCGAGTACGGAGTGAACGCCGTGGGGGGGTGTTGCGGCACGGGGCCGGAGCACATCCGCAAGGTGGCGGAGGTGGTGAAGGGAAAACCTGCTCCCAAGCGGAAGGAAGCCTTCCCCCCTCAGGTGGCCTCCCTCTACCAGGCGGTTCCCCTGCGCCAGGAGGCAAGCGTTTTCCTGGTGGGGGAGCGCTTGAACGCCACGGGGAGCAAACGGTTTCGCGAGATGCTCTTTGCCCGGGACCTCGAGGGCATCCTGGCCCTGGCCCGGGAGCAAGTGGAGGAGGGGGCCCACGCCCTGGACCTTTCCGTGGCCTGGACGGGAAGGGATGAGCTTCAGGATCTCGCCTGGCTCCTTCCTCACTTGGCCACCGCGGTCACCGTGCCCTTCATGGTGGACTCCACCTCCCCTTTGGCCATGGAGTTTGCCCTTAAACACCTTCCGGGCCGGGCCCTTTTGAACTCCGCTAACCTGGAAGACGGCCTGGAGAAGTTTGACCGGGTGGCCTCCCTGGCCAAGGCCCACGGGGCGGCCTTGGTGGTCCTCACCATCGACGAAAAGGGCATGGCCAAAACCCAGGAGGAGAAGGTGCGGGTGGCCTTGCGCATGTACGAGCGCCTCACCGAGCACCACGGTTTCCGCCCGGAGGACCTCCTTTTCGACCTCCTCACCTTCCCCATCACCCAAGGGGACGAGGAAAGCCGCCCTTTGGCCAGGGAAACCCTTTTGGCCATGGAGGAGCTACGGGAGAGGCTTCCCGGGGTGGGGTTCGTCCTGGGGGTGTCCAACGTGTCCTTTGGCCTGAAGCCCCGGGCCAGGCGGGTTCTCAACTCGGTCTTCCTGGACGAAGCCCGCAAAAAGGGTCTCACCGCCGCCATTGTGGATGCGGGCAAGATCCTTCCCATAAGCCAGATTCCCGAGGAGGCCTATGCCCTGGCCCTGGACCTGATCTATGACCGGAGGCGGGAGGGGTTCGACCCCCTCTTGGCCTTCATGGGCTACTTTGAAACCCACCGGGAGGACCCGGCCCTCAAGGAGGATGCCTTCCAGGCCCTGCCCGTTCTGGAGAGGCTGAAGCGCCGGGTGGTGGAGGGAAGGAAAGGGGGCCTCGAGGCGGATCTGGACGAGGCCTTGCGGGAAGGCCATAAACCCCTGGACCTCATCAACGGCCCTCTTCTTTCGGGCATGAAGGAGGTGGGGGAGCTTTTCGGGGCAGGAAAGATGCAGCTTCCCTTTGTCCTCCAGGCTGCCGAGGTGATGAAGCGGGCGGTGGCCCACCTCGAACCCCACATGGAACGGCGGGGTGAGGGCCGGGGCAAGATGGTCTTGGCCACGGTGAAGGGGGATGTGCACGATATCGGCAAGAACCTGGTGGATATCATCCTCACCAACAACGGCTACCAGGTGATCAACCTGGGCATCAAGGTGCCCATCGAGGAGATCCTGAAGGCGGTGGAGGAGCACAAGCCCCATGCGGTGGGCATGTCCGGCCTCCTGGTTAAGAGCACCGTGGTCATGAAGGAGAACCTGGAGTACATGCGGGATAGGGGGTATACCCTGCCGGTGATCCTGGGGGGGGCGGCCCTCACCCGCTCCTATGTGGAGGAGCTTAAGGCCATCTACCCCAACGTCTACTACGCGGAGGATGCCTTCGAAGGCCTTAGGCTCATGGAAGCCCTCACCAGCGGGGAGGCCACCTCGGTGAGGAAGGAGGCCCAAAAGCCCAGGGTGGAGGCTCCCAAGGCGGTACCCAAGGCTAAGCCTGTGGGGGAGGCTCCTTCCGTTCCCCGCCCCCCCTTCTTCGGGGTGCGGGTGGAGGAGAACCTGGACCTGGCCACCATCGCCCACTATGTGAACAAGCTGGCCCTTTTCCGCGGCCAGTGGGGGTATAGCCGCAGGGGCCTCACCCGGGAAGAGTGGCAGGCTTTGGTGGAGCGGGAAGCTGAGCCGGTCTTCCGGAAGCTTCTTAGGGAGGCCATAGAGGAAGGGTGGCTCAGGCCCAAGGTCCTCTACGGCTTCTTTCCCGTGGCCCGGGAAGGGGGGGAGCTTTTGGTGTTCTCCCCCAAGACCGGGGAGGTTTTGGAACGCTTTGCCTTCCCCCGGCAGAAGGGCGGGGGCCTCAGCCTGGTGGACTACTTCCGTCCCCGCTTCGCTCCTCCTTTGGGAGATGAAGAAAGGTGGCTTCCCGCTTATGAAGCGGGGGCCAGGGATGTCCTGGGGGTGCAGCTCGTAACCATGGGGGAGGAGCCTTCCAGGAAGGCCAAGGCGCTTTTTGAGGCTGGGGCCTACCAGGATTACCTTTTCGTGCATGGCTTCAGCGTGGAGATGACCGAGGCCCTGGCGGAGTACTGGCACAAAAGGATGCGCCAGATGTGGGGCATCGCCGGGAAGGATGCCACGGAGATCCGCAAGCTCTTCCAGCAGGGCTACCAGGGAGCCCGCTACTCCTTTGGTTATCCCGCCTGCCCGGACCTGGCGGACCAGGCCAAGCTGGACCGGCTCATGGACTTCAGCAGGGTTGGGGTGCGCCTCACGGAGAACTTCCAGCTGGATCCCGAACACGCCACCAGCGCCATCGTGGTCCACCACCCGGAGGCGCGGTATTTCAACGTGGATTAAAGGAGAGCCTGCTCCCGGCCTTGAGGTAGGCCTCCCTGGGGAAGCGGAATCTGGCCATCCCCCCAAGCCCGGTATACTTGGCCCCGTGCTGGGCCTTTACCACGCCGCCAGGAGCCTGGGCCTACGGCCAGCCCTGCTGGAGTCCTTGGGGATAAGGGCGCCCTTTTCCCGGCTTTCCCTTTTGGGCTTAAGGCCAGCGCACCGCCTCGAGGTGTGGGAGGGCTGGCTTTACCTGGATGGGAGGCGGGTGGGAGAGGCCCTGGACATCTTCGCCTACCTGGAGAAAGGCCTAGGGAGAGGGTATTTTCCTGCCTGGATAGGGTTTTTCGCCTACGAGTTTGCCCGGCACCTGGGCCTCTCCACCCACAAGCCCCTTCCTGGCCTTCCCGAGGCCGCTTTTTTCTACTACCCCGAGGGATTCGCCCTCCTCGAGGGGCGGCTTCTGGAAACCCCTTCCTTCCCCTTGAGGCCCCTTCCCTACAACCCCCCTCCCTTGCCCCACCACCCTTTGGCGTCCGACTTCCCTAGGGAGGCTTTCCTAGAGGGGGTTTTTTCAGTCCAGGAGAGGATCCGGGCCGGGGTGGTCTACCAGGTGAACCTCTCCCATCGTTTCCGGCTCCTCGGGAGTGTGGATCCCCTCCTCCTCTACGCCCGTCTCCGCTCCTTGAACCCTTCCCCCTTTATGGGGCTTGTGGAGGGGGAGGGTTGGGCGGTGGTCTCGGGTAGCCCGGAGAGGCTTTTTAAGAAGGTGGGTAGCCGGGTCCTGGCCCGGCCCATTGCGGGAACCCGGCCTCGGGGGCGGACGGAGGCGGAGGACCTGGCTTTGGAAAAGGACCTCCTTGCCTCCCCCAAGGAGCGGGCCGAGCACGCCATGCTGGTGGATCTTCTCCGCAACGACCTGGCCAGGGTGGCCCTGCCGGGCACGGTGAGGGTGCAGGAGCTTTTCACCGTGGAGCGCTACGCCCACGTGATGCACTTGGTTTCCCAGGTGGAAGGCTACACCCGGGCCTCCCTGGGTCAGGTCTTTGCCAGCCTATTCCCGGGAGGCACCGTCACCGGGGCTCCCAAGGGAACGGTGATGGAGGCCATTCGGGAGCTGGAGCCTGTACCAAGGGGGGCTTACACGGGAAGCCTGGGGTACGTGTCGGGCCGAGGGGTGGATTTCAACATCCTCATCCGCTCCTTCCAGAGGGTGGGGGAGGAGGTGTATTTCTCTGCGGGGGCGGGCATCGTCATCGCCTCGGAAGCGGAAGCGGAGTACCAGGAAACCCTCTACAAGGCGGAAAGCCTCCTTCTGGCCCTGAACCGGGGCCGGCCTGGGGTCAAGCCCTTGCCTCCCAAGTCCATGGCTTCCTGGGTCCCGCCCCCTCCTCCAAGGAGGGTGAGGGCCCGGGTGCTTTTCCTGGAAAACCGCGATTCCTTCAGCTACAACCTGGTGGACTACCTGCGGGCCCTGGGGGCGGAGGTGGCCGTGGTAGACCAGGAGGAGCCTCCGAACCTCCGGGGATTCAGCCACCTGGTGGTGGGGCCAGGGCCCAAGGACCCCTTTACGGCGGGAAGGGTCTTGGAGTGGACCCGAAGGGCCCTGGAGGAGGGCGTTCCCTTCCTCGGGGTTTGCCTGGGCCACCAGGCCCTGGGGGTGGCCTTGGGGGCTGAACTCTACCGGGAAGCCCCCGTGCACGGGGAGGCCCATGCCATCCACCACCGGGGAGAAGGCCTCTTTCGGGGCCTGCCCAACCCCCTTCCCTTTGCCCGCTACCACTCCTTGGCCATACGGAACCTTCCCAGAGGGGTGCGCCTCCTGGCCTGGACGGGGGATGGGGTGCCCATGGCCATCTGGGATGGCAGGCGGGCCTACGGCGTGCAGTTCCATCCGGAGAGTATCCTTTCCCCATGGGGGATGGAGCTTCTGGCCCGGTTCTTGGAGGAAGCATGAGGCAGGTGCTCCTGAAGGGGGAGCCCTTCCGCGAACCCTTGCCCGAGGGCTTTTTGTACCACGGGATGAGCGTCTTCACCACCTTGCGGGTGGAAAGGGGCCGACCCCTTTGGCTGGAAGAGCATCTTTTTCGCCTGCGCCGGCATGCTTTGGCCTTGGGGCTTCCCTACCCAGGGAATGAAGTGTTTTTAAAGGACCTCGAGGCCCTGGCCAAGGAGTTCGCCCACCTTCCCTGTTTCCGCCTCCGCTTCACCGTGGGGGAGGGGGTGTGGCTTTCCGAGGCCCGTCCCTACTCGCCACCTCCCTTGACCGCTTACGAGGAGGGGGTTCGGGTTCTCCTCACCCCTTACCGGGTGCATCCGGACCTTGGCCGCTTCAAGACCGGAAACTACCTGCCCTACCGCCTGGCCCAGAAGGAAGCGGAAGGACAGGGAGCCTTTGAAGGGCTTTTGCAGGACAGCGAGGGGTACGTGGTGGATGGAAGCCGCACCAGCCCCCTTCTTTACCGGGAGGGAGCGCTCTTCCTGCTGGAGGGGGGCCTCGAGGGCATCACCCGGGAAATGGTGGCCCAAGCAGCCCGGGAGCTGGGCCTTCGGGTGGAGCGGGCCCGGCTTTACCCCTGGGAGCTTCCCCTGGCTGCGCCCCCTCCTCTTCCCCCCCACCAGGCCGTGCGCCGCCGGGGAGGGGAGCGGGAGGGAGCGAAGGGGGTGTTGCTCCTGGCGGGAAGCGGGGTGGGGCTTTTGCCCGTGGGGCCGGCCCCCAAGGAGCTCCTTCCCCTGGTGGAGCGTTTCCTTCCCGCCTGCTATACTGAATAGCGGTACCTCCAGCCCATGGCCATGGGCTGGTGCCCTTTTTACACGGAGGGAAGGAATGAAGAAGCCGGTTTACCTCACCCCAGAAGGCTTTAGGCGCCTTCAGGAGGAGCTGCATCACCTGAAGACCACCAAGCGGCAGGAGATTTCCGCCGACTTTGAACAGGCCCTGGAGGAAGGGGATTTAAGGGAGAACGCCGGTTACGACGAGGCGCGCCGGGCCATGTGGCAGAACGAGGCCCGCATCGCCCAGCTGGAAGACCTCTTGGCCCGGGCGGTGGTGGTGGAGGGGAATGGCTCCTACGACCAGGTGGCCCTGGGCTGCCAGGTGGAGCTGGAAACCGAATCCGGGGAAAGGCTTTCCTTGGCCATCGTGGGTAGCCACGAGGCGGATATCTTCAGCGGCAAGATCTCGGACGAGTCCCCCCTGGGCCAGGCCCTTTTGGGTAAGAAGGTGGGGGACGTGGTGGAGATAAGGGGCAAGAAGGGAGCCCAGGTCTACACCATCCTGGAGATCAAGCCCCTATAGTTCGGCGGTGAGCCCAGGTGTGGCCTTGAGGGGGCCTAGGGCCTCTTCCGCATGGTGTTTCAAGGCGAGGAATAGCCTTTCCAGGGGAGCGTCTTCCAGGTAGGGAAGGGCCTCGCTACCCGGGAGATGGAGGATGGCCCTGAGGGCCTCCACGCCCTTTTCCCCCAGGTAGATGCCCTCCTCCCCGTACGGGCCGGACCCGTGAACCAGGCGGCCTGCCTTCAGGTAGAGGCCAGGCCCCAGAAGGTTTGGGCTTAAGCCCCCCGCCTTCACCACCCGCCATCCCGCCCATACCAGGGGCAGAAGGGGCCTGGGGTGCTTGGCGATGCCCCTCAGGCCGGAGATGAAGACCGGGTAGATCCTGGGGGCGGCCTCCGGGGAGGCCAGGCGGTAGGAGAGCTCCGCCAGAAAAGAGGCCAGAAGGAAGCGCTGGGGTTCCTCCAGGCCGTGTAGCCTCCCGAGGAGCTCCGCCTGGGTAAGGGTGGGAAGGCCCTCCCCCTTGGTGTAAAGCTGGAAGCGCACATGGTGGAACAGGGAGAGCCTGCCCGAGCGCCCCGAAGGGCGCACCCCCTTGCGGGCCACGGCCTCGAGGCTTCCTTTGGGAGTAAGGAACCGTAGAAGGAGGTCCCCTTGAAGCAGGGTCTTCCGGCCCACCACAATGCCTTCCTCCAGGCGGTACCGCTCCACCATTCCAGTGTATGCTGAGAGTATGGAACGGAGCCTGCGCGACATCCTGGAATGGGTGGTTTTGGGCCTCTTGGTGGTGGTGGGGGTGCTTTTGGCCCTCTGGGTGGGGGGATGGGTCTTCACCTTCTTGGGCCGGGTGCTTCTGGCCCTTTCCGGCCTCATCTGGGAGCTTTTGCGGTTCGCCATCCCCTTGCTGATCCTGGCGGCCATCGGCTACGGGGTGGTTTATCTATTGCAGAAGCGCACCGCATAGGGTAGCGGCTCGAGGAAAGCCTGGGGATAACCTGGAATAAGCGCCCAGCCTCCGTTTAAGGGGCTGGGCTTATCCTTAGGGTGTTTTATACCCTTGACGGAGGAGATGTGGGGGGTGTAGGCTTTCCCCCAATAGAAGGGAGGGAGCATGGACCGCAGGTTTCTGCTGAGGTTAGGAGCTTTTCTGGGGGCGGGTTCCCTGCTGGGGGCCCGGGCCAACGAGCGGGTGGCCTACAAGGACTTCAAGAAGGAAACCCCTGTGGCTGTGGTTTACCACCTGGACTTCGGGGATCCCAACCGCTTTGGACAGATGTTGACCAATATCAGCAACCACCTGTCCGTGTACGACAACGACCCCTTCAAGATCAAGATCGTGGTGGTGGCCCATGGAGCCGGGGTGCAGTTTTTCCTCAAGGATCTTGAGGGTACCCCCTGGGCCTCGGCCCAGTACGACCGGGAGGCCCTGTTCAGCCGGGTGAAGCAACTTGCCCAGCTTGGAGTGGAGTACTACCTCTGCGAGATCACCTTTAGCCGGAACAACATTCCCAAGGACAAACTTCGTCCGGATGAGTTCCTCAAGTGGGTGCCTTCCGGGGTGGGGGCTTTGGGAGAACTTCAGGCCAAGGGGTACGCGTACATCAAGGTAGGCTGAACCTGAAAGGACCTGCATGGGTGCGTATAATGCCCCCATGCGGGTTCTCTTCATCGGCGACGTGATGGCCGAGCCCGGCCTGAGGGCGGTGAGCCTCCACCTGCCGGACATCCGGGACCAGTACGACCTGGTCATAGCCAACGGGGAGAACGCCGCCCGGGGTAAGGGTCTGGACCGGCGTTCCTACCGCCTCCTACGCGAGGCGGGGGTGGACCTGGTGTCCCTGGGAAACCACGCTTGGGATCACAAGGAGGTCTACGAGCTCTTGGAACGGGAGCCCGTGGTGCGGGCCCTCAACTACCCTCCTGGCACCCCAGGGCGGGGGTGGTGGCGGCTTAGCGCAGGTGGGGAGAGCCTTCTCTTCGTGCAGGTGATGGGCCGGATCTTCATGGATCCCCTGGACGATCCCTTCCGCACCCTGGATGCCCTTTTAGCCCAGGAGAAGGCGGATTACATTCTGGTGGAGGTGCATGCCGAGGCCACCAGCGAGAAGATGGCCCTGGCCCACTACCTGGATGGGCGGGTCACGGCCGTGCTGGGCACCCACACCCATGTGCCCACCCTGGATGCCATGCGCCTGCCGAAGGGCACCCTGTACCAGACCGACGTGGGCATGACCGGCACGTATGCATCCATCATCGGCGGGGAGGTGGAGACCTTCCTGGCCCGCTTCCTTACGGGCAGGCCCCAGCCTTTTCGGGCTGCCCAGGGAAGGGCGCGCTTCCACGCCACCGAGCTGGTTGTGGAGGGCGGCAAAGGGGTTTCCATAGGCCCTTACGTGTGGGAGGAGCCGTGAAGCCTGCGAAGGAGGATACCTTTGACCTTTTGCGGGCGGAGGTGGACCTTTTAGGCCGCCTTCTGGGCGAGGCCATCCGGGCGGTTTCGGGGGAGCGTTTTTTCGCCTTGGTGGAGGAGGTGCGCCTCCTATCCAAGGCCCGACGACAGGGGGACGAAGGAGCGAGGGCCACCCTTTTGAAGCGGGTGGAGGGGCTTTCCCTCGAGGAGGCCGAGGCCCTGGTGCGGGCCTTTACCCATTACTTCCACCTGGTGAACCTGGCGGAGGAGAGGCACCGGGTACGGGTGAACCGCCTTAGGGCCCAGGCGGAAACCCCGGAGAGCCCGAGGCCCGAGGGCTTCTTGGCCCTGGCCAGGGCCTTGAAGGAAAGGGGGCTTTCCCTGGAGGAGGTGGAGGCCCACCTGAACCGCCTGGAGCTATGGCTCACCTTTACTGCCCATCCTACAGAGACCCGCAGGCGAACCCTAAGGCACCATCTGGAAAAGTTACAGGAGGAGCTGGAGGCCCAAGACCGTTCCCGCTTGGCGGCTAGGGTGGCCCTGCTCTATGCCACCGAGGAGGTGCGCAAGGCCAGGCCCACGGTGGAGGACGAGATTAAGGGCGGGCTTTACTACCTGCCTACCACCCTCTGGCAGGCGGTACCCCGGGTGGTGGAGGGCCTCGAGGCCGCCCTGGAGAAGGTCTATGGCAGGCGGCCCCGCCTGAAGAGCCCGGTGCGCTTCAGGAGCTGGATCGGAGGGGACCGGGATGGCAACCCCTTCGTCACCCCTGAGGTGACCGCCTTTGCCGCCCGGTATGCCCGCCAGGTGGCCCGGGAGCGATTTTTGCTGGAACTGGAAAACCTGGTGCGGGACCTTTCCCTTTCCGAAACTAAAGTTCCCGTGCCCAGGGGGGTGCGGGAGGGAGGGGAGGGAACGGAGCGCTTCCCCGGGGAGCCCTACCGGCGGTTCTTCGCCAGGCTTTATACCCGCCTGGAGAAGGGTGAGGCGAGCACGGAGGAGCTTTTGCGGGCCCTGAGGGTGGCGGAGGAGGGCCTGGCCTCCGTGGGCCTGGAACAGGTGGCGGCCTCCTTCCTCCGTCCCCTCGAGGCCCGCCTTTTCGCCTTCGGCCTGGAGCTTGCACCCTTGGACCTGAGGGAGGAGTCCGGGAAACTCCTGGAGGCAGCGGCGGAACTCCTCAGGGTTGGGGGGGGCCACCCCGATTTCCTTTCCTTGCCCCCCGAGGCCCAGGAGGCCCTCCTCACCGAGGAGCTGAGAAGCGCCCGTCCCCTCCTGCCCGTGGGCCATGAGCCCCAGGGGGAGGCCCTGCGGGTGGCGCTAGGGGCCTTTCGGGCCTGGCGGGACAAGGGGGCCCACGTGGTGTCCATGACCCACCACCCCGGGGATCTCCTTGCCGTGTTCCTTCTCGCCCGGGAGGTGGGGCTTTACCGGCCGGGAGCCCCTTTGCCCCTGGATGTGGTGCCCCTCTTTGAGACCCTCGAGGACCTGCACCGGGCCCCGGAGGTGCTCACCCGCCTTCTGCAAAACCCCGTCTTCCTGGCCCACGCCCGGGGCCGGGGCGGGGTGGAGATCATGATCGGCTACTCCGACTCCAATAAGGATGCTGGCTTCCTGGCCGCCAACCTGGCCCTTTACGAGGCCCAGGAGGCCTTGGCCAAGGTGGGGCAGAGCTTCGGCCTGCCGGTTTTCTTCTTCCACGGCCGGGGTACCTCCACCGCCCGGGGCGGGGGGCCTGCGGGCCGGGCCATCGCCAGCCTGCCTCCCAGGAGCGTGGGGCACCGCATCCGCCTCACGGAGCAGGGGGAGGCTCTGGCGGACCGCTACAGCCATCCTGAGCTGGCCGTGCGCCACCTGGAGCAACTTCTCTTTCACTTCGCCCAGGCGGCCTTGGGCGAGGGGGTGGAGCCCAGACCTGAGTGGCGGGAGGCTTTGTGGCAGGCGGGGGAGGAAAGCATGCGCCGCTACCGGGCCCTTTTGGCCCAGGAGGGTTTCTTCCCCTTTTTCGAGGCCTTCACCCCCATCCGGGAGATCGGGGAACTCCCCATCGCTAGCCGCCCTGTGTACCGCCACGGCCGGGTGCGGGAGATCCGCGACCTCAGGGCCATTCCCTGGGTGATGGCCTGGACCCAGGTGCGCTTGCTTTTGCCTGGCTGGTACGGGCTTACGGCCCTGGAGGCCTTGCCCCTGGATCTTCTCAGGCGGATGTACCGGGAGTGGCCCTTCTTCGCCACCACCTTGGAGAATGCCGCCATGGCCTTGGCCAAGGCGGACCTGGGGGTGGCGGAGCTTTACCTGCGCCTGGTTCCGGAAAAGCTACACTCCCTCTTCCACGGCCTTGCCCAGGAGTACCAAAAGACGGTGACGCTTCTGGAAAGCATCTTCCAGGCCCCCCTCCTTCACAACCAGAGGACCTTGGAAAGGCAGATCGCCTTGCGCAACCCCTACGTGGACCCCATCAACTTCGTGCAGGTGGAGCTTCTCCGCCGCTACCGCGCTCCTGGGGGCCGGGAGGATGAAGCCTTGAAGAAGGCCCTTCTCCTCTCCATCCTGGGGGTGGCGGCGGGCCTTAGAAATGCGGGTTAAGATGGAGGCCGATGGAGCTTGGCCAGCATCCTGACCAGCGGGTGGGCGTTTTCGTGGACACCCAGAACCTTTACCACTCCGCTCGGGACTACTACGAGCGCAACGTGAACTTTGAAAGCCTCCTGCGCTTTGCCGTGGGGGGGAGGCGTCTGGTGCGGGCCACCGCCTACGTGGTGGAAAAGGAAGGGGACACCTCCGCCTGGCCCTTCATCTACAAGCTTTCCACCATCGGCTACCGGGTGCGGCGCATGTACCTCACGGTGAAGGAGCTGGGTGAGGGCGGCAAGCCCATCTACGAGGGGAACTGGGACATGGGCATCGCCGCGGACATGGTGAGGCTTATGCCTCACCTGGACGTGGTGGTCCTGGGAAGCGGGGATGGGGACTTTGTGGAGATCCTCGAGGTCCTCATGGAACGGGGCATCCGGGTGGAGGTGATCGCCTTCCGGGAGACCACCGCCCAGAAGCTCATCGATGCCGTGGACCGCTTCGTGCACCTTCCCGATATCCCCAATGCCTTCATGGAGCCCAAGAACACCGAGCGATGAGCCTCGAGGCCTACGACTACTTCCTGCCCCAAGAACTCATCGCCCAGGAGGGGGTGGAACCCCGGGATAGGGCCCGGATGCTGGTGGTCCATCGGAAAGGGCCTTTTCGTGCCGAGCACCGCCAGGTCAGGGACCTTCCCGAATACCTTCACCCCGGGGATGTACTGGTGTTTAACGAGAGCAAGGTGATCCCCGCCCGGCTCTTGGCCCAAAGGCCCATGGGGGGAAGGGTGGAGGTGCTCTTGGTGCGGGAGCGGGCTCCGGGGCTTTGGGAAGCCCTGGTGGGGCCTGGCCGCAAGGCCAAGCCCGGCACCAGGCTCCGCTTTCTATCTCCCCGGGACCTCCGCGTGGTTCCGGACCTCGAGGCGGAGGTGGTGGGGGTGGAGGAGGATGGGGTGCGGCTTCTCCGCTTCCAGGGGGATCTGATGGCCCACCTGGAGGAGGTGGGGGAGGTGCCCCTGCCCCCCTACATCAAGGCCAAAATCCCTCCGGAACGCTACCAGACCGTGTACGCCAGGCGCCCGGGCTCCGTGGCCGCCCCCACTGCTGGGCTCCACTTCACCCCGGAGCTTCTGGCCCGCCTGAGGGGCATGGGGGTGGAGCTCCGCTTCCTGACCCTGCACGTGGGCCCCGGCACCTTCCGCCCGGTGAAGGGGGATCCCGAGAAGCACGAGATGCACCCTGAGCCCTACGAAATCCCTGAGGAAACCGCAGAAGCCATCAACCGGGCCAAGAAGGAGGGCCGGAGGGTGGTGGCGGTGGGCACCACCGTGGTCCGGGCCCTGGAGAGCGCCTTCCGGGAGGGGATAGGGGTGGTGCCGGGGATGGGGGAGACCCGGCTTTTCATCCGCCCGCCCTATGCCTTCCAGGTCATAGACGCTCTTTTCACCAACTTCCACCTGCCCCGTTCCACCCTGCTCATGCTGGTGGCCGCCTTCCTGGGCTACGAAAAGACCATGGAGGCGTACCGGCTTGCGGTGGCGGAGCGGTACCGGTTTTACTCTTTGGGGGACGCTATGCTTATCCTCTGAGCAACGCCTTCAGCCAGTCCCTGGCCTCCTGTGGGCCAAGGACAAGGGGTTTGCGACTTCGGTGGAACCAGGCGAGGAGTTCTTGGGCTTCCCTTTGGCTTGGCCCTTGCCCCTGGGCCTCGAGGAGGATCTTGTGGTCCCCATCCGCCAGCCACACCATGCCCACCACTTCCCCCTCCACCTCGGTTCCCGGGGAAAGGGGAGGTCCCAGGAAAACCGCATCCACCTCTTCCCCGTCGGCGGGGTTGATGAGGCCAGGGATGAGGCCATAGTTCACCGGCGCCGGCTGGTCCACGGCCACCAGGGCCAGGTGCCCTTCCTTCCAGGCATAGCGGAAGGGGCTCCCTTTGCTCCACTCCACCACCATGCGAAGCCGCATCATCCCAGATCCAAGAGGAGCCGGGCCACCGAGAGGTAGATGAGGAGGCCCGAGATATCGGAAAGGGTGGCCACCAGGGGGTTGGAAACCAAGGCCGGGTCCACGCCAAGGCGCCTTAACACCACGGGGAGCATGGCCCCCACCAGGTTGGCGAAGAGCACCAGGAGGAAAAGGGCCAAACCCACCGCCGGGGCCAAGGCGGCGTGCCCGTCCAGAAAAACCTTGCCCAGGAGCAAAGTGGCCAGGGTGAGGCCGAGAAGGCTACCCACCAGGGTTTCCTTGGCCATTACCCGGCGCCAGTCCCTGAGGTCCAGGTCCCGGGTGGCCAGGGCCCGGATGATGAGGGTGGCGGACTGGTTGCCGGTATTGCCCCCCGTGCCCAGGAGTACAGGCACATAGAAGGCCAAGGCGGTGGCGGCCTCCAGGAGGTTTTCAAACCCCTGGAGGATGGAACTGGTCACCATGCCCGTGAGGATGAGGATCACCAGCCAGCGCACCCGGGCCATCCAGAGGGCGATGGGGGAGGCTTGGCTGTATACCAAGTCCGGCACGTCCACCGCCGCCATGCGGTGGATGTCCTCGGTGGCTTCCTCTTCTAAAACATCCAGCACGTCGTCCACCGTGACGATGCCCACCAGCACCCCGTCCTCGTCCACCACGGGCAAGACGGTGAAGTCGTAGTCGGCCATGAGGCGGGCTACCTCTTCCTGGTCGGTGTCCGTGCGGGCGAAGACCACCTTGGGGTTCATGATCTCCGCCACCTTGGTCTTCGGGTCGGCCACGATGAGGTCTCTTAAGGACAGGACCCCCTTGAGGCGGCCCGCCTCGTCCACCACGTAAATGTAGTAAATGGTTTCCGCATCGGGGGCGGCCCGGCGCAGGAAGCGGATGACCTCCTCCACGGTCATGCCCTCCCGCACCGCCACGTACTCGGGGGTCATGAGGCCGCCCGCCTCGTCCTCCTCGTACTGGGTGAGCTCCTCCACCTCGGCCCGGGTCTCGGGGTCCAGGGCCTCCTTAAGGCGGCGGGCCAGGTCGGGGTTTTCCTCCTCCACCGCCTGGAGGGCGTCGGCTAGGTCGTCCAGGGAGAGCTCCTCCAAGAGCTCCCGCACCCGCCAGGGGGGAAGGGTCTTCAAGTACTCCGCCTGCTCCTCCGCAGGGAGGTTGGCGAAGACCTCCGCGGCCCGGTCCTTGGGAAGGAGGGTGAGGACCACGTAGCGGTGCTCCCCCTCGAGGTCATCCCACACGGCCAAAAGGTCCTGGGGATGGGTTTCCTCCAGGAGCCTCTGTAGCTTCAGGGTGTCGCCTTCTTGCAGGGCTTGGCGCAGAGGGGAAAGGGTCGTCTCCACAGGCGGCCTCCTTTCACCCGAAGGCCGCCTGCTGGGCGGCCTTCAGGGCCTAGGACTCGAGGGCAAAGCCCCTAGCATACCTTCCTTAGCCTAGGGTTCCCGGTCGGGGCCGTCAACCGTGCCCACTAGAAATGTGGGAAAAATTGAGGTTGACACGCTCAAGGGGTCTGGCCTATTCTAAAGCCCGGCCTGGCGGCCGGGAGGCTCATGTTTGCGAAGCTGGCGGGAAGACTGCAGGAGGCCATAGACCGCTTAAGGGGACGGGGCCGTATCACCGAGGAGGACCTGAAGGCCACCCTGAGGGAGATCCGTCGGGCCCTGATGGACGCTGACGTGAACCTGGAGGTGGCGAGGGCCTTTGTGGAAAGCGTCCGGGAGAAGGCCCTGGGCCAGAAGGTCCTGGAAAGTCTTACCCCGGCCGAAGTGGTGCTGGCCACGGTCTACGAGGCCCTGAAGGAGGCCTTGGGCGGGGAACCCCGCTTCCCCACCCTGAAGAACCAGAACCTGTGGTTCCTGGTGGGCCTCCAGGGCTCCGGCAAAACCACCACCGCGGCCAAGCTGGCTCTTTTCTACAAGGGGAAGGGAAGGAGGCCCCTGCTGGTGGCGGCCGACACCCAGCGCCCGGCAGCCCGGGAGCAGCTTCGCATCCTGGGGGAAAAGATCGGGGTCCCGGTCCTGGAGGTGCAGGATGGGGAGAGCCCCGAGTCCATCCGCCGCCGGGTGGAGGAGAGGGCCAGGCAGGAGGTTCGCGACCTCATCCTGGTGGACACCGCCGGGCGCCTGCAGATCGACGAGCCTTTGATGGCGGAGCTTGCCCGCCTCAAGGAGGCCATGAACCCTGACGAGGTGCTCCTGGTCCTGGATGCCATGACGGGCCAGGAGGCCCTTTCGGTGGCCAAGGCCTTCGACGAGCGGGTGGGGGTCACGGGGCTCATCCTCACCAAGCTGGATGGGGATGCCCGGGGTGGGGCGGCCCTCTCTGCCCGGCACGTGACGGGGAAGCCCATCTACTTCGCCGGGGTTTCCGAGCGCCCCGAGGGCCTGGAACTCTTCTACCCCGACCGGCTGGCGAGCCGCATCCTGGGCATGGGGGATGTGGCCACCCTGGCGGAGAAGGTTCGGGCTGCGGGCCTCGAGGCCGAAACCCCCAAGTCCGCCAAGGAGCTCACCCTGGAGGACTTCCTCAAGCAGATGCAGAACTTGAAGCGCCTGGGCTCCTTCTCGGAGATCCTCGCCATGCTTCCCGGGGTGGGTAAGGCCTTGCCCGCTGGGGTCCAGGTGGACGATAAGGCCATCAAGCGCCTGGAGGCCATCGTTCTTTCCATGACCCCCGAGGAGCGAAAGGACCCCCGCATCCTAAACGCCTCCCGGCGCAAGCGCATCGCCAGGGGAAGCGGCACCAGCGTGCAGGAGATCAACCGCTTCATCAAGGCCTTCGAGGAAACCAAGGCCCTAATGAAGTCCCTGGAGAAGAACAAGGGCCGGGGACTCATGGGAATGTTCAGGAGGTAGGAAAGAATGGTAAAGATCCGACTTTCTCGTTTCGGCTCCAAGCACAACCCTCACTACCGCATCGTGGTCACCGATAGCCGCAGAAAGCGCGACGGCGCCTACATCGAAAAGATCGGGTACTACGATCCCCGCAAGACCACTCCCGAGTGGCTGAAGGTGGACGTGGAGCGGGCCAAGTACTGGCTTTCCGTGGGGGCCCAGCCCACGGACACCGCCCGGAGGCTTCTCCGGCAGGCGGGGGTTTTCCGGAAGGAAGGCTAGGGGTTAGGGCCCCTGAGGGCGCCGGTGGGTGTACCCACCCGGCGCCTTTGCCTTAACATGGGGCCATGAAGGACTTGGTGGAATATTTGGCCAAGAGCGTGGTGGACCAGCCGGAGCGGGTCCGGGTGCAGGAAAGGCGTACCCGGGAAGGTCCCCTTTACGTGGTGGAGGTGGCCCCGGAGGATAAGGGTCGGCTCATCGGCAAGCAGGGTCGGGTCATTGAGTCCATCCGCACCTTGGTAAGGGCCTACGCCAAGCGCAAGGTGGGGGTGGAGGTGCGCTAGGCCCGTGGGGCTTTGGCATAATGGATTAGGGATGCGCCTGGTGGAAATCGGTCGGTTCGGTGCCCCCTATGCCCTGCGCGGGGGTCTGAAGTTCCGGGGTGAGCCGGTGGTGGCTCACCTGGAGCGGGTCTACGTGGAAGGGCATGGCTGGCGGGCGGTGGAGGATCTCTACCAGGTGGGGGATGACCTGGTGGTTCACCTGGCGGGGGTTTCCAGCCGGGAGCTGGCCGAGCCCTTGGTGGGCCTCCGGGTGTATGCCGAGGTGGAGGAACTTCCCCCCCTCGAGGAGGGCCGGTACTACTACTTTGCCCTGATTGGCCTACCCGTTTACGTGGGGGGCTTGAAGATGGGGGAGGTGGTGGACATCCTGGACGCAGGAGCCCAGGATGTCCTGGTGATCAGGGGCGTGGGGGAAAGGCTTCGCGACCAGACGGAACGCCTGGTACCCCTGCAGGCGCCCTACGTGCGGGTGGAGGAGGAGGGCATCCACGTGGAGCCCATCCCCGGCCTCTTTGACTGAATGCGCTACACTATCCTCACCCTTTTCCCCGGTCTCATACGCCCCTGGCTTTCGGAATCCCTCCTGAAGAAGGCCCAGGAGCGGGGTCTCATCCAGGTGGAGGTGGTGGACCTCAGGGCCTATGGCCTGGGGCGGCACCGCACCGTGGACGACACTCCCTATGGCGGCGGGGCGGGGATGGTGATCCGCCCGGATGTGGCGGTGGCGGCCTTGGAGGCCGTTTTGCCTGCGGATGAGGTGATCCTCCTTTCCCCGGCGGGGGAACCCTTCACCCAACGGGTGGCGGAGGAGCTGGCCCAAAGGGATCACCTGGTCCTTCTTTCCGGGCGCTACGAGGGGTTTGACGCCCGGGTGGAGGCCTTTGTGACCCGCTCCCTTTCCATCGGGGATTACGTGCTCATGGGGGGGGAGGTGGCGACCTTGGCGGTGCTGGAGGCCACCGCCCGGCTTATTCCGGGGGTGATCGGGGATCCGGAAAGTCACCGGAAGGATTCCTTTGTCCGCGGGCTCCTGGACCACCCCCACTACACCCGCCCCCCGGAGTTCCGCGGGCTTCGGGTGCCGGAGGTTCTCCTTTCGGGGAACCACCCGGAGGTGGACCGGTGGCGCAGGCAGGAAGCCTTGAGGAAGACCCTTGCCGTGAGGCCGGAGCTGGTGCGGGAGGCCAGGCTTGGGCCCCTCGAGGTGGCCTGGCTTGCGGAAATGGACCGCGAGGGCTAGACTTAGGTCTGTTGCCCATGAACCCCTCGGGGTTCCTCTGGGAGGGAGGAGAACATGAACCGAGGAGCGCTGCTTAAGGTAGTGGAGGCCAAGTATACCCGCACCGATCTCCCGGAGTTCCGGCCCGGCGACACCGTGCGGGTGGCCTACCGGGTAAAGGAAGGCAACCGCACCCGGGTGCAGAACTTTGAGGGCATCGTCATCAAGATCAAGCGGAACGGGTACAACACCAGCTTCACCGTGCGCAAGGTGAGCTACGGCGTGGGGGTGGAGCGCATCTTCCCCCTGAACTCCCCCCTCATCGAGAAGATCGAGATCGTCCAGCGGGGCCGGGCCCGGCGGGCCAAGCTCTACTTCATCCGCGAGCTTTCCGAAAGGGAGATCCGCCGCAAGCTCCGCGCCGACCGCAAGCGCATCGGCCAGGACCAGGAAAGGGCCCGGGTGGCCAAGGAGGAGGCGGAAGCTGCCCAGGGCGCTACAGAGGCGGCTTCCGAAGGGGAACCCTCCGCCGAGTAAACCGGGGGCTATGGGAAGGGTGGGTTTGCCCGCCCTTCCTTATTTCTTCGCCAGGAATCCCAGGGACCTTGCCTTTTCCAGGGCTTCCACCCGGTTTCGGGCCAGAAGCTTGCCGTAGAGGCTTTCCAGGTGGTCCTTCACCGTGTCCGGGGAAAGGCCCAGGGCCTTGGCCATCTCCTTCACGGAAAGCCCTTGGGCCAGGAGGCGGAGGACTTCCTCCTCCCTCGAGGTGAGGCTGGGCAGGTCGGGGGGCTTCAGTTTTTCCTCCCCCTGGGCCACGCGGAGAAGGCGCCTTTTGAGCTCGGGAGCGGAGAGCTCCTTGGAAAAGTAGGCGTCAGCCCCGGCCAAAAACGCTTCCCGCACCAGGGCGGGCTCCTGGTAGGTGGTGAGGAGGGCGACGAGACCGGAATACCCCTTCTTCCGGAGCATACGGGTGCACTCTAGCCCATCCAATACGGGCATCCTCAGGTCCAGGAGGACTGCCTCCGGGTTCAGGGCCAGGGTCTTTTCCAAGGCCTCCTTTCCATCCTGGGCCTCGGCCACCACCACGAGCCCTTCCCCCTCGAGGCCCGCCCTAAGCCCCAGGCGGAAGAGGGGGTGGTCGTCGGCGATCAGCACGCGGAGGCGGGATCCAGGGTTGCCCATCCTGGCCTTTAGCATAGGCCTGCGGTGTGAAAACGAGGCCAAAGCCTATACTTAGGCTATGCCCTTGACCCTGAACGACCTTGCCGCCCTTCCCGGCCGGGCGTCGGAGGCCCTGCTCCGCGAGGAGGTGGAGGAAACCGGGCTGGCTCCCGAGACCATCCTGGATAAGCTTCGGGAGCGCCTTGGCATCATGCGGGATTCCATCCGGAGGGGTCTCGCCTCGGATGCCCCCAGCGTGGCGGGAATGGTGGGGAAGAATGCCAAGACCTTGTGGGAAGCCCCGGATCCCTTGCGGGATCCGCTTTTAAAGCGGGTCCAGGCCTACGCCATGGCGGTCAACGAGGAAAATGCCCGCATGGGCCGGATCGTAGCCGCGCCCACTGCGGGCAGCGCCGGAACGCTTCCTGGGGCCTTGCTGGGAGTGGCGGATCACCTGGGCATCCCCGATGAGGACCTCCTCATGCCCATGGTCCTGGCCGCCGGCGTGGCCAAGATCATCAACCGCCAGATCTACATCGCCGGGGCCAGCGGGGGGTGCCAGGCGGAAATCGGTTCCTCGGCGGCCATGGCGGCGGCCGCCGTTACCGAGCTTCTCGGGGGGAGTGCGGAGGCCTCTGCCCATGCGGCGGCCTTGGCCCTGCAGAACACCCTGGGCCTGGTTTGCGATCCCGTGGGGGGGTTTGTGGAGGTCCCCTGCGTGATGCGCAATGGTTTTTATGCGGTGCATGCGGTGAGCGCCGCCTCCATGGCCTTAGCGGGGATAAGGAGCGTGATCCCCCCCGACGAGGTGATCCTGGCCATGGCGGGCATCGGCCGCCTCCTGCCCTTGGAGCTCAAGGAAACAGGCCTGGGGGGGTTGGCGGACACCCCCACGGGGCGTCGGCTGGCCGCCCAGGCCCTGGGGGAGGCTTCCGAGGATTGAGCTATTCCTCCCCTTTGGCTACCGGAACCCCCACCAGGTTGCCCCACTCCGTCCAGGAGCCGTCGTAGTTCTTCACGTGGGGGTAGCCGAGGAGGTACTTGAGGACAAACCAGGAGTGGCTGGAGCGCTCGGCGATGCGGCAGTAGACCACCACGTCCTTATCCGGGGTGATGCCCAAGGACTGGTAAAGAGCCTGAAGTTCTTCTGCCGTTTTGAAGGTGCCATCGGGGTTCACCGCCTTGGCCCAGGGGATGTTTTTGGCCCCGGGGATGTGGCCAGCCCGCAGGGCGCCCTCCTGAGGGTAGTTGGGCATGTGGGTGAGCTCCCCCCGGTACTCCTCAGGGCTCCGCACGTCCACCAGGGCACCCCTGCCCTCCTTAACCTTGAGGATGTGCTTGAGGACCTCATCCCGGTAGGCGCGGATGGACTCGTCCCGGTAGGGTACCCGGTAGCTCCCCTTGGGGTAGGTTGGAACCTCGGTGGAAAGGGGACGGCCTTCCTCCACCCACTTTTGCCGCCCCCCGTTCATGAGGCGCACGTCCTGGTGGCCGTTATATTTGAAGAACCAGAAAGCATAGGCGGCCCACCAGTTGTTCTTGTCCCCGTAAAGGACCACGGTGGTGTCGTTGGAGATCCCAAGCCTTTCCATGAGGTTGGCAAACCCTTCCTCGTCCACAAAGTCCCGCACCACCGGATCCCAGAAATCCCGTTGCCAGTCCACCTTCTGTGCCCCGGGAATGTGGCCGGTTTCGTAGAGCAGGATGTCCTCGTCCACCTCGAGGATCCTCACCTTGGGATCCTCCAAGTGCTCCTGGACCCAGTCCGTGCTCACCAGAACCTCGGGATGCGCGTAGCCCATACCTCACCTCCCGCCCACAAGATACCCTTGAGCGAGTGAGAGTAAAGGGGGTCTATGCACATTCCCATCCCGATCCTGAACCCGGACAAACACATGTGAGACTCTGGGCTGGGATAAAAAGAGGGGGACCGACTCCGGAAGGAGGCCCCCCGAGTGCAGCTTACCACGGTTGGCAAAGCGATCTGGCGAGGAGCGAGGAAGGCCCAGGAGCTGGAGATGGCGGGGGCCGGCGACCCCCTGGTCCAGGAACGGCTGCGCAAGCTCAAGCAGGTGGAGGCGTTCAGGAAGCACGGGGTGAGCTGGCCCGAGATCCAGGCCCTGGTGGGGATCAGCCGGGCCACCTATCACCGCTGGCGGAGCAGGCTCAAGGACGAAGGACTTAAAGGCCTTCTTCCGAAACCCAAACGCCCCAAACGCCTACGGCGGAAGGTGCACTGGACCTCCGAACTCCTCATCGCCACCGAGGACTTGCGGAGACAAAACCCCACCTGGGGCCGCTGGCCCATCTGGTGGAGCTTGAGGAAGGGAGGTTTTGAGGTCAGCGAGCGCACCGTGGGCCGCATCCTCGCCCATCTGGAAGCCAGGGGGCGGGTGGAAAGGGTGGCCGCCTTCCTGGCCCGGGCGAGGCGGGGCAAGGGGAGGCCAAGACCCCAGAGGCCCTACGCCCAGAGGAAGCCCCGGGGATACGAGGCCAGGGCGCCCGGGGACCTGGTGCAGTTGGACACCCTCACCGTGACCCTAGGGCCCGGGGAGGTGGTCAAGCACTTCTCGGCCCTGGACCTGGTCACGCGCTTCTCCCTGGCCCAGGTGCACACCAGGGCCACGGCCAACCTGGCGGCGGGATTCCTCTCCGCCCTCGTGACCAAGGCCCCCTTCCCCATCCGGGCCGTCCAGGTGGACGGGGGGAGCGAGTTCATGGCCGAGTTTGAGGAAGCCTGCCGGAGCCTGGGAATCCGGCTCTTTGTGCTGCCCCCACGGAGCCCGAAGCTCAACGGGCACGTGGAGCGGATGCAGCGCACCTTCCGCGACGAGTTTTATACCCTGCCCTTGCCAAGGGGGCTTGTGCGCCTGCAGGCCGAGCTGGACGCTTATCTGGCGTACTACAACCACCGCAGGCCCCACATGGCCCTGGGGGGGCTGGCGCCCCTGGAGTTCTTGGCTAAAATGCAAGCGGAGTCGGTCCCCCAGTCTCAGATGTATTGACCGATTCAGACTTGACCGCTATGCCGCATAGAGCCCCAGGAAGCGCAGGGCGGAGAGGGGGTTGAAGGAGAAGGCCTCCAAGGCCGCCTTCTTCTCCCTGACCCCTTGGCGGTGAAGCATGGAGACCAGAAAGGCCCGGAGGGCCGCCAAGACCTGTGCCCCCACCCCCCGCACCTGGCAGGCATCCTCGTGGAGGAGAACGTCCCGTACCCAAA
>NZ_BAAJPG010000018.1:0-20697 GCF_057547025.1 Thermus sp. KWY1
TTGGGTACGGGACGTTCTCCTCCACGAGGATGCCTGCCAGGTGCGGGGGGTGGGGGCACAGGTCTTGGCGGCCCTCCGGGCCTTTCTGGTCTCCATGCTTCACCGCCAAGGGGTCAGGGAGAAGAAGGCGGCCTTGGAGGCCTTCTCCTTCAACCCCCTCTCCGCCCTGCGCTTCCTGGGGCTCTATGCGGCATAGCGGTCAAGTCTGCGTGACGGAACTCCTTAACCGTCCGGCGCACGGGAAAAGGCTATCATGAAAGGGCGTGGAAATGCACCCGGACCTCGCCCTAAGGCCCAGGACCCTGGACGAGTACATCGGCCAGGAGAGGTTGAAGAAGAAGCTGAGGGTGTACCTCGAGGCGGCCAAGGCCCGGGGGGAGCCCCTAGAGCACCTCCTCCTCTTCGGCCCCCCAGGCCTGGGCAAGACCACCCTGGCCCACGTGATCGCCCACGAGCTTGGGGTGAACCTGCGCGTCACCTCGGGGCCCGCCATAGAGAAACCCGGCGACCTGGCCGCCATCCTGGCCAACTCCCTGGAGGAAGGGGACATCCTCTTCATCGACGAGATCCACCGGCTAAGCCGCCAGGCGGAGGAGCACCTCTACCCGGCCATGGAGGACTTCAAGATGGACATCGTCATCGGCCAGGGGCCCGCGGCCCGCACCATCCGCCTGGAGCTTCCCCGCTTCACCCTGATCGGGGCCACCACCCGCCCGGGCCTCATCACCGCCCCCTTGCGGAGCCGCTTCGGCATCGTGGAGCACCTGGAGTACTACTCCCTGGAGGAGCTGGCCGAAGGGGTCAGGCGGGACGCGAGGCTTCTAGGGGTGGCCATCACCGAGGAAGCCGCCCTGGAGATCGCCAAAAGAAGCCGGGGCACCATGCGCGTGGCCAAACGGCTTTTCCGGCGGGTGCGGGACTTCGCCCAGGTGGCGGGGGAGGAGACCATCACCCAGGAAAGGACCCTGGAAGCCCTAAACGCCTTGGGCCTGGACGAGCTGGGCCTGGAGAAACGGGACCGGGAGATCCTGGAAACCCTGATCCTGCGCTTCGGAGGCGGCCCGGTGGGCCTGCAGACCCTGGCCACCGCCGTCTCCGAGGATCCAGGTACTCTGGAAGAGGTCCACGAACCTTACCTCATCCAGCAGGGGCTCCTGAAGCGCACCCCCCGGGGCCGGGTGGCCACGGAACGGGCCTACCGCCACCTGGGCTATCCCCCTCCCGTGGAACCCCTTCTCTAGGCCATGGTACGGGCCACCCTGGAAGAACTGGACCTGGCGGAACTCCTGAAAGCCCTGGCCGACCACCGCAAAAGCGCCGTGGTGACCTTCCGGGGGCGCCTTTACGGCAGGATCCACCTCCTCCACGGGCGCATCCTCTACGCCCGCACCGAGCCGGGACCCCACCTGGGGGAGTACCTGGTGCGCCTTGGCCACCTTTCCCTGGAGGAAGTTCAGGAGTTAGTGGAGCGCCAGGGGCGGGAAAACCCCGGAACCCCCTTGGGGGCCCTGGCCCTGGAGCTGGGCCTCATCGGGGAAGAGGAGCTAAGGGAGGCCCTCGAGGCCCAGGTCCTGGAGGCCCTGGCCACCCTGCTGGGGGAGAAGGAAGGGGAGATCCTGGCTGAGCCCCTCGAGGAGGGAAGCCAGGTGGCCTTGCCGGAAACCCTGGAAACCAAGGCCACCCTTCTGGAAGCCGCCCGGCGCCTGGACGAGTGGCGCCAGGCCCAGGTGGACCCCGACGAGGTCTTCCACCTGGTGGAGGACCCCACCCGCCACCCCCTCACCCCCGAGGCCTGGACGGTGTTGGAACTCTTGGACGGGGTGCGCCGGGCGAGAAGCGTGGCCCTGCTATCCGGCCTTCCGGAAGAGCAGGTTTACCATATCCTCTTTGAGCTGAAAAGCCGGGGGCTGATCCGCCCTTCCACCCTGCTTGCGGACGACCCCCTGGTCCTGGTGCTGGCGGAAAGCGGGGTGGTGCGGCGGCTTCTCCTCTACCTCCTGGAGGCCCACCGCTACCGGGTGCAGCTTCCCCTGGATCTGGAGATGGCCCTGCGCCTTCTCAAGGAAAGGCCCAAGGCCATCATCCTCCAGGGGGAAAGGACCTTAGAAATGGCCCGAAAACTCCGGGCCCACCCCGAGGGCAAGCTGGCCTCCCTGTACGTGGTGAGCGAAACCCCCCCGGGGCTTCTCTTCCGTCCCCTCAGGGTTTTGCATCTTCCCAAACCCTTAAAGGCCCAGGAGGTGCTTAAGGCCCTGGCCCCCTTAAGGCGGGGCGGGACCTAGTTGGGCCGTCTTCCCTCCCGCAGGATGGCCTCCGCCCGCTCCCGGTAGGCCACCAGGGCCTGGTGCCACTCGTCGGCGGGGTGGACATGGGGCAGCACCGCCTCCGCACGGGCCAGGATTTCCTCAGGAGAGCGGTAACCCAGCTGGACCAGGGTGTCCACCACCATCTCCTGGGCTCCCACCCACTCCCGGCTTCCCTCCTCGGAAACCTCCGCCGCCTTACGGTAATGGGCCAAGGCTTCTTCCAGGTGCATCAGGTCGTAGGCGATATGGCCCAGGATGAGCTCCCCTGCCGCCTCCGCCCCCTGGCGCATGGCCCTATGGGCCATTTCCTCCGCCTCCTGGTACCGCCCCTGGCGGTACAAAGCCTCGGCCAGGTCCGCCAGGGCCTGGGCCCGGTAGGGGTAGCCCTCTTCCCGCAAAAGGGCCTCCAGGTACTCCTCCGCCTCCAGGTAGGCCCCCTGGTCCAAGGCCGCCACCGCCATCTCGTGGAGAACGTATCCCTTCTCCAGACCCTCAGCCCTGGCCAAGGCTTCCTGGAAGGCCGCCATGCCCTCAGCGTAGCGGCCCAGGCGGAGCAGGATCTGCCCCTGCAGAAGGGGGGTGCCATAGGCCTTGTGGCCGCCTTCCTCCTCCAAGGCCAAAGCCCTCTGCACCTCCTCCAGGGCCCGGTTGGGGTTATCCAGAAGGAGATGGGCCCGGGCCAGGAGGTAGTGGCGGGTGGCGGCGTCCTCCACGGGCTCCTCCCCCACGGCTCCCGAGGCCTCCTCGAGGGCCAGAAGGGCTCTTTCCCCCTCCCCCACCTCCAGCCACATGGCGGCAGCATCCAAAAGGAGCCAGTAGCGCTCCAGCCCCAAGGCCAGCTCCGCCCCCCTCTCGTAGGCCAAAGCGGCCTCCCGGTAGCGGCCGAGCCTTTCCAAGGCCCTTCCCTTAAGCCCCTCCGCCCGCCAGGCCAAAAAGGCGGGAAGCCCCTCCTTGAGCGTCCTCAGAACCTCCTCAAACCGGCCCAGGTAGAAAAGGGCCTGGGCCTGATGGTAGCGGGCCCGGGGGTCCTCCGTGGGAAGGAACAGGGCCAGCACCTCCTTTTCCCCCCGGCCCTCGAGGGCCAGAAGCTCCCCCAGAAGGGCCCGGTACAGGGGGTCGTACTCCAACCCCCCAAGCTCATAGGCCTCCTCCAAGGCCCGGTGGGCCTTCTCCAGCCCCTCCTCCCCGTAGAGGCTGTGCACCTCCGCCAGGAGCAAAAGGGCCTCCCGGGCCTCCCCCTTGGAGCCGAACAGGGCCTTCCGGGTAAGGCGCTCGATGGCGGTATCGTAATCCCCTTGGTGCAGGGCCTCGAGGACCCCCTTCATCGCCGCTAGAGGATACCACACCCCTCAGTCCTCTCACCGCAAAGGCGCTACCATAGGACCAGGGAGGTAGACCTTGCCGCAGCGGATCAACCCCTTCACCCTAGTCTTCTTGCTCCTTCTAGGCTATCTGGCCTATACCGCCTTCACGGGCCCCCCAGCCCCCACCCTTCCCTACACGGAGTTCCGCACCCTGGTGCGCCAGGGCAAAGTGGCGGAGGTGACCCTGGAGGAAACCCGCATCCTGGGCACCTTGAAGGAACCCGAGCGCTTCCCCACCCCGCAGGGGGGAAGCCAGGTGGCCAGGCGCTTCGCCGTGCCCCTGCCCCCAGCCCAGGTGACCGACCCCGAGCTTCTCCGCTTCCTGGAGGAAAACGGGGTGAGGATCGTCACCAAACCTCCCTCCCTGTGGCCCCAGTTCCTCCTGTACCTGGGACCCACCCTCCTCCTCATCGTCTTCTTCTGGTTCTTCTTCATGCGGGCCCAGGGCGGGGCCGGGCAGGTGATGCAGTTCGGGCAGAGCCGGGCCAAGCTTTACGGGAAGGAGAAGCAGGTCAACACCACCTTCAAGGACGTGGCCGGCCACGAGGAAGCCAAGCGGGAACTCATGGAGGTGGTGGACTTCCTCAAGAACCCCAAGAAGTACCTGGAGCTGGGCGCGGAAATCCCCAAAGGAGTTCTCCTGGTGGGCCCTCCCGGAACCGGCAAGACCCTTCTGGCCCGGGCGGTGGCGGGGGAAGCAGGCGTACCCTTCTTCTCCGTCTCCGCCAGCGAGTTCATGGAGATGTTCGTGGGCGTGGGGGCAAGCCGGGTGCGAAGCCTCTTTGAGGACGCCCGACGGAACGCTCCCAGCATCATCTTCATCGACGAGCTGGACTCCATTGGCCGCAAACGGGGGGCAGGCATCGGGGGTGGCCATGACGAGCGGGAGCAGACCCTGAACCAGATCCTTTCCGAGATGGACGGCTTCGAAAAGGACACCTCAGTGATCGTCCTGGCCGCCACCAACCGCCCGGACATCCTGGACCCCGCCCTGCTGCGCCCCGGGCGCTTTGACCGCCAGGTGGTGGTGGGCCTTCCCACCCTGGAGGAGCGCCGGGATATCCTCTTGGTGCACATGCGGGGTAAACCCATCGCCGAGGAGGTGGACGCCCTGGAGCTGGCCCACCTCACCCCGGGCTTCTCCGGGGCCGACCTGAAGAACCTGGTCAACGAGGCAGCCCTGCTGGCGGCCCGGGATGGCGCCAAGAAAATCCGCAAGGAGCACTTCCTGAAGGCCCTGGACAAGATCGTCCTGGGCCTCGAGCGGCCTGCCCTTAAGCTTTCCGAGGAAGAGAAGAGGGCCGTGGCCTACCATGAGGCCGGGCATGCCGTGGTGGGCGAGGTTCTGCCCCACGCCGACAAAACCGAGAAGGTTTCCATCGTCCCCAGGGGCATGGCCTTGGGTGCCCGCTGGAGCAAACCCGAGGAAAGGGTTTTGGTTTCCAAGGACCACCTCATGGACGAACTGGCCGTCCTCATGGCGGGCCGGGTGGCGGAGGAGCTCTTCACCGGCACCGTGACCACCGGGGCCCAGGACGACTTCAAACGGGCCACCCAGATCGCCAAACGCATGGTCCTGGACTGGGGTATGGGGGAGCACTTCAAGAACATCGCCTGGGGTTCGGACTCCGGCCCCATCTTCCTGGGTGAGGAGATCGCCAAGAAGAAGGACCACTCCGAGGAAACCGCCCGCCTCATCGACCAAGACATCCGCAAGATCCTGGACGAAGCCTACGCCAAGGCCCGCCAGGTCCTCATGGAGCACGCCCCCGCCATGCACAAGATCGCCGAGGAACTCCTTAGGGAGGAAACCATCCCCGGGGAGCGGGTGCGGGCCATCCTTAAGGAAGCCCAGGCGGTGCAAAGGGCCTCAGAGGAAAGCGCCTAGCAAAGGGCGGGAAGAGCCTTTTCGGCCTCCGAGAGGAGGGCCTGCTTTGTGGGATCATCCCAGCCCAGGAGGGGGGCCATGAGGTCCCCCACCCGGGGCAGGGCCTCCTCCGCCCGCTTCCGGTCCAGAAGGGCCAGGCCCAGCCTGCGGGCCAGCACGTCCAGGGGCTTTTGGGCAAGCTCCTCCCTCACCGCCCACACCACCTCCCCCTCCAGGTAGGGAAGCCCGGGGAGAAGGGGCCTATCCCCCAAGGCCGCCACCTCGGGGGCCAGGGTGCCGTAGTGGGCGTAGAGGTGTTCAGCCACCCCCTCCGGCAGGGGCAGGGGAGGCCTGGGCCCCGCTCCCAGGAGGGGGGTGCGGTGGCTTGGGGAAGGAGGGAGGGGAAGGGAGAGGTCCCGGGCCAGGCGTTCCAGGAGGTCCAGGGCCATGAGGCGGAAGGTGGTCCACTTGCCCCCGGTGAGGGTGTAGAGGCCCTGTTCCTCCACGATGAGGTGGTCCCGCACCAAAAGCCGGGTCTCCCCCTTCCCCACCAAGGGCCTGAGGCCCGCCCAGGCGGCCAGGACCCTATCCGAGAGGTCTCCCAGGTAGGGCCGGATCTCCTCCAGGAGGTAGGCCACCTCCTCCTCCCGGGGCAGGGGGCAGGCGGTGGCCTCGGCGGGGAGGTCGGTGGTACCCAGAAGGGCCCGGCCCTGCCAGGGCAGGAGGAAGAGGACCCGGCCGTCCCGGGTCCTGGGCAGGAGGAGGCCCACCCGCAGGGGGTAGTCCAGGACCAGGTGGGTCCCGCTGGAGGGGGTGAGGAGGGGGGGAAGATGGGGATCCAAAAGGTGGCGCACCCGGTCCGCCTGGGGGCCAGCGGCGTTCACCACCGCCCGGGCCTGGACCTCCACCTCCCGGCCCCTCAGGCGGTCCCGGACCACCGCCCCCCTTACCCTTCCCCCCTTCCGGAGGAAGCCCGTGGCCTCGGCGTGGTTCAGGGCCACCGCCCCCCGCGCGATAGCGGAGAGGATGAGGGCCAGGTTCAGGCGGTAGTCGGCGAACTGCCCATCCTGGTAGAGGATGCCCCCCAGGGTGGGGGGAAGGCCGGGGAAGAGGGCCTGCACCTCCCTGGGAGGAGCGTAGCGGCTTGGGGCCAGCCGCCTCCTTCCCGCCAACAGGTCGTAGAGCTTGAGGCCGAACCCGTAGTAGGGGATCTCCAGGGGGCGGAAGAGGGGGGTGAGGAGGGTTAAGGGCCTGGCCAGGTGGGGGGCGAGCTCCATCACCACCCTCCTCTCCCGGAGGGCGTCCCGCACCAGGCGAAGCTGCCTGGGGTCCCGGTGCCGCACCGCCAGCTCCAGGTAGCGCACCCCCCCGTGGAGGAGCTTGGTGGAGCGGCTGCTGGTCCCCGCCCCGAAGTCCCCTGCCTCCACCAAGGCCGCCCTCAGGCCCCTTAGGGTGGCCTCCCACAACACCCCCGCCCCCGTGGCCCCACCCCCCAGGATCAGGAGGTCCAGGGGCTCCTTCAGGCGCTCCCAGAGCTCCTCCCGGCTTGGGGTCATCCCTCCTCCCTCGCCCAGCCCAAAGCCCGCTCCACCGCCCGCCGCCAGCCCTGATGTAGGGCCTCCCGCCGGGAGGGGGATAGGCGGGGGAGAAAGCGGGCCTCCAGGGTCCAGGCTTCCCGCACCGCCTCCAGCCCCAGGACCCCCGCCCCCACCCCGGCCATCCAGGCCGCCCCCAGGGCGGTGGTCTCCGTGACCCTGGGCCTGAGGACCGGCACCCCCAGGAGGTCCGCCTGGATCTCCAGGAAAAGGGCGTTCTGGGCCATGCCCCCATCCACCCGGAGCTCCTCCAGGGAAAGCCCCGCCTCCCCCTCCATGGCCCGCACCACGTCCAGCACCTGGAAGGCCACCCCCTCCAGGGCCGCCCGGGCCAGGTGGGCCCTGCTGGTCCCCCGGGTGAGGCCCAGGATGGCCCCCCGGGCGTAGGGGTCCCAGTAGGGGGCCCCCAGGCCGGTGAAGGCGGGAACCAGGTACACGCCCCCGCTGTCCGCCACCTCCCGGGCCAGGGCCTCCACCTCGGCGCTCTCCCGGATCAGGCCCAGGCCCTGAAGCCACCCCACCACCGCCCCCGCCATGAAGACGCTTCCCTCCAGGGCGTAGCTGACCTTGCCCCTCACGCTCCAGGCCACGGTGCTGAGGAGGCCCTTGGGGGAAGGGACGGGCCGCTCTCCCGTGTTCAGGAGCAGGAAGGCCCCGGTCCCGTAGGTGCACTTCCCCTGCCCTGCCGCCAAGGCCGCCTGGCCGAAGAGGGCCGCCTGCTGGTCCCCCAGCACCCCCCGGATGGGGATGGGGGCCCCGAAGAGCTCCGGGAGGGTCGCCCCAAACTCCCCATCCGAGGGGCGCACCTCGGGCAGCATGGCCGGGGGGATCCCCAGAATCCCCAGAAGCTCCTCGTCCCAGGAGAGGGTGTGCAGGTTAAAAAGCAGGGTGCGGCTGGCGTTGGAGGGATCCGTGGCGTGCACCCTGCCCCCCGTGAGGCGGTAGAGGAGCCAGGTGTCCACGGTGCCGAAAAGAACCTCCCCCCTCCCCGCCCGCTCCCTAAGGCCGGGCACGTTCGCCAACAGCCAGGCCAGTTTGGTGCCGGAGAAGTAGGGGTCCAGAAGAAGCCCGGTGCGCTCCCGGAAGAGGGGCTCCAAGCCCTGGGCCTTGAGCTCCTGGCACAGGGAGGCCGTGCGCCTATCCTGCCAGACGATGGCGTTATAGAGGGGCCTCCCCGTGCCCCATTCAAACACGAGGGTGGTCTCCCGCTGGTTGGTGAGGCCCAGGGCCACCACCTGCCTGGCCTCCACCCCGGCCTGGCGCAAGACCTCCTGGGCCACCCCAAGCTGGCTTTCCCAGATCTCCAGGGGATCGTGCTCCACCCAGCCCGGCCTCGGGTAGAGCTGGCGGAACTCCCTCTGGGCCATGGCCACAGGCCTCCCCTCCAGGCTGAAGAGGATGGCCCGGCTGCTGGTGGTGCCCTGGTCCAGGGCCAAAAGGTACTTCATAGAGCCTCCCGTAACCTCCTAGCGGAATCCTCGGGCAGGGCGTCCACCACGAAGGTGCCCGCCCCAAGCTCCGTGCCCGCCAGGAACTTGAGCTTGTCCTTGGCCCTTTTGGGGGGGTAGAACTCCACATGGAAATGAAAGGTGCGTTCCTCCCCCAAGGGGGCGGCGTGGAAAACCATCACGTAGGGGAAGGGCTCCCCGAAAAGGGCGTCGTAGCGGGCCACCACCCGGCCCAGAAGCCGGACGAAGGCGGCCATCTCTTCCTCGGAAAAGGTCCAAAGCCCTGGGTGGCGCTCCAGAGGAGCCACCCAGACCTCAAAGGGGTAGCGGGCGAAGGGGGGCACGAAGGCCAAAAACCCCTCCTCCTGGTCCACCCGGTAGGGCTCCAGGTGGGGAAAAAGCTCCAGGAGCACGGGCCTTTCCCTAAAGGCCTGGCTTTCCCGCTCCAGGATGGGGGGCACAAAGGGGTAGGCGTAGATCTGCCCGTGGGGATGGTGGAGGGTCACCCCCACCGCCTCCCCCCGGTTCTCGAAGGGCATGACGAACCGGATCCCCTCGAGGGCATACAAGGCCCGGTACCGGTCCCGCCAAACCCAGGCCAGGAGGAGCCTTTCCTCCTCCGTGAGGGTGGCCAGGCTTCCCACGTGGGCCTGGGTGTACACCACCACCTCGCACCGGCCCAAAGCCCTCTCCGCGGGAACGGGAAGCCCATCCGGAGGAGGAGTGGGCCTTGGCACCAGGGAGGGGAACCGGTTTTCAAAGACCGCCACCCGAAAACGGTCAAAGGGAATCTCCGTGGGAAAGCCCCCCTCCTGGCTTGGGCAAAGGGGGCAGTGCTCCTTGGGAGGCAAGAAGGTGCGCTCCTGGCGGTGGGCCGCGTAGACCACCCACTCCCCCCGCAAGGGGTGGTAGCGGAGGTGCGGGCTTGGGGAGATGGACCCCGCCTCCTGCGGCAAGGAAGGCTCCTCGGCCACGGGCAAGACCTCCACCTCGAGGGGATGAAGCCCGTAAAGGATCAGCTCCCGCCCGTCCTTCTTGCGATGCACATGCTTATAAAAGGAAGGCATAGTCCAACACCTCCTCCCCCACCCGGAAACGGTAGGGGCCAAGGGGCTTTACCTCCTTATCCCGGCTCAGGAAGGCCCAAAGCCTTTCCCTTTCCTCCGGGGAAAGCCAGGAGGGCGGGTCGGAGGTGGCCTTGAAGCCCGTGATCTCCCCCATGGCCTCCTGCAGGCGCATCTCCTCAAGGGACAGCAACGAGAAACGGCTCCGGAAAAAGGCCACATCCGGGTCCACCTGGACGTTTTCCCGCAACCAAAGCCGGTGCAGGGTGGTGCGGAGGGCGTTCCTTAGCCCCGGGCCCGTGGGGTCCTGTAGCCAGAAGGAGCGGTCCTCGTTGTCCCAGTAGGGGGCCACATCCGGACCCACCCTGAGGCCATCGGCAAGCCCCAAGGAGGCCAGGATGGGAGCGCCGCAAAAGAGAAGGTAGGCCTCCCCTGCCTCCTCGCGGATCCGCTCCATGGCCTTACGGTACCGCACCTCCCCCTCGGCCCCGGGTAAAGCAGCGGCGTAGAGGAAATCCAGCTTCAGGTAGTCGTACCCCCAGGCCCGCACCTTGCGCACCAAGCCCGCCACATGGTCCAAAACCTCCTCGTTGCCCGAATCCAGGGCGTATAGGGGTTTCCACCAGTTGAAGCCCGCGGGGATGGGCCTTCCCTCCCCGTCCCGCAGGATCCACTCGGGATGGGCCCGCACAAGGGGGCTATCCGGCGTCACCAAAAAGGGAGCCAGCCATAACCCCGCCCTGAAGCCCTTTTCCCGGATCCTCTCCGCCAAAAACGCCATCCCCCGGGGGAAGCGCTCGTTGGGTTCCCAGTCCCCAAGGGCCCGCTGCCAGCCGTCGTCGATCTGGAAGACCTCAAAGGGAAGCCCGGCCACTTCCTCCAGCACCTCGAGGAGCAAGGCCTCATGGATCCGGTTGTAGAAGCTATACCAGGAGCACCACAGCCTGGGAGGCCCTTTGGAAAGCCGCCTGGGAAGGAGCCTGCCATAGGCGGCGAACACCTCCGTTGGCTCCCCGTAGCCCAGAAACCACTCCCCCTCCTCCTCGGCGTAGCGGCCCAGGAGGAGGTCCTCGCGCCCCAAGACCCGCGCCCCCACGCCCAGGGCCCCCAGGAGAAGTACCTTCCCATCTGGCCCCTCGAGGGCCCCTAGGCCGCTTCCCCACCACTCGGAAGCCTCGAGGAGGAAGGGGTCGTCCGCCTGGGGCCTGCGGGCCTCGGGGAAAAGGGGCTTCGGGGGAAAGTTTAGGTCCACCCAGGTGGTGAGGCTCCAGCTCTGCCAGCCGTGGCGGCAGAAGCGCTTCGAGGCAAAGGGAGCAAAGACCCGCACCTCCCGGCCCCTCAGGAGGTAACCCCCGGGAACAGGCCCCAAGGCCTCCGCCAGGACCGGCACCTCGAGGCGGCTTTCCCGAAGAGGATCCGAGAACTCCAGCCGCATGCCCCATCCTCCCTAGGAGCTTCCTGCCCCCGGCATTCTACCCTTCGCTCCGTAAGGGAAGCGAAAGGCTAGGGCCAAGGCCAAGAGCGTAGCCAAAAAGGGTGGACCCGCCATAAGGAAGCGGAAGGCGGCCTCGGGACGCGGGCCCGGCACCTCCCCGCTCACGTAGCCGAAGAGGGGAGTAAGGAGGGCAAAGGAAAGAGCCTGTAGGGGCCCGGAAAGGCGGTTGATGAAGCCGTACACGCTATAGTAGACCCCTTCCCGCCTCCTCCCCGTAACCTCGGCGTCCCGGTCGATCACCTCGGCCAGAAGGACATCCCCCAGGACCAGCACCCCGCCAAACCCCACCCCGATGAGAAGGCCCACGGGAAGAGCCTCAAGAAGAGTGCGGGGCAGGAAGAGGAGAAGGGCCCCCAGGGCCAAGAGGAAAATGGCCAGGAGCCAGGCTCCCTTGGAGCCCAAAGTCCCTGCCAGCCGGGCCCAGAGAAAGACCGAGGGCAAAGCGGCCAGGAGCACCGTAGCGAAGAGCAAGGAAGTGGCCTCCGGCCCAAGGCCCAAGGCGTATTTGGCGTAAAAGGGCATGGCCGCCCCGAAAAGCCCCACGGCGAAGAGGAGGAACAAGGCGGCCAGGGAGTAGATCCAGAAGGCCTGGTTCCCCAGGGTGTAGCGGAAGGCGGGGATAAAGGGAAGGGGCTCCGCCTCCTGGGCCTTGGGATCCTCCCGGATGCTCTTGAGGAAAAGGAGGACCAGAAGGCCCCCGAGGCCCCCATAGAGGAGGGCCATGCCGGGGAAACCCAAGGCAGTGTAGACCAAGGGGGTCAGGGCGATGCTCACCGCCAGGCCCACGAAGTAGAACCCCTGCCGCCAGGCGTTGGCCCGGGCCCGCTCCTCCTCCTTGCGGAAAAGCTCGGGGAAAAGGGCCGCATGGTTCACCCAGGTGAGGGCGGCGAAGGTCTCAAAGAGCAGGATCACCCCAAGGCAATACCAGAAGAGGGCAGGCCCCTGAAGGAAGGGCCCGGGAACGCTAAAGGTGAGGTAGAAGGCCAAAAGCAAAAAGGGAAGCCCTACAAAAAGCCAGGGCCGCCTCCGGCCCCAGGGGGTCCTGGTGCGGTCGGAGAGGTAGCCGAAAAGGGGATCGTTCACCGCATCCCAGACGGAAAAAACCAAGCGGGCCAAGGCGAAGGCGCTGGCGGCCAAACCCAGATGGTCCAGGTAGTAAAAGGCCAGGTAGGTGCCGAAGGTCTGGCCCGGCAGGGTTAGGCCCAAAGCACCCAGGGCATAGGCGATATGGGCCGGGATCACCAGGCCACCCCCAGGGGCAGGATAGGCTCCAGATACTCCACCTCGAGGACATGGCGGGACCAGAGCCTCTCCCCCTCGTAGGCCTCCCCCACCAGGCGGTAGGCGCCAGGGGGAAGCCGCCTCAAGGCCTCCTGGAGGGGAAGGTAGCGGGCCTGGACCTCGAGGGGGCTTTCCCAAAGCTCGCCCAGGCTGAAAAACCTTCGGGCCTCCCCGGGGGCCAGGGCCACCTCCTCCTCGTAAAGGGAAAGGTCTTGCGGGCCTTCCAGGAAAAGGTGGACCCGAAGGCTTAAGGGCCTTTCCAGGTCGCTTATGAGCCAGGCCTCCTGCAGGGGAGGCCCTCCCACCTCCATCCTTTCCCGGTAGGGAACCAGGGAGAGGAGAACCGGGCTGCTGGCCTCCTTCAGGGCGTGGTAGCCCTTCTTGGGCACCCGCTCCACGTCCACCACCGCCCAGGTGATCCCCTCCCAGGGCTCCACGAACATGAACTGGAAGTAGCCCACCACCCTCCCCTTCCCCCGCCGGTAGGCGTGGATGGCAAACTCCAGTAGCCTCGCCTGGTAGGCCTGGGAGTTCTCCACAAACTCCTCCAGGGACCCCCCAACCTCCACCCCCGCCACCCGGAAGGTCTCGTGGGGCTGGAAGTTGTGGTAGGAGTAGACCTCCCACCTGGGAGGCCAGGCCGCCTCCCCTAGGACCCGGCGCAGGAGTTCCGCCCGGGGCAGGGCTTGGGCCCCGAACTCGGAAGGAAGAGGGGCCCCGGGGAGGGCCAGGAAGTCCCGCAGGTGCCCCCAGTACCACCCGGGGTAGGGGTGCTCGCGGAAGTCGGAGGCCTCCTTCACCGGGCGGGTGGGGTCTTCGGCCCTGAGGGCAGCGGAAAGGAGGGGGCCTAAGGTGTGGCGGTTGTGGGTGGGCTCGTTCTGGGCGCACCAGAGGTAAAGGGAGGGATGGGCCCCTAAGACCTCCACCATGGCCCTTGCCTGGCGCAAGGCCTCCTGGGCGAAGGCCTCGTCGGGGGCGTACCCCCACTGCAAGGGGAAGTCCTGCCAGACCAGGATCCCCTCCTGGTCGCAGGCCCGGTAGAAGGCGGGGTGGGTCACGTGGGCGTGGACCCGCACCGCGTTCAGGTTGGCCTCCTTGAGGAGGGCCACGTCCTTCTGGGCCAGGGCCTCGCTATAGCCGGCAAGCCACTGGGTGGGGATGATGTTGGTCCCCCTCAGGAAAAGCCTCCTGCCGTTTAGAAGAAGCCAGCCCTCCCCGTCCAGCTCCACGGTGCGGAAGCCCAAGGGCACGCTGAGGCTTGCCCCTAGAAGCTCCGCCTCCAGGCGGAAGAGATGGGGGAACCCCCGCTCCCACACCTCCCACAGGGGCATCCCCGGCAGGTCCCAGACCACCTCCTGCCAGCCCCGTCCCCCTTCCCCCTCCAGGATTAGCCTCCGCTCCAGGGCCTCCCCGGAGAAGTTCTCGGGGAGGATCCTGAGGGCCACCTCCTCGCGGAAGGGCCTCGGGGCATCCACCCAAAGGCGCACCCATAGCCGCCACCCCCCGGGCCGGGGAAGGAGGCGGTGGGTGAGGCCGAGAAGGGCCACCTCCTCCCGCATCCACACCTCCACCCCGCCCCACAGGCCCCCCGTTCCCCGCTCCTGGCCCCGTTCCGAACTCCCCCCGGGCCGGCAGTCGTGCTGCCCAAAGACCCCCTTGATCTGCCGCTTGAACCGGGGCCAGACCCCCAGGGGTTCCTTGGGGGCGGAAACCCTAAGGAGAAGCTCCCGCCCAGGAGGAAGCTCCAGAAGCCAGGGGGAGAAGTACCCCTCGTGCCGTCCCAGGTGGGTGCCATCCAGCCAGGCCTCCTGGTAATAGTCCCCAAGGGCGTAAAGGAACCGCCTCGGGCCCCCCTCGGGAAGGAGAAGCCGGTACCAGCCCACCTCCGCCTCCAGGCGTGCGCCCTCCGGCCCCCCGGGCTCACCCAGGCTCCACTGGTGGGGAAGGGCTACCTCCCGCCAGCCCTCCTGGGGAAGTTCCGCCGGGATCCTCGCCTCATGGGCCAAAAACCAAGCTCTTTCCCACCTCATCCCTCCACCTCCAACAGGGCCTCCCGGAAAGGAGGCAGGAAAACCCGCCCTCCCTGGGACGGGTAGACCTTTCCCTCCACCCGGGCCCCCCAAAGCCTTCTCTCCCAAAGCCTGATGCTCACTCCCTCCCAGGGCCAGGGGTACTCCCCCTCCCCTTCCCAAAGGAGGCGGTAGCCCCCCTCCGCCGGGAGCAGGCGGAACCGATCCAGCCGATAAGGTCCTTCCCCGTCCCCCTCATCCCAGTACAGGTGGCCTTCCGCCCCGCCTTCCCCCGGGTAAAGGTGCAGGGCAAGGCCCCCTTCCTCCAAGAGGGGCAGGATGGACCCGGCCCGCACCAAAAGGGGAATCCGCTTTAGGGGAGCGGGAAGCCGCACCCGGGCGGGGCCCTCCAGGACTCCATCCTCCTCCCAGGGGTACCACCCGCCCTTGGGCAAGGGCACCTCCTTAGCCCTGGCCCCTTCCTCCAGGACCGGGGCCACCAGAATGTCCCTTCCCAACAAGAAGGCCTCCTCGAGGTCTGCTCCATCGGGCTGGCCCCCTTGCAGGAAAAGGGGCCTGAGGAGGGGAAGCCCCTCCCGGCTTGCCCGATAGGCCAAGGTGTAGAGGTAAGGAAGAAGCCTTTCCCTAAGCTCCATAGCCCAGCGCACCCCCTCCAAAACCTCCTCCCCAAAGCGCCAGGGCTCCCGGCGCCTGGTCCAGCGGGCGGAGTGGAGGCGGAAGAAGGGGGTAAAGGCGGCAAGCTGGAACCAGCGCACATAGAGCTCGGGAGAGGGGTTTCCGCTAAAGCCCCCGATGTCCGAGCCCACGAAGTACACCCCGGAAAGGGAAAGCCCCAGGAGAGCCCGCAGGGTGGTGCTCAGGCCCTCCCAGGTGCTCTCCACATCCCCAGTCCAGGCCCAGGCGTAGCGCTGCACCCCAGCAAACCCCGCCCGGGTGAGGAGGAAGGGCCGGCGAAGGGGGGCATGTTCCCGGAATCCCTCAAAGCTGGCCCGGGCCATGAGGAAGCCGTAGAGGTTGTGGGCCAGGGTGTGATCCCCCCCTTGGCCCTCGAGGGCATGGCGGACGCTTCGGGGAAAGGTGGGCTCCCCCCAGGCGGCGAAGAGGGCAGGCTCGTTCATGTCCAGCCAGAAGCCGGAAACCCCCATGTCCAAGAAGCCTTTAAGCCTCTCCCCCCACCAGGCCCGGCCCCCGGGGTCGGTGAAGTCGGGGAAAGCAGCAAGTCCAGGCCAGACAGGGCCCAGGAAGACCTCCCCCGTGGGCAAACGGCAGAACACCCCCTCCCTCAGGCCCTCCTCGTAAGGGGAAAATCCCTTTTCTCCCTTAATCCCAGGATCCAGGATAAGCACCGTGTGCACTCCCCTTTCCCGGAAGGTCCGCACCATGCCCCCAAGGTCGGGAAAGCGCTTTTCATCCACGGTGAACACCCGGTATCCCCGCATGTAATCGATGTCCAGGTGGACCGCCTTCAGGGGAAGGTCCCGCTTCAGGAAACCCTCCACCACCTCCTCCACCTCCTTCCGGGTCCTAAGCCCCCAGCGGGCATAGTGGAAGCCCAGGGCCCAGCGGGGCGGCAGGGGTGGAAGGCCGGTGAGGCGCACATAACGGGCCAAGGCTTCCTCCAGGGGCCCGGGGATCAGGTAGTAGCGGAAGGTTCCGCCAAGAAAGCCCACCAGGGCCTCGCCTTCCCGCAGGTCGGCAAAGCCATCCGCAGGGTTCTCGTAAAAGGCCAGGTACCCTCCCTCGAGCTTTTGGGAAAGCCAAAGGGGCACCGAAAGGTAGAGGGGATCCTCCCCGGGGCCGTAGCTTCCCCCGGGGTCCTGGTTCCAGAAACGGAAGACCCCACCCCGGCGGTCCAAGGCATAGGCCCTTTCGCCAAGGCCAAAGACCCTCTCTTCAGGGGCCAGGTGCACCCGGTGCCGCCAGGCCCTCCCCGAGCGCTCGGGGTAGGCCTCCTGCCTGAGAAGCCTTCCCGCCCCATCCCAGAAGGTCAACCCTTCCTCCTCCACCGCCAGGGCCAGGTGGGGGGTTCTAAGAAGGCGGCCTCCCTCCTGGCGCTCAGGCTCAAAGGGGGAGGCTTCCCCCGCCTCCGCCAGGGCGTAAGGAGGCACCGCCTCGCCGGGAAACCAGGTGAGGCGGAGGAGGTCCTCTCCCAGGAAGACCGCTTCCAGTTCCACCTCCTGGAAACGCACCCTCACCCCGCCGGGAATGGCCTTTAGTCCCAGGGGCTTCCCCACCCCTTGCCACGGGAGGAAGGGGGCCTTGGGCTCCCAGCGATCCCGCTTCCTGGCGTACTGGATAGCCAAAAGGAGAACCCCAGGGCCCAGAAGGGCCACCGTTTCCACCGCATTCCAAAGTTTCTTCAGCAAACCCTTTCGCGGTGCACCCATAGCCTACTCCCAAAGCACCCGCCTGGCCTCGCACCCCTCCAGGAAAGCCCGCACCCTCTCCGGGGGCACCTTGGGCCTGCGCCAGAAGTCCAAAAGCCCGTTTTCCTCCTGAAAGGTGTCGTAAAGCTGGGTGTAGCAAAACCCGCTCAGGAGGCTTTCGCAGGCCACCTCCAAATAACGGAGTACCTCCTGCAAGAAGGCCTCCTCCCCCTCCACCTCCCGGTACCCCCAGCCCGGGGTGGAGCCCTTGAGCCTCACACCCCCGAACTCGGAAAGGAAGGGGCGCACCCCTTCAGGAAGAGCCTCCCAGGAAAGGGGCCGGCCCATGGGGGTCAGGGGAAAGGGCTTCTGGCGGTAGCGGCGGGCAAGGACCTCAGGGGGAGCGTAGTCGTGCACGGTGTAGAGGTCCCAAAAGGACCCGTGCTCAAAGCCGTCGTTATCCACCAAAAGGCGCGTGGGGTCCAAGGAGCGGGCCAGGAAAAACACGCCCTGGAGGAAGGAGCGAGCCTCAGGCCCCCAAGGCCAAAGGCCCCAGCTCTCGTTGAAAAGGACCCAGGCCACCACGCTGGGGTGGTTGTGGTCCCGCTCCAAGGCCGCCACCAGCTCGGCCAGGTAGCGCCGGGCGGCCCTGGGAGAGAAGCGGAAGAAGCTTGGCATCTCGGCGAAGACCAATAGCCCAAACCGGTCCGCCAGGTGGAGGTAGCGGGGGTCTTCCAGCTTCTGGTGCTTGCGCACCCCGTTGAAGCCCAGGACCTTGGCCAGGAGGATGTCCTGCCTGAGGGCCTCGAGGCCAGGCGGGGCTAAGTGCCCCTCCGGCCAAAGCCCCTGGTCCAGGGCCAGCTTGGGGAAATAGGGCTCCCTGTTGAGGAAGAAGACCCCTTGCCGGGCGGAAACTTCCCTTAAGCCCCCGTAGGAGTAGGCCTCGTCCAGAACCCGCCTTCCCCCGAGGAGGCGGAGGCGCAAGGGGAAAAGCACCGGATTCTCCGGGCGCCAGAGGATTGCCCCCACCTCTTCCTTTAGGGGAAGCCCCAAAAACCCCCGGGCAAGCCCGCCCACAAGGGGAAAACGGGCTTCTAGCCAAGGCTTTTCCCTCAAAACCTCCCCCCGCACCCCCGGGAAAAGGGCCACCTCCACCGCATCCCCTTCCCCCACGGCCTGGACCTCCAGGTGGAAGCCCAGGGCCTCGAGGTCCGGGCGGAGGCGAAGGGAGGCGATGTGGCTTTCGGGAACCCATTCCAGCCAGACCGGCTGCCAGATCCCCGTGGTCCTCGGGTAGAAGATGCCCTCGGGCTCCCCCAGGGCCTGCTTGCCCCTAGGCTTTTCCGGATCCGAGGGATCGTCCTCCGCTCGCACCAGGACCTCTAAGGGCCTCTCCAGGAAGGAGGTGAGCTCCAGGCCGAAGGGGGTATGCCCCCCTTCGTGTTCCAGGACCCGGGCCCCGTTCAAAAAGACCTCCGCCCGGTAGTCCACCGCCCCGAAGCGCAGGAAAAGCCGAAGGCTGGGCCTGGGCTTAATCCTTAGGACCTTCCGGTACCAGGCCACCTGCACCCAGGGCTCGCCCACGCCGCTACCCGGGGACTCGGGAGGAAAGGGCACCCGAATGGTACGGTCAAAGCGCACCTTTTTGGGGTCCTCGGCCTCGTTCAAGGAGAAGTTCCACGGGCCCTCGAGGCTCTTCCAACCCGGGCGCTGGAGGGTGGGCCTGGGATGGTTGGGGTCCAGCTTCATAGGGCGCTACTCCTTGATCTCATGGGGGAAAAGGGCCGCGAGGAAGTAGGCCAGCAGGATGGCCACCCCCGGGATCACCGCCACCAGGAAGCGGAAGGCCAGGCCCGGGTTCGGCCCGGGGTTTTCCCCGCTCACGTACCCGAAAAGAGGTCCAAGGAGGGCGAAGGAAAGCCCCACCAAGGCCCCCGAGGCCCGGCCAAAAAGCCCCACCAGGCTGTAGTAGGCTCCTTCCCGCCGGGTGCCCGTCCTCTCGGCGTCCAGGTCAATGACCTTGGCCATCACCACCTCCCCCGTGACCCGCACCCCGGCAAACCCCACCCCCACCAGGGCGCCCACCAGGATGGCGAGAAGGAGGCTTTGGGGAAGGAAAAGGAGCAAGGCCGCCACGCCCATGAGGAGGTGGGCGAGCCGCCAGGCCCTTTTGCCCCCCAGGGTCCTTGCCAGCCGGCCCCAGAGGAAGACCGAGGGTATCGCCACCAGGAAAACGGCGGCGAAAAGAAAGGTAGTGGCCCCTTCCGGCAGGCCCAGGCTGTGCTTGGCATAGAAGGCCATCCCTGTCTGGATCACCATGCGCCCGAACTCAAAGAGAAGCCCCACCAAAGCCGCCACCCAGAAGGCCCGGTTCGCCAGGACCAGCCGGAAGGACTCCCTTAGCCCCAGGCCACTTTCCGCCCTGGGGTCCTCCTGGATGCCCGGGAAGAACCACGAGAAGGCCATAAGGGCAAGCCCAGCGAAGAGGAGGGCCATGCCCAGAAACCCCACCTGGGCGTAGACCAAGGGGGCCAGGGCAATTCCCAGGATCAGGCCAAAAAGCTCCGTGCCCCGCTTCAAGGCCGCGGCTCCCGCCCTCTCGCCAAGGCCCCGGAACATCTCCGGGAAGAGGGCCCCGTAGTTGGTCCAGACCACGGTGGCCATGGTTTCATAAAGGACGATGCCCACGGCAAAGTAGTAGGGCAGGACCTGAGGGGAGCGGGCCCAGTCCGGCACCCAGAAGACCAGGAGGTAGAAGAGAAGAAACAGGGGAACACCTACAAGAAGCCAGGGCCGCCTGCGGCCCAGCCGGGTCTTGGTGCGGTCGGAGAGGTGGCCGAACAGGGGGTCGTTGATGGCGTCCCAGAAGGCATACACCGTGCGGGCCAAGGCATAGAAGGCGGCGGAAAGGCCGAGCTTCTCCAGATAGAAGAAGGCCAGATAGGTGCCGAAGCTTTCGGAAACCAGGGTGAGGCCCAGCTGCCCCGAGGCGTAGCGCCACTTTTTCATGACGCCCCCCAAAGGACTTCCCGCACGGCCCGCCAGGTGAGGGGGTAGAACTCGGAAAGGACCCGGCGCACCTCGGGGTGGGCAAGGGCGAAGTAGTCAGCTTCCCGCGTCCTCCAGTCGGGAAGGGCCCGGCCCTCGGGGGTGGGGAGGGCGCTGTGGTGGACCAGGTAGTAAAGGCCCGGGGGGAGGTTGGCCAGGTCCAGGTAAAAGCCAAGCCGCTCCTCCGGGGGAAGGCCATAGGGGTCCACGAAGCGCACCCTGGGGAAAGGCACCTGGGCCATGAGCCTTTCCAGCTCCGGCAAAAATACAGGCGGGACCCCCAGGCCCTCGAGGCTCTCCGGGATCAAGGGCACCAGGCGGTATTCCTCAGCCAGGCGCACGTAGATCTCCGCCAGGTCGGGGCGAAGGACCGCCCCCTGGTGGGTGTCCAGGTGCGTGGGGGAGAATAGCCTTTTTGCCGCCTCAATCTGGGCCTTTAACTCCCGCTCCACTTCCTCGAGGCGGGCATTCTGCCAGAGAACCTCCAGAGAAGAAGGGAAATACCCCGCTTCGTCCCGAAGGCTTTCCCCCGGCGTGAGGGGCCGCATCCTGGGGGCAGGCCCCTCGCTGGTGAGCACCAGGTGCACCCCGAGATCCTCCCCCCTGACCCCGCTGGCCCAGGCCCCCGGCACCATCACGCTCCCCGTGGGAAATCCCAGGGCCTGGTAGGCTCCGTTTTGCGCATGGGTCAGGCCCAGGTCATCGTGGTGAAGGAGGAGGACCCGCCGCCCAAGAAGCCCAAGCCGCTCCAGAAGGTCCATAAAAACCCCCTTTCCCTTCGGATTCCATCCTAGCGCACCACCAGGGAAAAAAGCAAAAAGGGGCTTGGCCAA
>NZ_BAAJPG010000018.1:20820-134978 GCF_057547025.1 Thermus sp. KWY1
GCCCCTCGAGGAGTTCAGCCCCTTACTCCAGGGCCAGTTCCACCAGCCGCCTTAAAAGCTCGGGGTAAGGTAGACCCCCGGCGGCAAAAAGCCTGGGGTACATGCTGGTGGGGGTGAAGCCGGGAATGGTGTTGATCTCGTTGAGATAGACCTCCCCTTCCGCCAGGAAGAAGTCCGCCCGGGCCATGCCCCGGATACCCAAAAGCCTGTAGGCTTTCAAGGCCAGCTCCTGCACGGTTTCCTGGGTACCGGGGTCCAGGGGTGCAGGGATCAAAAGCTCCGCCCGGCCCGGGGTGTACTTGGTTTCGTAGTCGTAGAAGGCCGCCTGGTAGCGCACCTCTCCCACGGGGCTGGCCTCGCCAAAGATGTTCCCCAGAATACCCACCTCCAGCTCCCGCACCCCCGAAAGCGCCTGCTCCACCACCGCCTTCTGGTCGTGGCGGAAGGCCTCGGCCAAGGCCTCCTCCAGCTCGGCGTAATGCTCCACCCGGCGGATGCCGATGCTGGAACCCGTGTTGGCAGGCTTCACAAAGAAGGGCGGGTCAAAGGGGATAAAGGGGCGCTCCCCCTGATAAAGGGCCACCCAGGGAACCACGGGAATCCCCGCCTGGGCCAGAATCCTCTTGGAAAGGTCCTTATCCATGCAAAGGGCGCTGGCCGCCACCCCCGCCCCCACGTAGGGCTTACCCAGGATTTCCAAGAACCCCTGGATGGTGCCATCCTCCCCCCACCTTCCGTGAAGCAGGGGGAAGACCACGTCATACCGGCTCCAATCCAAAGGAGGTGGAAAGGCGTGCCGGCCGATAGGGGCCACCTTGGCCCTAAGAGCGGCAAATGCCTCCTCCCCAAGGAGCCACCTGCCGTCCTTGGCGATCACGGCGAGCTCGGTGGCAAAGGGCATGTGCTCCAAAACCCCATGGGCGGAAAGCAGGGAAACCTCGTGCTCGGGGCTTCTTCCCCCGGCGATGAGGAGGACCTTAGGCGCGGCCATGCCTAAAGCTTAGCCCTTTTCCCCCAAGCCCTGGGAAAGATCCAGGCCGTTAAAACGGCCCGCACAGGGAGGAAGCCCCTCCTTCACCCAGCAGAGCACGGCTTCCTTGGCCGCCTCGAGGACCCGCTCCACCACCGGCCACTCCTCGGGAAGGAAGGGGGAAAGGACATACGCTGCCCCAAGCTCCCGGGAAGGGGGCTTGCCAATCCCTAAGCGCAGGCGGTGAAAGGCCTCGGTCCCCAGGGCCTGGGCGATGGAGGCCACCCCGCGGTTTCCCGCGGGGCTACCCCCTGCCTTGAAGCGCAAGCGGCCCAGGGGCAGGTCCATCTCGTCGTGGACCACCAGAAGGCGCTCCGGGGGGATCTTGTAATAGCGGACCAGGGGAGCCACCACCTGGCCGCTCAGGTTGTAGTAGGTGAGGGGCTTGAGGAAAAACCCCTTTTCCCCCTCCACCTCCACCTCGGCCAGGAGGGCCTCCCCCCTTTCCCGAAACTCCAGGCCCAGCCGGTCCAGGACCATGAAGCCCAGGTTGTGGCGGGTCCTGGCGTACCGCTCCCCTGGGTTTCCCTGGCCCACCACCAGGAACATTCCTGCCCTCCGCAAAAAGGGGGCGAAAACGCCCCCCTTCCTTCCGCCAGCGGCCAATCCCCTTCCCAGGGTCCCCGCCCGTCAAGTACAGGGCGGTACTACTCCTCCTCTTCCTTCTTGCCCTTCTTGATCACCTCGGGCTCGGCAGGAGCCTCGGGGGCCTCCACCGCAAGCTTCTCCACATCCTCAGGAGGCACCACCGCAGCAATGGTTTCCTCCGGGGAAATGGCCAGCTTAACCCCTTCCGGAAGCTTGAGGTCGGCGGCATGTAGGCTATCCCCGATGCCCAGGCCCGAAACATCCACCTCGATGAACTCGGGGATGTTCCTTGGGGAAACCCGCACCAGGATGTCCCGGTGCACCTCCTGCAACACGCCTCCTTCCCGCACCCCCTGGGGCGTGCCCACGAAGCGCAGGGGAATGTACATCTCCACGGGCTCGTCGGAGAGCACGTAGAAGTCCACGTGCTCGGGACGGCGCCGGCGCTTATCCAGGTTCACCTGGCGCACCAGGGTGGGCAGTTCCTGGCCGTCGGGGAGTTCCAGGACGATCACGTGGTGGATGGAAGCCTGACGGAAGACCTTGTCAAACTCCCCGAGCTCCACGTAGACCTTACGGTTCAAGTGCTTATTGTAGATGACGCCGGGGAGCTTCCCCGCCCGGCGCAAGGCGGCGGGCTTCTCCCCTTCCCGGTACTGGGCCTTCAAACGGTATTCCATGTCTCCTCCTCAACCTCCCAAAAGGCAAAGGCCCTCTAGGGGCACACTATGGGAAAGCTTATCACACCCCCAGGCTCTCCTGCCACCTCAGATCAACGCGCTCACCGACTGGTTGGTGTGCACGTGCCGGATGGCCTGGGCCAAAAGCTCGGCGGTGGAAAGCACCGTGTACCCTCCATCCCTTAAGGGGATGGTATCGGTGAAGATCACCTCACGGATGGCGGGATGGGAAAGGTTTTCCCGGGCCTCCCCCACCAAGACCGGATGGGTGGCCATGACCACCATCTCCGGCAAAGCCCCAGCCAGCAGGAGGGCCTCCACCCCCCGCCTTATGGTCCCCCCGGTGGAAACGATGTCATCGATGATCAAGGGCCTCTTTCCCACCACCTCCCCGATCACGTAGGTGACGGAGGTTTCCTTGGGGCCATGGCGGCGCTTGGTCAGCATGGCAAAGGGCAGGCCCAACCTTTCGGAAAGCCGCCTGGCCTCCTCCGCCCGGCCCGCATCCGGGGAAACCACCACGCCGTTCTCCGTATAGCCCTTCTCCTGGAGGTAGCGGGCAAAGAGGCGCACCGCCGAAAGGTGGTCCACGGGGATATCGAAAAACCCCTGGATCTGGGGAGCGTGGAGGTCGATGGCGATCACCCGGTGCACCCCCACGGTTTCCAGGAGATTGGCCACCAGCTTGGCGCTCACGGGCTCGCGACCCTGGGTCTGCTTATCCTGACGGGCGTAGCCGAAGTAGGGGATGACGGCGTTAATGCGGCCCGCAGAGCTCCGGCGGGCGGCATCCGCCAGAAGGAGGAGCTCCATCAGGTGGTCGTTCACCGGGGGACTGGTGGGCTGGATGAGGTACACATCATCCCCGCGCACGCTTTCCAAAAGGCGCACCCTCACCTCCCCGTCGGGGAAGCGGTCCACCACCGCCTTTCCCAAGGGAACCCCTAGGGCTTCCGCCACCCGCTGGGCCAGATCGGGGTGGGCGTTCCCCGTGAAGAGTTTGATCTCCACCTTGCCCCTCCCTTTTCAGTATGCCAAAAGAGCCTGGGCCAGGGAGCCAAGCCGCCTCGAGGCCGCCTGCAAAAAGGCCTGGAAGTCCCTGGCCGCCTCCTCCCCCGCCCCATCGGTCACGGCACGGATCAAGGCCATGGGATGCCGGAAGCGCCAGGCCACCATGAGGGCCGCGGCCCCTTCCATCTCCACCGCCTGGGCCCCGTGGAGCCGGGCCAGCCTCCTTGCCTCCTCCCTATCCGCCAGAAACCGGTCCCCCGTGGCCACCACCCCCCGCCGGGCAGGGAAGCCCAGGGTGGAAGCCGCCACCTCAGCCCGGGCCAGAAGGCCAGGGTCCGAGGGGAAAAAGCGCACCCCAAAGGCCGTCTCTCCGGGCTCCCGACCAAAGGGAGTCAGGTCCACATCCCACTGCACCGCCCTCTCGGCCAAAAGGAGGTCCAGGGCACGAAGGGAGGGGTCCAGGCCCCCCGCCACCCCCAGGAAAAAGCTTTCCCTGGGAGCAAAGCGGGTTAGGACATGGGCCACGGCCAAGGCCGCCGCCACCTTGCCCACCCCGGTTTCCGCCACCAGTACCCCGGGGGCCTGGTGGAGGGGAAAGGGGGCCTCGAGGGCCTCCCTCGCGTCCAAGGACTCCCTTAAGGCCTCAGCTTCCTCGGGCTCCGCCGCAAAGAAGGCGATCACCTTTCCTCCAGGGGAAGGGTGGCCTGAACCTTCAGTCCTTCCCTCAGCACCTTCTCCGCCCAGGCCTTGGCCCCTTGGAGGTCGTGGTCGCGGTAGTTCCCGCACTCCCTGAAGCTGGCCCCGGGAATGGGCCCCTCGTGCAGGAGAACATCCCTTAAGGCCCGTTCAAAGGCCACCAAAACCCTTTCCTCCTCCAAAGGGCCTTCCACCACCAGGTAAAACCCCGTGCGGCACCCCATAGGGGAAAGGTCTATGACCCCTTCCAGGTGGTCGCGGAGGTAACCCGCAAGAAGATGCTCCAGGGTGTGCAAGGCCCCCGTGGGCAGGGCTTCCCGGTTGGGCTGGGCCAGGCGCAGGTCGTACTTCTCCACCAGGCCACTCCCCACCGTTTTCCTCCCCGCCAGGCGGACATAAGGAGCCTTCACCTTCGTGTGGTCCAGGGAAAAGCTTTCCACCTCGGCCATGGGTTTATCCTACCCTGCTAGACTGGCTTCCATGGTCCTGGTCCTGGACTTCGGTTCCCAATACACCCGCCTCATTGCCAGAAGGCTCCGCGAGCTTCGGGTCTTTTCCCTGATCCTGCCGGGGCGGGCGAGCCTGGAGGAAATCCTTAAGCACAAGCCCCAAGCCCTAATCCTCTCCGGCGGACCCAATAGCGTCTTTGACCCCGATGCCCCCCGCCCCGACCCCCGGGTACTCACCCTCGGCCTTCCCACCTTGGGCATCTGCTACGGGATGCAGCTTCTCGCCCAGGAGCTTGGGGGCAAGGTGGAGCGCGCAGGACGGGCAGAGTACGGTAAGGCTCTCCTCACCCGCTACCAGGGCCCCCTCTTCAAAGGCTTGGAGGGCGAGGTCCAGGTCTGGATGAGCCACCAGGACGCCGTGACCGAGCTTCCCCCGGGGTGGCGGGTGGTGGCGGAAACCGAGGAAAACCCCGTGGCGGCCATGGAAGCCCCAGACGGAAAGACCTTCGCCGTCCAGTTCCACCCCGAGGTGGCCCATACCCCCAAGGGGATGCAGATCCTGGAAAACTTTCTGGAGATCGCCGGGGTAAAACGGGACTGGACCCCGGAGCACGTGCTGGAAAGCCTGGTTAAGGAAGTGCGGGAAAGGGTGGGCGAGGACCGGGTGCTCCTGGCGGTTTCCGGCGGGGTGGACTCCAGCACCCTGGCCCTCCTCTTGGCCAAGGCCCGGGTGAACCACCTGGCGGTCTTCGTGGACCACGGCCTCCTGCGCCTGGGGGAACGGGAGGAGGTGGAAGGAGCCCTTAAAGCCCTTGGGGTGAACCTCCGGGTGGTGGACGCCAGGGAGCGCTTCCTTACGGCCCTTAAGGGGGTGGAAGACCCCGAGGAAAAGCGCCGGATTATCGGTCGGGAGTTCGTGGAGGTCTTTTCCCAGGTGGCCCGGGAAGCAGGCCCTTTCCGGTTCCTCGCCCAGGGGACCCTCTACCCCGACGTGATCGAGTCCGCTGGGGAACCGGGAGCGGCCAAGATCAAAAGCCACCACAACGTGGGCGGTCTTCCTGAAGATTTGAAGTTCGAGCTCCTCGAGCCCTTCCGGCTCCTCTTCAAGGACGAGGTGCGGGAACTCGCCCTGCTTCTCGGCCTTCCCGACCCTATCCGCCTGCGCCACCCCTTCCCGGGGCCGGGCCTGGCGGTGCGCATCCTGGGGGAGGTCACGGAGGAAAAACTGGACATCCTCCGGCGGGCCGACGATATCTTCATAAGCCTTCTAAGGGAGTGGGGGCTGTATTCCCAGGTGGCCCAGGCCCTGGCCGTCCTCACCCCCGTGCGGAGCGTAGGGGTGGCGGGGGACGAGCGGAAGTACGGCTACGTTCTGGCCTTAAGGGCTGTGACCACCGAGGATTTCATGACCGCCGACTGGGCCAGGCTGCCCCTGGACTTCCTGGACGAAGCAGCCCGGCGCATCACCCGCAGGGTGCCGGAGATCGGCCGGGTGGTCTACGACCTCACCTCCAAGCCCCCCGCCACCATAGAATGGGAGTGATGGGCGAACCCGCCAAGGCCCTAAAACTCCTTTCCTTGGAAGAGTATCTGGCCTGGGAAGCCCGGTCTGAAACCAAGCATGAGCTGGTGGAGGGCCTGCCCTACGCCATGGCCGGGGCCAGCCGGGCTCACGCCCTTTTAACCACCAACCTGGCCCTCCTCCTGGGCCCCTTAGCCCGTAGGCAGGGATGCCGCCTCTACGTGGCGGATATGAAGCTCAAGGTGGGGGAAAGGACCGTCTACTACCCGGATCTCATGGTGGTTTGTGCTCCCCCGCCCGAAAACCCCTACTACGAGGAAGCTCCCTGCCTGGTGGTGGAGGTCCTTTCCCCAAGTACCGAAGGTATAGACCGGCGGGAGAAGCTTTGGCGGTATCTTTCCCTGCTTTCCCTGCAAGGGTATGTATTGGTGGATATCCGGGAAAGGCGAATAGAGCTTTATCAAAAAAAGGCCACGGGCATCCTCTATCAGGTCTTCACAGAAGGGGAGGTACCCTTGCCCTGCCCCCAAGGAACCCTCTCCTTGGAGGAGGTCTATAGCGGGATTTCCCTGGAAACACTTCAGGAAGACTAGCTCGATTGCCGAACTGGAACTCCTGGGCTATCCTGAGGGGGAAAGGAGGCCAAGATGCCTACCTTTATCGTTCTCAGCACCCTCACGGATGACGGCGCTGAGACCCTGGTGAAAAACCCCGAGCGCATCAAGGAAGTGAACCAGGAGCTGGAGCGGGACTTCGGGGTCAAGGTGGTGGCCCAGTACGCGGTTTTGGGGCCTTATGACTTCGTGAACATCGTGGAGGCGGAGGACGCCCTGGCGGTGGCCCGGGCCATGCTCCACCTCTCGGCCAGGGGAAGCGTGAGGACCACCACCCTCGAGGCCATCCCCGTGGCCGACCTCATCGCTAAGCTCAAGTAGTGGAGGTTCTGGAAACCGCCGTCTACGCCGAGGATCTGGAGAAGGCCCGCGCCTTTTACGAGGGGGTCCTGGGCCTTCCTTGCTTCCAGTACCAGCCCCCGCGCCATGCCTTCTTCCGGGCAGGAAAGGGGGTCTTTTTGGTCTTCAACCCCCATCACACGGCAAAGGAGGAAAACCTTCCCCCCCACGGGGCCCAAGGAAGCGTCCACGTGGCCTTTAAGGTGGCTGAGGAGGAGCTTCCCTCTTGGGCCAAGAGGCTGGAGGAAGCGGGCTTTCCCGTCTGGTGGGCGGACTGGCCCAGGGGGAAAAGCCTTTACACCCGCGACCCCGCGGGAAACCTGGTGGAGCTGGCCCCCGCCGCCATCTGGGGCCTAGAATGAGGGCATGGCCACCCGGTACCGCTTCGGGGTAGAGGAGTTTGAGCGCCTCTTCCAGGGGGTGAAGCACCTCGAGCTCCTCGAGGGAGAGATCTACGAGATGAGCCCGATTGGTCCTAGGCACGTCTTTGCTGTAGCCCAGTTGGACAAGAGGCTCCAGGCTCTATTGGGAGAGGAGGCGGTCATCGCCGTGCAATCCCCCCTGCGCCTTTCCCCCGACTCCGAGCCCGAACCCGACCTTCAGGTGCTGAAGCCCCCCCTGGAACAGTACAGCGAGCGCCTCCCTGAGCCCCAGGACGTCCTCCTCCTCATAGAGGTGGCCGACACCAGCCTGGACCACGACCGCAGGAAGCTCGCCCTGTATGCCAAAGCTGGTATCCCTGAGGTCTGGATCGTGAACCTGGTGGAAAACCTCCTGGAGGTCTACCGCCACCCCCAAGAGGACCACTACCGCCTTAGGGAGATCCTCTTCCCCGGCGAGGCCAAGGCTCCCCTGGCCTTCCCCCATCGGCCCATCCCCTGGTCGTGAAACAGGTGGAGCTTTTCACCGATGGGGCCTGCCTGGGCAACCCCGGCCCTGGCGGGTGGGCGGCGCTTTTACGCTACGGTAGCCACGAACGAATGCTTTCCGGAGGTGAGCCCTGCACCACCAACAACCGCATGGAGCTCACCGCCCTGCTGCAAGGGCTTAGGGCGCTCAAGGAACCCTGTGAAGTACACCTCTTCTCCGACAGCCAGTACCTGGTGAAGGCCTTAAACGAGTGGCTCCCCGCCTGGGAAAAAAGGGGGATGCGCAGAGCGGACGGCAAGCCCATAGAAAACCGCGACCTCTGGGAAGCTCTTATGCCGGAGCTCAAACGGCACCGGGTGGTGCCGCACTGGATCCGGGGGCATAACGGCCACCCGGAGAACGAACGGGTGGACCGGGAGGCCAGGCGCCAGGCCCAGCGGCAAAAGGCCCTGTCCCAGACCCCCTGCCCTCCTGAGGGGGCTACGCTTTTTCCCCGATAAGCAGAAAAACGTTATACTAAGGCCATGCTAGGCCAGCCCACGAGCCGCCTCGAGAGCAAGCTTCGCCCGGAGGAGCGGGAAGGTCCCGTCTACAAGGCCAATAAGGACGCCTGGGTGGCCCTGGTGCGGGACTTCAGGGAAAGCCTGGAGAAGGTGCGCCAAGGGGGCGGGCCCAAGGCCGTAGAGCGGCAGCACAAAAAGGGACGCCTCACCGCCCGGGAGCGCATTGCGAGGCTTTTAGACCCGGGCACGGAGTTCTACGAGCTCATGGCCTTTGCCGGGTGGGGGATGTACGAGGAGTGGGGCGGGGCCCCGGCCGGAGGGGTCATCACCGGCCTCGGGCAGATCCAGGGCCAGACCTGGATGATCATCGCCAACGACGCCACGGTGAAGGCGGGGGCCTTCTTCCCCATCACCGCCAAGAAGGTGATCCGGGCCCAGACCATGGCGCTGGAAAACCGCATCCCCACCCTGTACCTGGTGGACTCCGCCGGGGTTTTCCTACCCTTACAGGACGAGGTCTTCCCAGACCAGGACGACTTTGGGCGTATCTTCTACCTCAACGCCCGCATGTCCGCCCTGGGCATCCCCCAGATCTCCGCCATCATGGGCAACTGCGTGGCCGGGGGAGCCTACCTCCCCGTCATGACCGACGTCCTCATCATGACCGAGGGAAGCGGCCTCTACCTGGCGGGCCCAGCCCTGGTGAAGGCGGCCATCGGCCAGGAGGTCAACAGCGAGGAGCTGGGCGGGGCCCGCATGCACTTTGAGGTCTCGGGGACCGTGGACTTCTACGAGCCGAACGACGAAGCCGCCCTAGAAAGGATCCGCCAGCTCATCGCCCTGTACCCACCCCCCAGGCTCGCCCCCTGGGCAGAAGGACGCAAGGAACCCAGGGAACCCCTTTACCCCGCCGAAGACCTCTACGGCCTCATCGCCCCCGACGGCAGCCGTCCCTATGACCTTCGGGAGGTGATCGCCCGGCTGGTGGATGGCTCGGAGTTTCTGGAGTACAAGGGGGGATACGGGGAGACTCTGGTCACGGGCTTTGCCCGCATCGGGGGCTTCCCCGTGGGCATCGTGGGGAACCAGCGCCTCATCCTGAAGAAGAAGGGACGGATCGAGGTGGGTGGGGTGATCTACGCGGAGGCGGCGGACAAGGCCGCCCGGTTCATCCTCGAGGTGAACCAGATGAACATCCCCCTCCTTTTCCTCCAGGACGTGACGGGCTTCATGGTGGGGAAGGAGTCGGAGCAGGCGGGGATCATCCGCCGGGGAGCCAAGCTGGTCAATGCCGTGAGCAACTCCGTGGTGCCCAAGATCACCCTGATCCTGGGAGGCTCCTTCGGAGCTGGAAACTACGCCCTGGCGGGCAAGGCCTACGCCCCCAGGTTCATCTTCGCCTGGCCCAGCGCCAAGTACGCGGTGATGGGAGGGGCCCAGGCGGCCAAGACCCTTTTGGAGCTGGAGGTGGAAAAGCTCAGACGGGAGGGGAAGGAACCCTCTGACGAGGAGCTAAAGGAGCTTTACGAGCGCATCAAGGGCCGCTACGAGGAAACCCTGGACCCCCGGTACGCCGCCGCCCGGCTTTGGGTGGATGGGATCCTCCTCCCCCACGAAACCCGGAAGTGGCTTATCCGGGCCCTCGAGGCCTGTGCCTTAAACCCCGAACGGGAGCCTTTCCGCACCGGGGTCTTCCAGGTGTAGCCCTATGGCCAAGGTCCCCATCCGCTACGTGGAATGCCCCCGGGATGCCTGGCAGGGCTTCAGCCGCTTCATCCCCACCGAGGAGAAGGTGGCCTTCCTAAAGAAACTCCTGGAATCGGGGTTTCGCCATCTGGACCTCACCAGCTTCGTCTCCCCCAAGTGGGTACCCCAGATGGCGGATGCCGAGGAGGTGCTGGCCAGCCTTCCCCCACCCCAGGGCCGCACCTATCTGGCCATCGTGGCCAACGAAAAGGGCCTGGAAAGGGCCCTTAAGGCCCCAAACCTCACGGCCATCGGCTACCCCTTCTCCCTCTCGGAAACCTTCCAGCGGAAGAACACCAATCGCACCCGGCAGGAATCCTGGCCCCTGGTAAAGGCCATGGTGGAGGCCACAAAAGGAAAGCTTGGCCTGGTGGTTTACCTTTCCATGGCCTTCGGCAACCCCTACGGGGATCCCTGGAGCGTGGAGGGGGTCCTGGAGGATATCGCGCGGCTACGGGAACTTGGGGTCAGGGAGATCGCCCTGGCGGACACCTACGGGGTGGCGGAGGCAAGCCGCATCCAGGAGGTGCTAGGGGAGGCTGTGGCCCGCTTTGGCCCCGAGGGCTTGGGGGCCCACCTGCACGCCCGCCCGGAAGGGGTCTTGGGCAAGGTGGAGGCGGTGCTGGCGGCGGGCATCCTCTGGTTGGAGGGCGCCTTGGCCGGGGTAGGGGGCTGCCCCTTCGCCGGGGATGAGCTGGTGGGAAACCTGCCCACGGAAAAGGTCCTCCCCTACCTGGAAGCCAAAGGCTTCCACACGGGAATAGACCTAAAAGCCCTCCCCGAGCTGGCAGGGGAAGCCGCCCGGCTTAAGCTTCTATACGGTTAGGCGGCCCTTTTCAGGTAGATGCCAGGGTCGGTGGGGTTGGCGATGGCATTGATCCGCCTAAGGAGCTCCTCTGGCGGCAGGTTCAAAAGGCCCGTCAGCTCCCCTGGGGAAACCACCGCCTCGTAGAACTTCCTGGCCCCAAGCCCCAGCAACAGGCTAACCAGCTCCGAAAGCGCCTCTTCCCCTCCCTGAAAGGCGGGGCCGAAGGCGTCAGGGGTGAGGAGGTCCTTCTTGCCCCCGTGGATGAGAAGGGCGTACCGGGCCTGGTGCCGGCGGTCCTGCCAGTCGGTGATGAAATAGACCTTGGCCTCAGGAAAACGCACGCCCTTAAGGGCTTCCTTGAGGGCCTCGAGGGTAATCCTGGGAGAAGCGCGCAGGCCAACGCGTTCCATGGGAACAGCTTACAGCCATCCCCCGGGGACAGGAGTCCTCAGCCCAGGAGCTTGCGGGCGTAGATGATCTGCCCCGCATGGTGCTGGGCATGCTCCACCAGGTGGTGGAGGATATGGGCCCTGGGAGCCTTAAGACCCTGGGTGCCCACCGGAACCTCCTGGCCAAGTTCCTCCTCCCGTAGGCTCTGGAAGGCGGAAAGGAGCCTGGCCCAAGCCTCCCGGAAACGGGCCTCCACCACCTCCTTGGCCTCGGGCTCCCCCTGGAGCTCCCACTCCCGCCCCTTTTTGGCCCAGTCGGGAAGCTCCTGGGGGAAGGCGTAGGAAAGAAGCCGCAAGGAGCTTCCGGTGATGTGGCGCACCAGGCCCCCGATGGGGTTCAGCCCCTCCTTGGGCCGCCACCAAAAACCCTCATCGGAAAGGTCGAAGGCCCAGCGGTCCAGGTGGAGCTCTACTTCCTTAAGGCCCTTGATCCAGGCGGAAACGGCCGGGGAAACCCCGGGTTCCAGGGTTTGCAGGAAAGGCGCAAGACTGGCCATAAGAAGAGCTTACACTAACCCCTATGGAGGCTTTTGGTCTTCTCATCCTTTCGGGCCTGGCCCTATTACTCGCCTACCGGTTGCGGCAAGCCTCTCCCCGGGCCCGTTGCCCCCGATGCCACCTGCCCAAGGCCCTGGCGGCGGAGGTGGCCCGGTACCGGCGTCACTGCCCCCAGGTGGCCGTGAGAGCCTGCCCCTTCGACCCCAGAAGGGGTGTCTACCGCCTGCGCCGATGAACCCGGTGGAAGCCCATTGGCTGGCCCTCGAGGCGGACTTGGCCGACTACCTGGCCAAGAAGGGGATTACCCCCTCCTGCCGTGCGGGATGCTTTGCCTGCTGCCATGGCCTGGTGACCCTCTCCCGCCTGGAAGGGGAAGCCCTTCTTCCCCACCTCAGCGAGGCCCAGCGCTCCAAGCTGCTTAAGGAAGGCCCCAGGCGGCTTGCCCTTCTCAGGGAAGGCAAGGACGACCCCCATTTCCCAAGCCAGTTCTTCCTCACCCGCACCCCCTGCCCCTTTCTGGAAGAGGTCCTCTGCGGTGTCTATCCCTGGCGTCCGCTTGCCTGCCGGGGGCTTCTCACCCAAGGCGACCCGAGGCTTTGCGAGCCCGAGGCGGGCTTGCAAAAGGGCCATTTCCTTTCCACTCCCTGGCGCATGGCCCGCCTGCACATGGAGGCGGTTTGGGAGGAGGAAAAAAGGCGGTACGGCTTCCTGGTCCTGGGGGAGCTGGCCACCCTTTTGTACCTGCTTCTTTCCGGGTTTCCTCGGGAAAGGAAGGAAGCGGAAACCCTCCTGGAGGAGCTGGGGATCCTCGGGGGGCGGTGGGGGTTCCAGGTGGTATAAAAGCGGCCCGCAGGCCGCCTTTGGCGGAGGGGGCGGGATTCGAACCCGCGAGACCCCTTGCGGGGCCTACCGGTTTTCGAGACCGGCCCGTTCAACCGCTCCGGCACCCCTCCCTGAGCCGGGCAAAGAAACCCTTTAGGAGCTTAGCACACTCCCCTTCCAGGACGCCACCCCTGAGGCCTTCCCCCTGGCCGAACCGGGTCAAGGCCCCTTCCTTCAGGTTCTCCACCCCGTAGACCACCTCCACCCCCGCCTCCCGAAGGGCATGGTGGCACATGCGACACGGCTCCAGGGTCACGTAAAGCCTTCCTCCCCGGGCCCCCCGGCCCACCTCCCTAAGGAGGAGCATCTCCGCATGGGCCGTGGGGTCCCGGGTAGCCTCCACCCGATTGTGAGCCCTGTACACCCTTTCCCCCACCACCAAGACCGCCCCCACCGGCACCTCCCCCTCCTGGAAGGCCTGCCTGGCCTCCTCGAGGGCCAAGGCCATGTACCGCTCCTCCTCGGAAGGGGGATAAAGGCCCAAGACCTCCACCACCCGCTTACCCTCCGCCCTCACCGGCCAAAGGGGCTTGAGCTCCTTAGGCACCCCTTTCTCCGCCAAAAAGCCCACCAGGCGCTTTCTCCCGTAGGGCATGGCCAGGTAGTCCCCCGGCAAGGGGCGGCGGAACCCGGGGGGAAGGGGCAGCCGGGGCTCGGGGGGAAGGAGGAAAAGGGTACCTCCCTTGCGCCTGGCCGTGTAGCCGCCGGGCAGGGTGGCCACCCTGCCCCCTAAAGCCTCCTCCAAAAGGGCGATAAGCCGGGCCTCAGGCCGGAGGTCCAAGGCCTCCAGTATCCAGCGCAAAGCCCTCCGTCTAAGGGCCCCGGGAGCCTCCAAAAGGGGTGCTGCCCGGTAGGCGGGCACGAAGAAGCGGGGATCGGGCAGGAGACGAGCCCTAGCCTCCCTCTCCAGGTGGGCCTCCTCCTCCATCCGCACCTGGGCAAAGCGGGAAAGCGCCTCCTTGGCCCCGGGGAACCGCTCCTCCACAAGGGGAAGCACCTTAAGCCTCAGGTAGTTGCGATCCCGGGAAAGGTCCTGGTTGGAGGGATCCTCCCGCCACGCTTCCCCCAGGGCCTTTAGGTACGCCCTTAACTCCTCGCGGCGAAAGGCCAGAAGGGGGCGGACCACAAGCCCCTCCTTCTCCCGGATGCCCAGACCCCGGGCCGTGCCCTGGAGGAGTTTGAGGAGCACGGTTTCCGCCTGGTCGTCCAGGGTATGGGCGGTGAGGATGGCCTTGGCCTTCACCTCCTTGGCCACCCGGTGCAGGAAAGCGTAGCGGATCTCCCGGGCCACCGCCTCGAGGTTCTCCCCCCGTTCCCTGGACACCCTGGCCACCTCCACCCGCTCGGCGTAGAAGGGATAGCCAAGCTTTTCCGCAAGGGCCTTCACAAAGAGGAGATCCTCCTCGCTTTCCGGGCGCAGGGCGTGGTCCAGATGGGCCACCACCGCCTCCCGCCCAGCCCGCTTCACCAGATGGGCTAGGGCCACGGAATCCCCGCCTCCCGAAACCGCCAGCACCAAAGGGCCCCGGGGTGCAAGCCGGGCCAGGCGCTTCTGGAAAGCCTCCTCCAATTCCTGCGGGAAGCCCTCAGGCAAGCCTGGCCACCTCCGCCTTCAAGGTAGTAAGGCAGCAACGCCCCCTGGGGTTGCGCTGGTCGCAGGCACATCGCTTGGTCCTGACCCCTTCTTCCACCTGGGCCACCGGGTCCTGTCCTTGGCGCAAGGCCTCTGCCAACCTCTCCCGGGTCCAGTCGAAGCAGTAGCAGACGAGGGAGGCTCCCTTATCGTAGATGGGGAAGCGCACCTCTTCCCGGAGAAATACCCCCTCCTGGCCGTAGTAGACCACCGGGCAAGCGGGATCCTGGCAAAGGTAGTGGGGGCTAGCAGGGTCAATTCGCGCCAGGGCTTTCCCCGTGAGGAAGTTCTTCACCGTCTTCAAGGGCACCTCGAGGCCCACCTTTCCATTCTGCGGGCAGAGCATACCTCCACTTTATCCTCGGTATCCTGAAACCATGAAGCTCCGCTTCCGCCAGGATGGACCCTACGTGTTGGACTTGCCCGAGGGAACCCCCTTCCGGCTCAACGGGGAGGAAAGGCGCCTGGAAAGGGCCAAGCTGGCCCTTTGCCGCTGCGGCCATTCCCGGAACAAGCCCTTCTGCGACGGTAGCCACAAGGAAGTGGGCTTCCAGGCTGAGGGAGGGGAGATCCAGGTGGAGCCCTAAAGCCTTTGGGAAGAGGGACTGGAAGCCCTTCCATAGCGCGGCCTCGAGGGGTAAACTCGGGGCATGTGGTGGAAGGAAACCGTCATCTACCAGATCTACCCGAGGAGCTTTCAGGACTCCAACGGGGATGGCATCGGGGACCTGGAGGGCATCCGGCAAAGGCTTCCCTACCTGAAGGACCTGGGGGTAGGAGCCATCTGGCTTTCCCCCTTCTACAAAAGCCCCATGAAGGACTTCGGCTACGATGTGGCCGACTATTGCGACGTGGACCCCATCTTCGGCACCCTGGAGGACTTTGACCGCCTTCTAAGGGAAGCCCACGCCCTGGGCCTCAAGGTCCTCATCGACCTGGTTCCCAACCACACCTCGGACCAGCACCCGTGGTTTTTGGAATCCAGAAGCTCCCGGGACAATCCCAAGCGGGATTGGTACATCTGGAAGGACCCAGGCCCGGATGGCGGCCCTCCCAACAACTGGCAGAGCTTCTTCGGAGGCCCCGCCTGGACCCTGGATGAACACACCGGCCAGTACTACCTGCACCAGTTCCTTCCCGAGCAGCCCGACCTCAACTGGCGCAACCCCGCGGTGCGGGAAGCCATCTACGAGGCCATGCGCTTCTGGCTCAGGCGGGGGGTGGATGGCTTTAGGGTGGACGTGCTCTGGCTCCTGGCGGAAGACCTCCTTTTCCGGGACGAGCCCGGCAACCCCGACTGGCGCCCGGGGATGTGGGACCGGGGCCGGCACCTTCACCTCTTCACCGAGGACCAGCCGGAAACCTACGCCTACGTGCGGGAGATGCGCTACGTCCTGGACGAGTTCAGCCAGCCCGGGCAAGAGCGGGTTATGGTGGGGGAGATCTACCTTCCCTACCCACAGCTGGTGCGCTACTACCAGGCGGGTTGCCACCTGCCCTTTAACTTCCACCTGATCTTCCGCGGCCTCACCGACTGGCGGCCCGAGAACATCGTCCGTATCGTGGAGGAGTACGAAAGCCTCCTCACCCCCTGGGACTGGCCCAACTGGGTTTTGGGCAACCACGACCAACCCCGGCTGGCCTCGAGGCTGGGAGAAGCCCAGGCCCGGGTGGCGGCCATGCTCCTCTTCACCCTGCGGGGCACCCCCACCTGGTACTACGGGGACGAACTGGCCCTGCCCAACGGGGAAATCCCCCCGGATAGGATCCAGGACCCCGCCGCCCTACGGCAGAAAGGGCGCCTGGGCGAGCACGGCCTCCCTCCAGGCCGGGACCCCGAGCGCACCCCCATGCCCTGGGATACCTCCCCTTATGCGGGTTTCTCCACGGTGGAGCCCTGGCTTCCCCTAAACCTCGACTGGCCGGTGCGGAACGTGGCCGCCCAGGAGAAGGATCCGAAATCCATGCTCCACCTGGTGAAACACCTCCTCCGCCTTCGCCAGGATCCCGATCTCCTCTATGGCCGCTACCGCACCCATCAAGCAGCCAACGGCCTCTACGCCTACTTCAGAGGGGAAGGCTTCCTCATCGCCCTAAACTTCACGGACCGGGAAAAAGCCCTAAGGGTACCCCGAAAAGGCAAGGCCGTCCTCTCCACCCACCTGGACCGGGAAGAGGCTGTGGAGGATACCCTACACCTGCGCCCGGACGAGGGGGTGGTGGTCCGGCTAGGCTAGATAAGGATGCGGGAGGATCCCTTTGCCCCCTTAGCCGAGACCTACGAGGCCTGGTACGAAACTCCCTTGGGAGCCTTCGTCATCGCTGAGGAGGAAAAGGCCCTGAGGGCGCTTCTTCCTCCGGGGGAAAGCCTCCTCGAGGTGGGAGCGGGAACCGGCTACTGGCTTAAGCGCCTTCCCTATGCCCGGAAGGTGGGGCTGGAACCCTCCTTGGCCATGCTCCAGGTGGGGCGAAGAAGGGTACCGGAAGCCACGTGGGTGGAAGGGCGGGCAGAGGCCCTTCCCTTCCCCGGGCAAAGCTTTGACGTGGTCCTCCTCTTCACCGTGCTGGAGTTCGTGGAGGATGTGGAGAAAGCCCTCGTTGAGGCCAGAAGGGTCCTGAAGCCCGGGGGAAGCCTTTTGCTGGGGATCCTCGAGGCCCTCTCCCCCTGGGCGGCCCTGTACCGGAGGCTTGGGGAAAAGGGGGTTCTCCCCTGGGCCCAGGCCCGTTTCCTCACCCGTGAGGACCTGCAAGACCTCCTGGGCCCGCCGGAAGCGGAAGGGGAAGCGGTCTTCCTGGCCCCTGAGGCCAAGCCCCCCTTCCCCGAGGCGGATCAGGCAGGCCTGCGGGCAGGAAACCGCGGGGCCCTATACTTGGGAAGATGGCGGTGAAGGTCCTCTTCGCCCTCTATCCCCTTCTGCAGGGGGATTACCGGGCGGTGGAACAGGCTCTTTCCACCCTGGAGGCCAGCGGGGTGGAGCACCGCGTCTACCCCACCCACACGGAGCTTTCCGGGGAAGAGGAAGCAGTCTTCCGGGCCCTCGAGGCGGCCTTCAAAGCCGCCGCGGCGGAGGGAGCCACGGTGATGTGGGCCCTTTTCACCAATGCCTGCGAGGCCAAGGACCCCTTCCGCCGGCCCGAGCGCCTCAAGCGCTTTCCCCCCTTGGAAATCGCCCAGAAGGCCCTGGAAGGCCTTAAGGCCCAAAGCGTCCTGGACATCGGCACGGGTACCGGGGTCTTCGCCGAGGCCTTCGCCTCCCTGGGCCTTTTCACCGTGGGGGTGGACCCCAGGTCCGACCGCCTCGAGGTGGCCCGGGCCAAGGTGAAGAAAGCCCATTTCCTGGAAGCCCGTGGGGAAAGCCTCCCCTTCCCGGACCAAAGCTTTGACCTGGCCTTCTTCGGCCTGAGCCTCCACCACCTGGACCCTATTCCCGCTTTGAGGGAGGCCGCCCGGGTGGCCAGACGGGTGGTGGTCTTGGAGTGGCCCTTCCGCCAGGAAGTTGCCTTGCCCGAAGGGCAAACAGACTTGCGTGAGCAAGAGGAGGGCCCGCCCCTGGAGCGGAGGCTTTCCCCAGAAAGGCTACAAGCCCTCTTCCAGCAGGCCTTAGGAAGCCCGCCCGTGATCCTTCAGGAGGAAGGCTTCACTCTGGCCCTCTGGGAAAACCCCCAGGGGACCTGAAAAAATAGGGGGTACTGTGCCAAAGGCTTGGCCAGGCCCCAGGGGCCTGGCCTTTTGGTGCCGGGGGCGGGACTCGAACCCGCACGTCCTTGCGGACAGCAGATTTTGAGTCTGCCGCGTCTACCGGTTCCGCCACCCCGGCGCGCGCATCCTAAGGATAAGACCCCAGAGGAAAAGCGTCAACGCCACCCCCACCGCCCAGTCCCCGTAGCGGACGTAAAGGGTACGGCCCTCCTTCAGGCTGTAGGGAGCCAGGAGGTACCCCTCCTGGTGTGGGGGAATCTGGGCCACCACCCGGCCATAAGGGTCTATGCTGGCGGTGATGCCGTCGTTTCCCGCCCGTAAGAGCCAGCGCCCCGTTTCCACCGCCCTAAGCCGCCCCAGGGCGAAGTGCTGCCTGCCGCCGAAGGAAGGACCATACCAGGCATCGTTGGTGAGGAGGACCAGCACCCCCGCCCCCTCCCAGGCCAGGGTGCGGGCCACGGAGGGAAAGGCGGATTCGTAGCAGATCATGGTCCCATAGGGGCCGAGGGGAATCAGCCGGTCCCCTGGCGTACGGTCCGCCAGCTCCCCCAGGCCAAAGGCCCGGAAGAAAAACCCGTACACCCCTCCCAGGGCCTCCCGGAAGGGAAAACGCTCCCCGAAAGGCACCAGGCGCACCTTGTCGTAATGGCCCAGGACCCGCCCCTCCTGGTATAGAACCGCCCGGTTAGGCCCGTAGAGGTTCAGGCCAGTGAGAAGGAGCCGGTCTTGAAGCAGGCGCTTCGCTTCCTCAGGGATCTGCCACACCGCCGTCTCCGGCCAGACCACCAGTCGCGCCTCCGGATACTGGGCCAAACCTTCCCTGGTTAAACGAAGGTAGACCTCCTGATCCAACTCCCCTTGCACCTTGGCCAGGGGGTTAACGTTCCCCTGAACCAGAAGGGCCCTTTCCGGCCCTGCTTCCGGAGGCAAGGGAAGAAGCCACAACACCCCCCAGGGCAAAAGAACCCAGTAGCGCCGTTCCCTAAGGCCCCAGGCCACGATCAAGGCCATAAGGGAAAGAAGGTACACTCCACCCCAGGCGGCCAGCACCCGCCCGGGAGCCTCCACCAGGCTGTAGCCCAGGAAACCCCAGGGGAAGGCCAAGTCCCCTTGCTCCGTGAGCCACTCCAGCGCCACCCACCCCCCCACCCGGGCCAGAGGTGTGGGGGTGAGGGCGAAAAGGAGGCCGAAGGAAAGAGCCTTAAAAAGCACCAGGGGAAGGAAGGGCAAAGCCCCAAGGGGGCCGAAAAGCTGGGCGAAGCTTTGAGGAAGCCAGATGAGATGCAAACCCCAAAAGCCAAGGCCCATGAGGAAGCCCGTGCGGAAACCACCTTGAAGGAGAAAGGCCAGAACCCCAGGGGCCAAAAAGCCCAAGGGAAAAGGAGGAAGGGTAAGGGCCAGGAGGAGGCCCAAGAGAAGAGTGCGCACCCCTCTAACATAAGAGTTAGAAGAAAGGTTTTCATAGGGTTTGCATCTGGGGTATGAGAGAATGGGGCCGTGCGCCTTGGAGTTCTCTCGGATATCCACGCCAACCTGCCAGCCCTCGAGGCTGCCCTCGAGGCCCTGCGGGATGAAGGCGTGGACGACGTCCTGGTGCTCGGGGACCTGGTGGGCTACGGCCCCCATCCCAAGCAGGTCATCCGCCGTCTTCTCAAGGAAGGGCTTCCCGCCATCGCCGGGGCCTGGGACTTAAGGGTAGCCTACCCTCTTCCGGGCACCCTGCCCGAAGGCGTGGGCAAGGCCACCCTGGAGTGGACCCGGTCCCAGCTTTCCGAAAAGGAGCTGGACTATCTCCGCTCCCTGCGCCTATCCCACCGCAAAATCTACGGGGAAAGACGGCTTGTGGCCTTCCACGGCACCCCCGGTAACCCCGAAAGCCACCTGGACCTCCTGGGCCCGGCCAACCAGTTTGTGCCGCTTCTGGAACGGTACAGTGCCGCGGTTCTCCTCCTGGGGGGGCGCCACCTGCCCCTGTCCCGCCGGGTGGGCATGGGTCTTGTAGCTGATCCAGGTAGTGTGGGCCTAAGCCTAAGCGGGGAGCCCGGGGCCGACGCCATGATCCTGGACACGGAAACCCTCGAGGTCCGCTTCCTCAAGGTGCCCTACGACCTAGGCCCCCTCATCTTTGACCTCAGGGCCTGGGGACTCCCTCCGGTTCTGGAAAAGGTCTACCGGACGGGGCGCTTCCCCAAGGAGGAATAGCGCTTCCGCCTGAACCTCCCTATTAGGGTCTTGCAGGAAGCCTTCAATGTCCCTCCCCGCTCGGTGGAGGGCGTGAAGGGCAGTGCGGCGCACCAGGGGATGGGGATCCTGGGCTGCCTCCCGCAGGAGATCCTCCCCCAGGCCCAGGTTGCTCAGGACGATGAGGGCATTCCGGGCCATGCGGGTCCTTCCGGGGCGGGCGAAGGCGGTATCCCCAAACTTCCGCTGAAAGGCTCTTCCCGAGAGGCGGAAGAACTCCTCCAGGTTGGGATGGGCTAGCTCGGGCTCCGGCCTAAAGCCCCGCCACACCTTGCCAAACCGCTCCCAGGGACAGACCTCCTGGCAGAGGTCGCACCCCAAAAGCCACTCTCCCATTCCCGACCAGAGGGCCGGGGGAATGAAGCCCTTATGTTCCACGGTAAGGTAGCTCACGCACACCCGGGCATCCAGGGTGCCGTCCCCTAAAAGGGCCCCTGTGGGGCAGGAAACCAGGCAACGGGTGCAGCGGCCGCAGCGGCCTGGATGCGGGAAAGGTGCCTCCACCTCCAAGGAGGTGAGAAGAACGCCGATGAAGGCGTGCACCCCAAACCCCTGGGAAAGAAACATGCCGCTTTTCCCAATCCAGCCCATCCCGGTAAGGGCGGCCAGGGTTCGCTCGGGGATGGGCCCGTGGTCCACGTACCCCTTGGCCTCTACGCCCAGGCTTCGGGCCAGGCCCTCGAGGGCCCTGACCTCCTCCCCCAGAACCAGATGGTAGTCCCGGACCCAGGCGTAACGGGCCACCCGGCCCACCCGGATTCCCCCTTTGGGTATTCCGGGGTCAGGGTAGGCGTAGGGGGCTAAGACCACCAGGGCGCTTTGCGCCCAGGGAAAGCGGTGCTCCAGGTGGAAACGAGCCTCCACGCCTCGTTCCAGATAGGCCATTCCCCCGTGCCGTCCCTCGGCCAGGAAGCGCCGGAAGCGGCCCTCCGCCTCCTCCGGTAGGGCCAGGGGCGCCCAGGCGTAAAGAAGCCCCCGCTCCCGAAGGGCTTCCTCTAGAAGCGGGCGGGCCTCCACGGCTTCACTTTAGGGCAAAGGCCGAGGGGAAGCCGGTATAATCCCCGGCATGGAAGAGGTGAAGATCGCCCTCCTGGGCGGAGGCACCGTGGGTAGCGCCTTTTACACCCTGGTCCAGGAGCGCCTCGAGGACTTCCATGCCCTGGGCTTCTCCCCTCGGTTTCTGGGGGTACTGGTGCGGGATAGGACCAAGCCCAGGCCCATCCCTGACGAACTCCTGCACACCGAACCCATGGACCTCCTGCAGGCGGACGTGGTGGTGGAAGCCATGGGCGGGGTGGAGGCCCCCCTCAGCTTGGTCCGCCCCGCCCTGGAAGCGGGTATCCCCCTCATCACCGCCAACAAGGCCCTTCTGGCGGAGGCCTGGGAGGCCTTGCGCCCCTTCGCTGAGGAAGGGCTGATCTATCACGAGGCCAGCGTCATGGCCGGCACCCCGGCCCTATCCTTTTTGGAAACCCTCAGGGGAAGCCAGCTTGTAGAGCTCCACGGGATCCTGAACGGCACCACCCTCTACATCCTGCAGGAGATGGAAAAGGGGCGGACCTATGAGGAAGCCCTCCTCGAGGCCCAGCGTCTGGGCTACGCCGAGGCGGACCCCACGCTGGACGTGGAGGGCATAGACGCCGCCCACAAGCTCACCCTTTTGGCCAGGCTTCTGGTGGACCCTGCTTTCCCCTTCCCGGAGGTGAAAACCCAGGGCATTACCCGCCTCACCCCGGAAATCCTCCAAACCGCCCAAGCCCAAGGGGAAAAAGTACGCCTGGTGGCAAGCCTCTACGGGGAGGGTGGGCGCTGGCGCGCGGCGGTGGCCCCCAGGCGCCTGCCGCAGGACCACCCCTTGGCCCGGGCCCAGGGCAACATCCTGTGGGTGCGGGCAAGGCCCCTGGGCGAGGTCTTCGTGACGGGACCGGGAGCCGGGGGCGGGGCCACGGCCAGCGGCCTCCTCGCCGACCTCTTTCGCTTCCTCTCCGGCCACCTGGGCCACCTGCCCGCCCCGGCCCCAAAGCCTCCCACGGAAGAGGGAACCCCCTTCCCCGGGGTAGAATAAGGGCGTGCCCTTTCTGGACCTTCTCCACCCCGTGAGCAAGGCTTTCCGGAACCCTTGACGGCTTAGCCCCCTAGGGGGAAACATATCCCCATGCGGCTTCCCCTCATCGAACGGTACCGGGCCCACCTTCCCGTGTCCCTCAACACGCCCGTGATCTCCCTTTTGGAGGGCTCCACCCCCTTGATACCCTTAAAAGGCCCTGAGGAAGCCCAAAGACGGGGCATACGCCTCTATGCCAAGTTCGAGGGGCTGAACCCCACGGGAAGCTTCAAGGACCGGGGCATGACCCTGGCGGTTTCCAAGGCGGTGGAGGAAGGAGCGAAGGCGGTGGCGGCTGCCAGCACGGGAAACACCGCCGCCAGCGCCGCCGCCTACGCCGCTCGTGCGGGGATAAGGGCCATCGTCATCCTGCCCGCGGGCTACGTGGCCCTGGGCAAGGTGGCCCAGAGCCTGGTCCATGGGGCGCGGATTATCCAAATCGAAGGCAACTTCGACCAGGCCTTGGCCCTCACCAAGGCCCTCACCGAAGCCTATCCCGTGGCCCTGGTGAACTCCTTGAACCCCTACCGCCTGGAAGGCCAGAAGACCCTGGCCTTCGAGGTGGTGGACGAGCTGGGGGATGCCCCCCACTACCACGCCCTGCCCGTGGGCAACGCCGGCAACATCACCGCCCACTGGATGGGCTACAAGGAATACCACGCCCTGGGCAAGGTGAGCCGCCTCCCCCGGATGCTGGGCTTCCAGGCGGCGGGCGCCGCTCCCTTGGTCCTGGGGCGGCCTGTGGAGAAGCCGGAAACCCTGGCCACCGCCATCCGCATCGGCAACCCGGCCAGCTGGCAAGGGGCCATGCGGGCCAAGGAGGAATCCGGCGGGACGATAGAGGCGGTGACAGACGAGGAAATCCTCCTCGCCTACCGCTACCTGGCCCAGGAGGAAGGAATCTTCTGCGAGCCCGCCTCCGCCGCCGCCATGGCCGGGGTGTGGAAGCTCCTCAGGGAGGATCGGTTGGATCCGGGAAGCACCGTGGTCCTCACCCTCACGGGCCACGGCCTCAAGGACCCGGCCACGGCGGAAAAAGTGGCCGAGCTTCTACCCCCGGTGCCAGCGAACCTCGAGGCAGTGGCCCAGGCCGCGGGGCTAGTGTGATAAGCTTGGGCCATGTCCGAGGCCAAAAGCACCCCCAAAAAGCCCAAGGAACCCTTCCCCGGAGCCTACTACCTGGCAGGGGCCATCACCATTGCCCTCATGCTTTTCTTCATGGTCCTGGGAGCCACCCTTCCCCCAGGGGTGGCGGGGTTCCTGGTGGCCTTCGTCCTGGGCCTCACCGTAAACCCTAAGTACGTCCCCTTCTTTCTCGTGGCGGGGGTCTTCTCCGCGGTCATGGGCTTTTTGGGGCAGGAGCCCCAGGTGGCCTGGGGCGGGGTGGCCCTGGTTCTTTCCCAGGTACTGGTCAAGCGCGTTAACTGGACCTGATGAACCCTAACCGCCTATCCCAAAGCCTGGCCCTCCTGGGTGTGGCCGCCTACGCCTACTTTCTCTTCCTGCGCCCCAACCAGGAGGGAATGGCCCTGGCCGTGGGCCTCTTCGTGGGCACCATGGGCGTCGCCTATGGGGAGAAGCCCTTTCTTGTGCCCTTCTTTGTGGGGCTTTTCGCCTTGCTCTTCCTCCTTCAGCTCCTCTTCGGCCACCCCATCCCCTTCCTCACAGGGGGTGCCCTGGGGGTAGGCCTTCCCTATCTGGTCTACCGCTTGCGAAAGCCCACCAGGTAGAGGAGAGCCCCAAGGAGCATTCCCTCTCCCAGGGCCGGCAGGTAAAGGAAGAGTTCCCGGACGTCCAAGCGCAGGTAGAGGAGGAGGGGCCAAGGGGTGAGGGCCCAGGCCAATCCCGGCCTGCCGTACCCCGCCGCCAGGAAGATTCCTGCACCCAGGCCCCTCAGGTAGGCCAGCCACCCCGAGCCCAGCTCGTTTTGATACACAAACCAGATGAGATTGACCCAGACCCCCAAGGCCCAGAGGGGAAGGCGGTTCTGCCAGCGGAAGGCCAGGAAGAGGAGGAGCAAAAACCCCAGCACCTCAAGCACGGGCCACCTCCCGGGAGCTATGGGCCTCCAGGTAGGCCACCAGGACCTCCAAGGCCTTCTCCACCGCCTCATCCAGATCCTCGCCAGGGATGACGGGAATCCCCTCCTCCTGGGCCCAGCGGAGGAGGTGCTCCTGGATGAGGCGGATCTCGGCGAAGTGGGTGAGGTATTTCTCCTGCGGCCGGGCGTGGGCCGTCTCCCGGTCCCTAAGGAGAAAGCGGTCCCGGTGAAGCTTCTCGTCCTGAAGCACCACCAGCATGGGCACGGTGAGGACCCGTTCCCGGTAGGGATGCTCCAGGTAACGGGGGACCACGTGAACCCCTTCCAAAACGATGGAGGTCCCCTCGAGGGCGCTTCGCTCCTGAATAGCCCGCAAGCCCACCGCCACCCGGGCCACCTGGTCCAAAAAGCCCCGCATCACCCGCACCTCATGGCTTTCCTCCCCGCTCAGGTCCGGCAGAAGGGCTTTCCAGGCCTCAAAGGTGGAAAGGTGCAAGGTGGGAAGGAGGTCCTGGGAAAGGGAGGCCCGGAAGACCTCCCGCACGGCATCGGAGGGAACGATGTGGGTGATGCCCAAGCGGTAGGCCAGGGCCGAGGCCAGCACGCTCTTCCCCACCCCGGTCACCCCACCGATGAGGATGTGCACCGGGCGGGCGCTTCGCCTCAGGCTTCTAAGGAGCAGGTACCGCCTGGCCACCTCCTCCCCCGCTTCCTTTAGAAGGGCCTGGTACACCCTTTCCCGAAGCTCATTCCGCCGGATCACCCTCCGCCCCTCCTGGCGCAGGGCCTTTTCCATCTCCCGGGCCAGCCGGTACGCCCGCTCTGGGGAGAACCCAATGCCCATCAGGGACTGGGCCAGGATGCCTTTGGAAAAAGGCATCCGGGGTTCGCCGCTTTCCTCTTCCACGAAAAGCTCCCCAGCGAAGGCCTGGCGCTGGAGGTAGCGCCTGCGAGCCCCCTTACCCAGGGCCCGGCCCACCACCTGGGCCACCACCTCCTCCAGGCGGCGGGCGGAGATCTGCCTGATCCCTTCCTGCCTGAGGTGCCCTTCCACTTCCTTGGCCAGGTCGTGGGCTTCCTTCAAGGAAAAGCCCGCCTCCTCGAGGCTCCTCGCCAGAAGCCCTTTGGAGAAGGGACGGCGCTTCCTCCCCTGGAGCACCAGGATCTCCTCAAAGGGAAGGGTCTGCCTGGAAAGCCTATCCGCCACCTCCTCCCCCAGGGCCCGGGCCACCTCCTCCAGGAAGACCTTGCGCAGGACCCTAGGGGGCACGGCCAGCTGCCCTTCCGCCTTCAGCCGCTCCTCCACGGTGTGGGCCACGGCTTGGGCGGCCTCGAGGGGCACCCCCAACGGCAGAAGGGCCTCCACCAAAAGCCCTTTGGAAAGAGGCCACCGGCCTCGCCTTAAGCGCACAAAGACCTCAGCCACTCTCTGGCATCATAGCATCTTCCCTTCAGGAAGGGGCTTTCTTGACAGCCTTTTTCCCAGCGTGCTATCCTGACTTACGGCTTGGCGCCGTAGCCAAGTGGTAAGGCAGAGGTCTGCAAAACCTCCATTCGCCGGTTCGAATCCGGCCGGCGCCTCCAAAGCATGGGCGCGTAGCTCAGGTGGCCAGAGCACTACCTTGACACGGTAGGGGTCGGTGGTTCAAGTCCACTCGCGCCCACCAAGAACCCCCGGGGCCAGCCCCGGGGGATTTTCTCATCCCGGGCGCGCCACCGGCGCCAGGGGGTGGAACTCGGCCTCCTCCGGGAGAAGGCGCCGCTTCTTGGCCCGGCGGTACACCGCATCCCACATGCGGCAGAAGGAGCAGACCGCCCCCGTGGTGGGGTAGCCGCAGCGCTCGCACTCCCGCAGCTGCACCTCCTCGGCCGCCTGCAGGCGGGGCTGGATCCTATCCAGAAAACCCTCCAGGAAGCGCAGCTTGGCCCCGGGCATCTCCCGCTCCACCAGGTTCAGGGCCTCCTTGTAAAGGAGGCTCTTGGCCCCCTTGGCGTTGGGGCACTCCTCGTGCAGGTAGCGGATCCCCCTCAGGAGGGTGTAGGAGAGGACCTCCCGCTCGCTAAAGCGGAAGAAGGGCTTGACCCGGGCGGCCAGGCCCGGCTTTTCGGGAAGCACCGGCCCCTGGCGGACCAGGGCGTCCTCCTGGGGGTTCAGGAGGTTGCCGAAGAGGACCGCCGCCTCGTCGTCCAGGTTGTGGCCGGTGGCCACCACCCTAAAGCCCCCCTCCACCGCCACCTGGTTGATGATGTACCGCTTGGAAAGGCCGCAGGCGGAACAGGCCACGCGCCCCGAAAGCTCCGCCAGCTCCGGAACGCCAAAGCCATAGGCCTGGCGCAGGTCCACCACCCAAAGCTCGAGGCCCCGGTCCTGGGCAAAGCTTTGCGTAACCTCAAGGCTCCTTTCCGAGTAAGCCCCGATTCCGAGCTGCAGGTGAAGCCCCACCGCCTCATAGCCGAGCCGCCAAAGCACATCCCAGAGGGCCAGGGAATCCTTACCCCCGGAAACTGCCACCAAAACCCGCTCGCCCGGTTGAAGCATCCTGTGGCGGCGGATGGCCCGCTCGGTTTCCTTGACAAACCACTCCAGGTAGTGCTCCTTGCACAGGGAAAAGCCCCTGCTCCGAAGCTCCACCTGGGCCTTCTCGCCGCAAACCTTACACACCATGGCCGCCTTCACCCCACCCCCCGGAGATAGCGGAGAGGACCTCGAGGGTCTCCCCTTCTCTCACCCTCTCGTCCAGGGTGAGGAGCTCCTCCCCCCGGATCACCACCACCGTTTCCGGGTTCAAGCCCAGCTCCAGGAGGATCTCCTTTAGGGGCCTATCCCCTTTGACCTCCACCTCCTTGCGCTCGGGAAGGCGCAACACCAGCTTCATCCCGCTAGTGTACCAGGTGGGGGCGCACCAACTCCGTGAGCCTTTCCAGGGTAAGGCGGTTCCGCTTCTCTATCTCCTGCCTCCTGGGAATCTCCGGGTAAGGTGCTTCGGGATCGTGCAGGGTGGGGGTAAGGGGTTTGCCAAGCCTTGCCTCCCACTCTCGAAGCCACCCTTCCGGCAGGCGCTCGGGAAGAGGAAGGCCATGGAAGACGTGGTAGAGAAGGGCCCAGACCCGCACGGTGGCGTCCAGGCTGTACCCACCCCCCAGGGTGAAAAGCACCCTCCCCCCCGCATAGGCCTCGGCGTACTCCAGGATGAGGGGAAAGATGCGGGCATAGGCCCGGGTGGTGAGGAGAAGGTCGGCCAGGGGGTCCAAGAAGTGGGCATCGGCCCCCGCCTGCACCACCAGCACATCCGGGCGGAAGGCCCCAAGAGCCCAGGGCACCAGGGCCTCAAAGACCTCCAGGTAACTTTCGTCCTCGGTGAAGGGCTCCAGGGGCAGGTTGAGCTTCCTCCCCACCCCTTCTCCCCGCCCGATCTCGTGCACGTGGCCCGTGCCCGGGAAAAGGTAGCGCCCCGACTCGTGGAAGCTCAGGGTCAGGACCTCCTTTTCCTCGTAGTGGATCCACTGCACCCCATCCCCATGGTGGACGTCTATATCCAAGTAGGCCACGCGAAGCCCAGCGCGGGTCAGGTGGCGGATGGCCACGGATAGGTCGTTGTACACGCAAAAGCCGCTGGAGCGGTCGTACTGGGCGTGATGTAGACCCCCGCCCAGCTGGAGCACCCGCTTCTCCCCGGCCAGGATCCGCCGGGCTCCCTCCAGGGTGCCCCCCACCAAGATCCTGGCTGCCCGGTCCATGCCGGGAAAGACCGGGGTGTCCCCCGTGCCCAAGCCGTAATGCTCCAAATCGGGCACCCTCTCCCCCCGGCTTGCCGCCTCCACCCGCTTCACCAAGCGCTCGGAATGCACGGAAAGCACGTCCTCCCGGGTGGCCTCCCCTGGGATCAGGGGTTCACGCCACACCCCCAGGGCTTGAAGAAGGGAGGTGAGCATCTCCAGGCGCACCGGGCTGAAGGGGTGGCTGGGACCGAAGTTGTACAGGCGGTACTCGTCCCGGTAGATCACCATGGCTTCTTGGGGGGCCAGAGCACCTCAAACCCCTCCTGGCGTAGCCCCTCCGCAAGAAGGTGGGTTTCCAAGGTATTCACCCGCACCACCGCCCGCACCCTATCCCCATCCTCTGGATACGAGAGGAGGGAGTGGATGTTGATCCCCCGGCCCGCCAAAAACCCCGTGAGCCGGGCCAGTTCCCCCACGCGGTCGGGGAGGCGCACCTCGAGGCGGCCCGAGGGCTCCGTGACCCCGGTGAGCTTAAGGAGCGCATCCAAAAGATCAATCCCCGTGACGATCCCCACCAAAGCGCCATCCTCCAGCACGGGCAGGGAGCCGATCTTCCTTTCCCGCATCACCCGGGCGGCCTCCTCCACGGGATCCAGAGGATGGGCGGTGACCACCTCCTGGGTCATCACCTCCGCCACGCGGGTGCACCCTGGGCAAGGCCCCTTGGGGTTTAGGTGGCTGGTGGCCAGGCGGATATCCCGGTCGGTGATGATCCCCACCAGCCTTCCCTCCTCCATCACCGGCAGGTGACGGATGCCCTTCTCCAAAAGGAGGCGGTAGGCCTCCTCGAGGGTCACCCCGGGCTCCACCGTGATCACGGGGAAGCGCATCACGTCCTGGACCAACATGAAAATAGTATACCCCGGCGGGATCCGCCGGGGCCTTCTCCCCAAAACCTACAAGATGTCGTCCCGGATGCAGGCCTTATAGTGGCCGGGAGCCACCTCCTTAAGCTCCGGCACCACCTGGGCGCACTCGGGGAGGGCATAGCGGCAGCGGGTGCGGAACACGCATCCGGAAGGGGGATTGATGGGCGAAGGGATATCCCCCTGGAGGACGATCCTCTCTCGCTTCACCGTGGGGTCGGGGATGGGCACCGCCGAGAGCAGGGCCTCGGTGTAAGGGTGCTTGGGATTGCGGTAAAGCTCCTTCGAGGAGGCAACCTCCATCACCTTGCCCAGGTACATCACCGCCACCCGGTCGGAGATGTACTCCACCACCGCCAGGTCGTGGGCGATGAAGAGGAGGGTCAGGCCCAGCTCCTCCTTAAGGTCCTGGAGGAGGTTCACCACCTGGGCCTGGATGGATACATCCAAAGCGGAAACCGGTTCGTCCGCCACGATGAAGTCCGGGGCCACCGCAAGGGCGCGGGCGATGCCGATCCTTTGCCTCTGGCCGCCCGAGAACTCATGGGGGTAGCGGCGCATGTGGTCCGGGGAAAGCCCCACCAGCTTTAAGAGCTCCGCCACCCTTTCCGTGCGTTCCTGGGGCGTCTTGCCGATCCCGTGGATGATGAGGGGCTCGGCGATGATGTCCCCCACGGTCATGCGGGGGTTCAAGGAGCTGAAGGGGTCCTGGAAGATGATCTGCATCCGGCGGCGGTAGGGGCGGAGTTTGTCCTTGGGCAGGTCCGTGATGTCCTGCCCATCGAAGAGGATGCGCCCCCCCGTGGGCTCGATGAGGCGGAGCAGGGTCCGGCCCACCGTGGTCTTGCCGCTTCCCGACTCCCCCACCAGGCCCAGGACCTCCCCCTTCTTGATGGCAAAGGAAACCCCGTCCACCGCCTTGACGCTCCCCACCACCCGGGAGAGGATGCCGCCGCGGATGGGGAAGTGCTTCTTCAGGTCCCGGATTTCCAGGAGGACATGGTTGCCGTTCATGCCCGCACCTCCCGGATCTCCCGCCAGCGCACGCACCGCACCTGGCGGCCGTCACCCGTGTCCTCCAGGGGTGGCACCTCCCGGTCGCAAAGGCCTTCCACGTAGTGCTTGCACCGGGGGTGGAAGGCGCAACCGGGGGGCAGGTACAAGGGGTTGGGCACATTGCCGGGGATGGCCTCGAGGCGCTCCCTCCGCTCCGCCGCCAGGTCCAGCCGGGGCACGGAGTGCAGAAGCCCCCGGGTATAGGGGTGCAGAGGGTCCTTGAAAAGGGGCACCACGTCCGCCTCCTCCACCGCCCGCCCCGCATACATCACCACCACCCGGTCCGCCATCTCCGCCACCACCCCCAGGTTGTGGGTGATGAAGAGGATGCTCATGCCGATCTCCTCCTGGAGCTTCTTCATGAGCTCCAGGATCTGGGCCTGGATGGTCACGTCCAAAGCCGTGGTGGGTTCGTCGGCGATGAGGAGGGAGGGATTGCAGGAAAGGGCCATGGCGATCATCACCCTTTGCCGCATCCCCCCGGACATCTGGTGGGGGTAGTTGGCAAGCCGCTTCTTGGGCTCAGGGATCCCCACCAGATCCAGCATGTGGGCCGCAAGCTCCATGGCCTCTTTGCGGCTTTTCCCCTGGTGGAGCATGATGGCCTCGGCGATCTGGTCCCCCACCGTGTACACGGGGTTTAAGGAGGTCATGGGCTCCTGGAAGATCATGGCGATGTCGTTGCCCCTGATCCTCCGCATCTCCGCCTCGGACAGCTTGGTCAGGTCCCGGAGCTCCCCGTCCTTGCCGCGGAAAAGGATCTCCCCGGCCACGATCCTACCCGGAGGCGTGGGAATGAGCCGCATGATGGAGAGGGCCGTCACGCTCTTCCCGGAACCCGACTCCCCCACCACCGCCAGGGTTTCCCCTTTGTCCACATGGAAGGAAACCCCGTCCACCGCCTTCACCACCCCGTCGTCGGTGAAGAATTGGACTTTAAGGTCTCTCACCTCCAGTAACCGCTTTTCGTCCATGCGTACTCCTTTGGGCACTGCCGTCTAAACACCTCATCCGTTATACGCCATACCGGGTCAAAAGAGAAGGGCCTACTGCCTCCGCCTGGGATCCAAGGCATCCCGCAGGCCATCGCCCAGGAAGTTCCAGGACAGCACGGAAAGGAAGATGAAGAACCCGGGCCACAGCACCCAGGGCCGGTCGGTGAAGGAGGCAAACCCCCCCTGCTGGGCCGCCTGCAGGAGAAGGCCCCAGCTGGTGTAGGGCTCCGTGACCCCAAGCCCCAGGAAGGAAAGCCCGCTTTCCCCCAGGATGAAGCCGGGTATGGTCAGGGAGAGGCTCACGATCACGTAGCTGGCAGTGGCAGGCAGGATGTGGCGGGCGATGATGCGCCCATCCGAAGCCCCCAAGGCCCTGGCCGCCTGCACGTAGTCCATCTCCCGCACGGAGAGGACGATCCCCCGCACCACCCGGGCCAACCCCCCCCAGCCGATGAAGCCCAAAAGCCCCACCACCAGGTAAAAGGTGATGAGAGGATCGATATTGGTGGGAAACACCGCCCGCAAGGAGATGAGGAGGAAAAGGCTGGGGATGGCGGCGATGATCTCCACGGTGCGCATGATGAGGTCGTCAGGATCGAGCTTCAAAGGCTCCCGGAAAACCTTCCAAAGGATAAGAAGGGCTCCCCCAAAACCCAGGAGCAGGACGAACCCATCCACCGCCAGGGAAAAGACACCCTTGCCAGGGCTGAGCCGCACAAAGGACCAGGCCAAGAAAAGAACGCCAGCGGCCACCGCCAGCCAGAGAAGAAGGCCCACAAGCCCCAGCACCCCGCTCCAGCCGCGCCAGGCTCGAGGGGGGAGGGAAAGGGCAAAGGGCCGCCCCGAAAAGTAGCCGGCGATGCCCCCCAGCAAGAGCCCCAGAGCGAAGGAAACCAAAGCGGAAAGGATACCGATGGTAAGGGATACCTGCCCCCCGTAGACGATTCGGCTGAAGAGGTCCCGGCCAAAGTTATCCGTACCCATAAGGAAGATGCGCCCCGGGGGATCCACCCCAAAGAGCCTTAGGTCGGAGCGGAACACCTTGAAGACGGTGTAGGGCTGGTCGGGGGTTCGCACGAAAAAGCGCAGGTAGAACTTGCCCTGGGATGGATCCTCCTCGTAACGGGGCTGGAGGGTTACCGGATCAATGCTGCGTTTGGTGGCGTAGACAAAAGGCCGACTGAGCCTTCCCGTTTCGGGGTCCACAAAGTGGATTGGGGTGGGCGGGTGGTTCCCCTTGGGGGGATAGAGCTCATAGTAGTTGGGATCGTAGGGACTGAAAAACCCGGCGAAGGCGGCCATCAGGTAAAGTACCAGAAGAATGCGCCCGCCCCAGACCGCCAGGCGGTGCTTGCGAAACTGGCGCAAAACCAGCTGGGTTCGGGTGGTAGAAGACGAAAGGCGTTCCACAGATCACCCCTATTCGTAGCGGATCCTGGGGTCCACCCAGGCCAGGAGGAGATCGGAGATGAGGTTGCCGATCATCAAGAGGACCAGGCTCACCGTGAGAAAACCGGCGATCACGTAAAGGTCCTGGTTGGCGATGGCGTCCAGGAAAAAGGGGGTAATACCTGGCCAGGCCATAACCACCTCCACGAATCCCGCTCCCGAGATCAGGCTGGGAAGAAGCCCGCCCAAGGTGGCCACAAAGGGAATCACCGCGTTGCGAAAGGCATGCTTGTAAAGGACCACCCGCTCGGCCAAGCCCTTGGCCCGGGCCGTGCGGATATAGTCCTGGGAGAGGACCTCCAGCATCTGTCCCCGCATGAGGCGGGAAAGCCCGGCAATATCGTTGGCGGTGGCCACCAGCACAGGCACCACCGCATGCCAGGCGATGTCCAGGATCTGGCGCAAGGGGGGCATCTGCTCAAAGCCGCTGCTGGTCATGCCGGAAACCGGAAAGATAAGGGTACCCGTGCGGAACTTGATCTGGAGAAGCACGTAGATGGCGATGAGCGCCAGGAAAAAGCTGGGCACCGAGAGCCCGATGTAGGCCAGAAAGGAGAGGAGGCGGTCACCCAAAGAGTACTGGCGCACCGCCCCGTAGACCCCGACGGGAATGGCCACCAGGTACAGAAGAAGGGTGGAGGGGATGACGATTACCATGGAGTTCACCACTCGAGGCCAGATCACCTCCAGCACCGGAGCCTGATAGGCAAAGGAATAACCCAGGTTCAGGTGCAACAGGTTATCCATCCAAAGCAGGTACTGCTCGTAGATGGGGCGATCCAGGCCGAACTGGGCCCTAAGGCGGGCGATGGTCTCCGGGGTTACCTTGGGATCCAGCTCCAGCTGGGTCAGGTAATCCCCCGGGGCCAGCTGGATGATGAGGAAGGCCAGGAAGGTAGCCCCGAAGAAGGTGGGGATCAGGTACAGGATTCGGCGAAGGATGTATGCGGTCATGGCTTCCCAAAGTATCCCCGGGGCCGATAGACCCCGGGGATACTCTACAGCTAGCTCATTTCTTGATGAAGGTCAGCTCCAGCTCCCGCTGGCCCCAGATGCTGCTGATGATGGCATCGGGGTGCTCCCCACCCAGGCGGTTGTTCCAGGCGGGGTGGTAGTTGGGCCCGGCGATGTAGATGACGGGAAGGAGCTGGGCCTCAATCTCTTGCATGCGGTAGCCGATCTCCACCCGCTTCTTGAAGTCCAGCTCGGTGCGGCCACGGGAGTAAAGGGCATCCAGCTGGGTTTCCCTGGGGTCCAGGCACTGGCCGGACTTGTTCCACATGTGCAGGTTGCCCTTGCAGGGCACCACGTTGGAACCGAAGGGCCAGTCCAGGCCACCGCCGGAGAGGCCGATGATGATGGCGTCAAAGGGCCGGTCGGGGCCGGAGGAGAGGAGCTGGCCCACCAGGGTGTTGAAGTCTATGGCCTGGAAGTTGACCTTGACCCCCACCTTCTTGGCCTCGTCCACAATGAGCTTGGCGATCTGCTCCCGCTGGTTGTTGCCGGCATTGGTGGAAAGGTTGAACTCAAGCCTCCGGCCCTTGGAGTCCACCAGGTAGCCTTCCCTGTCCTTCTTGGTGAAGCCCAGCTCCGCCAGGAGTTTGGCCGCCTGCTGCAGGTTGTACTCGTACTTGGGCACCTTGGGGTTCACCCACTGGGTGAGCACGGGGTAGACGCTGGTGTACATGGGGGTGCCCAGGCCACCGTAGACGATGTCGATCACCGCCTGGCGGTTCACGATGTGGCTCATGGCCCGCCGGAACTTGTCGGAGCGGAAGAGGCTTTGCTTGAAGGGATCCGAGGCCTTGTTCCAGTTGAAGACCATGAACTGGCTGCTGGCCGCCGGTGAGGCGTTCACCTTGATGGTGGCGTCCAGGCGGCCCTGCTGGATGGCTTGGCGAATCTGGGAAACATGATCCACCGTAGGGGGTGTAATCCAGTCAATATTCCCCGCCAGAAACTCTGCCACCTGGGCGTTGACGTCCTTGACTATCTTAATCTCATATCGGTCCAGGTAGGGCAGGGGATTCCCCGCCTCGTCCTTGTTCCACTCCCCGAAGGCGGGGTTGCGCTTCAGGACCAGGCGCTCACCCGGGCGGTAGCTTTCAATGAGCCAGGGCCCGCCGGAAACAATGTTTTCCGGCTTCTCGTTCAGGGTCCACATCTTCTTGATGCCCTCTGCCCCTTCCTTCTGGTAGACGGGCCCGAAGATGTGGGCTGGCCAGGGCGCAAAGCTGGCCACGGCAAAGGCTTGCGCATCCGTCTTGGGATAGATGAAGCGGATGGTGTAGTCGTCAATCTTGCGCAGGGTGATGGGCTTGCCGTCGATGAAGAAGGAGTCGTAACTGTTGGACCCCACCGCCTTATCCGTGTGGATGCGCCAGGTCATGATCCAGTCGTCAGCGGTGATGGGGTTGCCATCGGACCACTTCATGCCCCTGCGGATCTTGAAGGTGATCTCCAGCTTGTTGGGGCTGACGGTCCAGGACTCGGCCATGTAGGGAATCCAATCCCCGGTGGTGGGATCCCGGGTCACCAGGCCCCTACCTCCGGAGATGATGTCAGGAACGTTCCCCGCCTCTGCGGTGATAAAGGGGTTAAAGGTGCGGTAGTCGGAGATAACCGCTGCCCGCAGGGTACCGCCCCTCTTGACCTCGGAGGGCTTGGCCACCGTCCACTTCTGCGGCCAGACAAAAGTCTGGGCACCGGCCACACCTGCCAGGGCCATGGCCCCCACCAATACCGCTAAGACTTTCCTCATAGCGTTTACCTCCTCCCCTTCCTTACGCTGATCAGGGTACCCGGTTTCTCTGAACCCTGTCAAGGATGCTACCCCTTTAGCTTGACCCCGGTGCCAGCACGTGGAAAAATCCCCTCCATAAGGAGGTGGTGATGAAAGCAGTGGTCATGGAGGCTCGAGGGGGTCCAGAGGTCTTAAAGGTGGCCGAGGTGCCCACCCCTGAACCCGGTCCCAAGGAAGTAAGGATCCGCGTCAAAGCCGCAGCCCTCAATCACCTGGACATCTGGGTGCGCAAGGGAGTGGCCAGCCCCAAGCTTCCTCTACCCCACATCCTGGGGGCCGATGCCTCAGGGGTGGTGGACGCAGTGGGGCCTGGGGTAACGGGCTTTGCTCCTGGGGACGAGGTGGTGGTCAACCCCGGCCTTTCCTGTGGTCACTGCGAGCGGTGCCTGGCGGGGGAAGATAACCTCTGCCCCAAATACGAGATACTGGGCGAGCACCGCTTTGGAGCTTACGCCGAGTACCTGGTGGTACCCGAGGCAAACCTCCTCAAGAAGCCACCAAACCTTTCCTTTGAAGAGGCCGCTGCCATCCCCCTGACCTTCCTCACCGCCTGGCAGATGGTGGTGGACAAACTCCAGGTGCGGCCTGGCGAGGATGTTCTGGTCATGGCGGCGGGTAGTGGGGTGAGTGTGGCCGCCATTCAGATCGCCAAGCTCTTCGGGGCCCGGATCATCGCCACCGCAGGCTCGGAGGAAAAGCTCAGGAAGGCCAAGGAGCTGGGAGCCGATGAAACCGTGAACTACACCCACCCCGACTGGCCCAAGGAGGTGCGCCGCCTAACCGGCGGGAAGGGCGCCGACAAGGTGGTGGACCACACGGGGGCCCTTTACTTTGAAGGGGTGATCCGGGCCACGGCCAATGGGGGCAGGATTGCCATCGCCGGGGCTTCCTCGGGATACGAGGGCACCCTTCCCTTCGCCCACGTGTTCTTCCGGCAACTTTCCATCCTGGGCTCCACCATGGGCTCCAAAAGCCGTCTTTTCCCCATCCTGCGCTTTGTGGAACAGGGAAGGCTAAAGCCCGTGGTGGGGCAGGTCCTTTCCTTGGAGGAGGCTGCGGAGGGACACCGCCTCCTGGAGGAGCGGCGCGTCTTTGGAAAAGTGGTGCTACGGGTGGACTAGTCTTCTCCAGGCGGGAGAAAGATCCCACCTCCGTAGTAAGCTGGCGGACCATAGGGCGAAGATTATGGGATGGGGTCAAGACCTTTGTCCCTAACCGGAAGCCGCCGCCCATAGGGTTTCCTTAAGGGTAGAATGCAGGGCGAGGTGAGACCATGGAGCACACCGACGTGATCATCATTGGTGCGGGCCCCGCTGGGCTTTTTGCGGGTTTTTACGTGGGCATGCGAGGGCTTTCCTTCCGCTTCATCGACCCCTTGCCCGAGCCAGGGGGACAGCTTTCCGCTTTGTATCCGGAGAAATACATCTACGACGTGGCGGGCTTTCCCAAGGTGTACGCCAAGGACCTAGTGAAGGGCTTGGTGGAGCAGGTGGCTCCCTTCAACCCCATTTACAGCCTGGGGGAGCGGGCGGAAACCCTGGAGAGAGAAGGGGACCACTTCAAGGTGACCACCTCCTCCGGGAACACCTACACCGCAAAGGCGGTAATCATTGCCGCCGGAGTGGGTGCCTTTGAGCCCAGGCGCCTGGGTGCCCCGGGGGAAAAGGAGCTGGAGGGCAAGGGCGTTTACTATGCGGTGAAGACCAAGGCCGAGTTCCAGGGCAAGCGGGTCCTCATCGTGGGAGGTGGGGATAGCGCCGTGGACTGGGCCCTGAACCTTCTGGGCACCGCTAAGGAGATCACCCTGATCCACAGGAGGCCCCAGTTCCGGGCCCACGAGGCCAGCGTGAAGGAGCTTTTCAAAGCCCATGAGGAAGGGCGCCTTACCGTGCTCACCCCCTACGAGGTCCGGCGGATTGAAGGGGATACCCAGGTGCGCAAGGCGGTGATCTTCCACAACGGAACCCAGGAGGAAAAGGAGCTAGAGGTGGACGCTGTGCTGATCCTGGCGGGCTACCTCACCAAGCTGGGGCCCCTGGCCAACTGGGGGCTGGAGCTGGAAAAGAACAGGATCAAGGTGGACACCACCATGGCCACCAGCATCCCCGGGGTCTACGCCTGCGGCGACATCGTCACCTACCCGGGGAAGCTTCCCCTAATCGTGCTGGGTTTCGGCGAAGCCGCCATCGCCGCCAACCACGCCGCCGCCTACGCCAACCCCGCCCTCAAGGTGAACCCCGGCCACTCTTCGGAAAAGGCCGAGGAGAAAGCCCCGGCCTGAGATTCCGCCCCGCTACTCACGGGCCCCGGGGTAGCCCGGGGCCTGGCTTTGTCCTAAGATGGGGGCATATGCGGGTTGCCCTTTTCATTGACGGATCCTACATGTACCTGGCCACCAAGCGCCTGGGTTGGAACGTGGACCACCGCCGGGTCCTGACCCAGTTCGCCACCCCGGAGCAGCTTTACAACGCCTTCTACTACGTGCCCATCACCGATCCCGAGGACGAGCGTCAGCAGCGCTTCATCGACGCCTTGGTCTTCATGGGCTACACGGTGCGAAGCCGCTTGGTCCGGGGAGAAGCCCGGTTTGAGGCCATGATGGCCACGGACCTCCTCACCACCGCCCCCCGCTGGGACCGGGCCATCGTGGCCAGCGGTTCGGGGGAACTGGCCCACACCTTCAGCGCCCTGAGGGCCATGGGGAAGGAGATCCACCTCCTTGGCGTGCACGAGCTGGCGGACCTCGAGCTCCGCAACCAGGCGGACCGCTTCCTGAACCTCCCCGAGTGGCGGGAGGTGCTGGAGAGAACCCTGGGGGGCCGCCGCACCTACGCGGGCTACCCCGTGGAGGCCACGGTGGAGGTGCCCCCCGCCCCGGTGGAAGACACCCAGTCCTGATCTATGCCCCCGGGCCCCTGGCTGGTGCTGCTGGCAGCGGGCCTTTTCTACCTGGCCCTTCCCATCCCCCCTACCCTACCCCCCTCCCCAAGCCTCAGGGATCTTCTCCCCTACCCAAGGGAAGAGCGGGAGGCTTGGGTGAGCCTCCACCTGAGCTTGAAGGCCAGCCTGCACCTGCTTTTAGGGGAGAAAGTGGCCCGGGCCTACGACCGCCTCTTGCGCCTCGAGCTCAAAAACCAGCGCTCCGGCAAGCGCGCCGCATACCCCGAAGCCAAAAGTGCCCTCCTGGCGGCCAAGCGCTGGGTGGAGGCCATCGGCCAGGCCAAGCGGAGCCAGAAGGTGGACCTCGAGGGCCTGCCCACCGCCCCCCACCATGTACTTCCCTACGCCCGGGAGATCCGCGCCGCCGCCTCCGCCCTCGGCATTCCTTATGGGGTGCTGGCCGCCATTGTGGATAACGAGCAGTACGGGGGGGACAAGGCCTTGGGGCTTTCCCGGGGGGTGCGGGAAGCGGCGGACGGCTTAGCCCAAGGTCTGGCCGAGGTCCAAGGCCACGCCCCCTTGAGCCGCACCCTGGGCCTGGCCCAGATGAGCTGGGAGGATGCCCTCAAGCAACAGGACCGCCTGCGACTCTTCGGGGCCTGGGATCCAGCAAGACCCTTCCCCAAGACCGAGACCGAGGCCAGGAAGGCCCTCGAGGATCCCTACCTCAACCTCCTCTTCACCGCAAGCCGGCTTAGAGGCTACTTCAACGCCCTCCTCGGCCTCCCTCCACGGGATACCCGCCTTCTGGATGACCCCTGGCTCTACTACCTGGGCCCCGCCTGGCACAACTACCCCTTGCGGGCCCAGAACCTGGAAACCTGGGAGGATAGCTTCCACGGCTTTTTCAAAGGCCTCCTCTACCAGGTGGTCCTGGAAGGACGCTGGCACCTCGAGGGGCGCATCCTTATTCCCGTTAAAGCCTGGGGGTCTGGAGCACAGGATCCCGCTCCCTCTTCCCTCCCCACCCTCACGCCCTAGATCCGTTCCATCCAGGGAAGGGGCTCCCCGGGAGGCAGCACCGGCCACCTTCCCTGCCGCATGTGGTGAAGGATGGCCTCCACCGCCTTTTCCGCCTCCTCCACCCAAAGCCTGGGGTAAAGGGAGCGCTTGGCCCAAAACTCCTCCTGGTCAAAGACCTGGCAGGTATGGTCGGCCTGGCAACGCACGTCCAGCTCGAGGTCGTACTGGCGAAAACCCCTTCCCGTCCACTCCGCCGGGGTCTGCACGTTCCAGTAATACTCCAGCACCCGGCCCTCCCTCACATCCGGCCCCCCGGAGTACCAGGCCCCAGGGAAAAAGGCCACATAGGCATCGTGGTCCAGCACCACCGCCTTCCCCTTGGCCACGTGGTGAAAGATCCCGCCCTGTGGCAAAAGGGTCAGGACGCCTTCAGGTCTCACCTCCACCACCCGGGCTTCCCAGAAGTAGTGGAGCACATCCCCGGGAAACTTCCAAAACTCCACCCGGACATGATCCCCAGGGGCAAGCGGCCAATCCATATCCCCACCGGCCCGGCCTTCAGCCAGACAACGCCCCAGCTCACCTGGGGTCCAGGGCTGGGCAAAGCCGGTCTACTTCTTGGTGCTGATGCCCAGGACCTTGTAGATGGCGCAGAAGCCGGTGACCGCCGTGAAGAGGAGGACCACCCCCACGATCCCCAGGATCCAGTTCCAGGGAGATGCCGACTGGAAAGCGATGTAGAAGAGGACCAGGGCCAGGATAAAGCGAATCACCCTATCGGTGGTGCTCTCGTTTACCGTCATGGCTCACCTCCTCCTTTAGTGTATACATAGCGGGCGGGACGTTTGGCCTTAGTCCTCCCTTGTGCTAAAATAAGCCCTTGGCATGGGCCGTTAGCTCAATCGGTCAGAGCGGCCGGCTCATAACCGGTTGGTTGCAGGTTCAAGTCCTGCACGGCCCACCAGCGCCCTATCTGCAAAAGTCCCGCCTCCTCAAGAGGCGGGAAACGTGTTTGTACCAGCCCCTTCCTCTGGCAGAATCTAGCCATGGAGGCCCTGCAAGCCTTTCAAATCCTGGATCTGCGCATCGGCCGCATCTTGAAGGCCGAACCCCACGAGAAAGCCCGCAAACCCAGCTACAAGCTCTGGATCGACCTCGGGCCCTTAGGGGTCAAACAGAGTTCCGCCCAGATTACCGAGCTTTACCGCCCCGAGGACTTGGTGGGCCGCCTGGTGGTGTGCGCGGTGAACCTGGGAACCCGCTCCATCGCAGGCTTCCCCTCCGAGGTGCTGGTCCTGGGGGCTAAGGATGCGGAGGGCCGGGTGGTCCTCCTCACCGCGGAGCGGGAGGTACCCCTGGGGGAAAGGGTCTTCTAGCGGGTCCGGGTCACCTTGGTGAGGTGCCGGGGCCGGTCCGGATCCAGGCCCCGGGCCCGGGACAGGGCCTCCGCCTTGGGATAAAAGGCCTGGGCCAGGAAAAGAGGCGTGATCTCGGGCTCGGAGGCCACGGGAAGCGCCAGGGGAGAATCCGCCAGGGCCAGGGCATCGGGCTCCGGGGAGAGAACGAGAAGATGAGCCCCTTTCGCCTTTAACCCTTCCAGGGTGGAAAGAAGGGCCTCCAAGGCCTCATCCTTTTGCACCAAGGCCAGCACCGGAAAGCCAGCCTCCAAAAGGGCCTGGGGACCGTGGAGGAACTCCGCCGCCGAAAACCCCTCCGCATGAAGCCCCGCCACCTCCTTCAGCTTCAAGGCCGCCTCGAGGGCCACGGGGTACGTGAACCCCCGCCCCAGGACGAAAAGGTTTTCCGCATCCTCCAGGTAATCCAGCTCCCCCGAGGCCTCCAAGGCCCGGTTCAAGGCCTCGGGTAAGCCGGGAAGGACCTGGCGCAGGCGGGATTCCTCCACCAGGTGGGCCAGGAGATGGAGGGTGGCGGCCAGCATGGCCAGGAAGCTCTTGGTGGCGGCCACCGCCTTCTCCTCCCCGGCATGGAGGGGAAGGACCACCTCCGCCATCCGGGCCAGGGGGCTCTCCTCCCGGTTCACCAGGGCCACGGTGAGGGCTCCCTGGGAGCGGTAGGCGCTTACCGCCTCCAAAAGGTCGGGGCTTTCCCCGCTTTGGCTAAAGGCGAGAAGAAGGGAGGGAAAAGGCACCTTGGGCCTAGCCCGGTAAAGGGTGAGGACGGAAGGGGCCAAGGAGAGAACCGGCCACTCCAATCGGGCCTCGAGGAGGTACTTGGCAAAAAGGGCCGCATGGTCGGAACTCCCCCGGGCCACGGTAAGGGTGAGGGCCGGGGGGCGCTTCCTCAGGAAGCGGGCCAGGCTCCTCACCTCGCCCTCGTTCTCCCTAAGGAGGCGCTCCATGACCTTGGGGGCTTCCTCCGCCTCGGTACGCATCCAAGAGGCCATAGGTTCACTATAGGGCACGGGAAGCCCCCTCCTGTCACCTGGTCCTTCCCAGAAGGTAGTGGTATACTTCCACGGATGGACCGCATCGTCATCCGGGGGGCACGGGAGCACAACCTCAAGAACATCAGCCTGGAGCTCCCGCGGGGCAAGTTCATCGTCATCACCGGGGTTTCCGGCTCGGGCAAGAGCACCCTGGCCTTTGACACCATCTACGCAGAGGGGCAGCGGCGCTACGTGGAAAGCCTCTCCAGCTACGCCCGCCAGTTCCTGGGGGTCATGGACAAGCCCGAGGTGGAAAGCATCGAGGGCCTCTCCCCCGCCATCTCCATCGACCAGAAAACCACCAGCCACAACCCCCGCTCCACCGTGGGCACAGTAACGGAAATCCACGACTACCTCCGCCTCCTCTATGCCCGCATCGGCACCGCCTACTGCCCGGAGTGCGGCCGCCCCATTGAGAAGCAATCCGCCAGCGAGATCACCGACCGCCTCCTGAAGAACCCCCCGGGCACCCGGGCCATCCTCATGGCTCCCTTGGTGCGGGGGAGGAAGGGGGAGTACCGCAAGCTTTTCCAGCAACTCATGAAGGAAGGCTACGCCCGGGTGCGGGTGGATGGGGTCATCTATCTCCTGGAGGAGGCCCAGAACCTAAACCTGGAAAAGTACGAGAAGCACGACATTGACCTGGTGATCGACCGGGTGGTCCTTAAGGAGGAGGAACGCCCCCGCATCGCCGAGGCAGTGGAGCTCGCCCTCCTTAGGGGCGAGGGACTCATGCGGGTCTTTTACCCGGATTCCGGCCAGGAGGAGCTTTTCTCCGAGAAGTTCGCCTGTCCCGAGCACGGAAGCGTCCTGGAGGAGCTCGAGCCCCGCATCTTCTCCTTCAACGCCCCCTATGGGGCCTGCCCTGCCTGCTCGGGTCTGGGTTACAAGCAGGAGTTTGACCCTGAGCTCATCGTGAACCCCGAGCTCTCCCTGGCCGAGGGGGCCATCCTGCCCTGGGCCCGGGGGCGGGACACGGGGCGAAGCTACCTCTGGGACCGGCTTCGGGCCTTGGCAGAACACATGGGCTTCGACCTCAAAACCCCCTTCAAGGACCTGCCGGAGGAGGCCCAGCAGGCCGTGCTCTACGGCCTTCCCGAGCCCTTTGAGGTGGTCTTCCGCCGGGGAGGCAAGGAAACCTTCCGGGTGGAGGTCCACTACGAGGGGGTCATCCCCTGGCTGCAGAAGCGGTACCAGGAGGCGGAGTCCGAAGGGGTCAAGGAGGTGCTGGAAGGCTTCATGTCGCAGAAGCCCTGCCCGGTGTGCGGCGGCACCCGCTACAAGAAGGAAGTGCTCTCCGTAAGGGTGGCGGACAAGAACATCGCCGAGGTTTCGGCCCTGCCCGTTCGCGAGGCCCTGGAGTTTTTCCGGAACCTCGAGGCCTATCTCTCCCCCTTCCAGGCCCAGATCGCCCGCCCCATCCTGCGGGAGATCGTGGAGAGGCTGGGCTTCCTGGTGGGGGTGGGGCTGGACTACCTCACCCTGGACCGAGCCGCCAACACCCTCTCCGGAGGGGAGGCCCAGCGGATTCGCCTGGCCACCCAGGTGGGAAGCGGCCTCACCGGGGTGCTTTACGTGCTGGACGAGCCCAGCATCGGCCTCCACCCCAGGGACAACCAGCGCCTCATCCAGACCCTGAAGCGCCTCCAGGGGCTTGGAAACACCCTGATCGTGGTGGAACACGACGAGGAAACCATGCGGGCCGCGGACTGGATCGTGGACATGGGACCGGGGGCCGGCATCCACGGAGGAGAGGTGGTGGCCCAAGGACCCCTGGAGGAGATCCTTAAAAGCAAGGAGAGCCTTACCGGGGCCTACTTAAGGGGGGAAAAGCGAATCCCCGTGCCCAGGGAGCGCAGGAAGGGGAACGGCAAGTGGCTGGTGCTCAAGGGGGCCCGGGAGCACAACCTGAAAAACATCACCTTGAAAATCCCCTTGGGCCGCTTCGTGGCGGTGACCGGGCCCTCCGGTTCGGGAAAGAGCACCCTGATCCACGATGTCCTCTACGCCGCCTTGGCCCAAAAGCTCATGCGGGCCAAGACCACCCCTGGAGCCTACGAATCCCTGGAGGGAGTGGAGCACCTGGACAAAGTGATCGAGATCGACCAGTCCCCCATCGGCCGCACCCCTCGCTCCAACCCCGCCACCTACACCGGGATCTTTGACGAGATCCGCGACCTCTTTGCCAAGACCCCGGAGGCCAGGAAGAGGGGGTATGGCCCGGGTCGCTTCTCCTTCAACGTGAAGGGGGGGCGGTGCGAGGCCTGCGGGGGCGACGGCACGGTGAAGATCGAGATGCTCTTTTTGCCCGACCTCTACGTGCCCTGCGAGGTGTGCAAGGGCAAGCGCTACAACAAGGAGACCCTCGAGGTGAAGCTAAGGGGCAAGAGCATCGCCGACGTCCTGGACATGACCGCCGAGGAAGCCCTGGAGTTTTTCCAGAACGTTCCCACCATCGCCCGCAAGCTCCAGCTCATGGTGGACGTGGGCCTGGGCTACATGCGCCTGGGCCAGCCCTCCCCCACCCTTTCCGGGGGCGAGGCCCAGAGGATCAAGCTGGCCACGGAGCTGGGCCGCAAGGCCACGGGCCGCACCCTTTACATCCTGGACGAGCCCACCACCGGCCTTCACTTTGACGACGTGGCCAAGCTTCTCAACGTGCTCCATCGCCTGGTGGACGCCGGCAACACCGTGGTGGTCATCGAGCACAACCTGGATGTGGTGAAGACCGCAGACTGGGTGATTGACCTGGGCCCCGAGGGGGGCGACCGGGGCGGGGAGATCGTGGCCGAGGGTACCCCGGAGGAGGTGGCCCTCACGGGTAGCCCCACAGGGGTCTTTTTGGCCAGAATCCCCGAGATCGCCGAGCGGCTGAAGGTGGCCGCGGACTAAGCCTTGGCTTTGGCGGATTTCCTGGAAACCTGGGCGGGCTGGCTCCGGGCCAGAATCCCTTCCAGGGCCAAGGACAGGGATTTCTCCACCTCCTCCCCGAAATCCCGGTTAGGGGTATAGGCCGCCCAGCGCAAGGCGGCGAGGAAGTAAAGGTCGGCCAAGGTGCGGCCCATGCGCTCCAGGGAAAGGTCCTGCCGCACCACCCCCTTTTCCCGCAAGGGCTTCAGGACCTCGGCGATCAAGTCCCCTAAAGGCAGGGCCAGGAAGGCGGCCTTGGCCCGGACGGGATCGGGGTTTAAAAGCTCGTAGAGAAGGGGCAAAAGAAGGTCCTTCTCCGCCTGGGTAAAGGCGGCAAGCCTCTGGAAGAGGAAGCGGAGGAGGGCCATGGGATCCTCTTTCTGGGCCAGGCGCCGCCTTACCTCCTCTCTGAGGTCTGCAAGAAGCAGGCTCCCGTATTCCAGGAGCACGGCTTCCTTATAGGGGTAGTAGTTGAAGAAGGTACCCCGGGACACGTGGGCGGCCTTGGCGATATCGGTGGCGGTGGTTTCCCGGAAACCCTGCTGACGGAAAAGGGCCATGGCTGCCTGGAAGATGCGCTCCCGGCGCCGCTTTTTCTGATACTCCCTCACGGTCATGGGGGTAGTGTACTACCGTATAAACTTAAAGTTCAATCGCTTTTTGCGCCCAATCCTCTAAAGCCTTAAGCAGGGATAACCCCCCCAGGGTGGTATAGACCTTGGCCTCCCGGTGGAAGGAACCATCCGCCACCTGGTAGCCCTGCTTGGCCAAGGCCTGGGCCACCTCCCCTGGGGCCGCCACCCGGGAAGGAAGCCTGCCCACCTCGGCCAGGAAGAGATGGGCGTTGAAGCCCAGAAACACTGCCTCTAACCCCTCCCATACCTCCTCCACGAAGGCCACATAGGAGGGATCCCGGGCCATCCGGCCTGGCCTTTTGGCCCCGGGGATGAGGAGGGCTTCCGGGGGCGGGGCCGCGGGGAAGGCGTAGGTGGGGGTCCAGATGGAGCCCGCCAGGGCCGGGGTTCCCTTGCGGCCCTTGGCCACCGTATAGGCGGGAAGCCCCAGGCGCTTGGCCGCCTCGAGGGCTAGGGCCGCCTCCAGCTCGGAGAACTCGGGGAGGAGCAAGATGGCTAGCACTTTAGACCATTATGGCAGAAGCCGGTAGAGGAGAAGGGCCGCCTCCCCCCGGGTCACGGGATCGGCACCCGAAAGCTTGCCCTCCCCCAGCGCCTGCAGGAGCTGGTTCAGGGTGAACCGCTTCAAGGGCTTTTGCAGTTCCTCCCGGAAAAGCTCCCTGGCCTTCAGCACCACTCTAAGGCGCTCCTCAGGCCCCTTCGCCCGGTAGTAGTGCTCCAGGTTGGCCAAGAAGTCCCCCAGGAGAATGGGTTCGGAAAGGCCCAAGGAGCCTTTCAGGTAGTAGGGTCCGGCGAAGAGCCCCCGCCTCAGGAGGGCCACCGCCTCCCGGTACCCTGGCCTTTCCGCCTCCACCCGGCCTCCCTCCGGGGAGGAAAACCTAGCCCCCCTTTGGGCAAGCCGCTTGCGCAGCGCCTCGAGGGCCTGCCCGCTTGCGGCCAACTCGTGAAAATCCGCCAGGGGCACCTTCATAAGCCCTGCTTGCGGCGCCCGCCGAAGGAGGGCCACCGCCACCCCTGCCGCCTCCCCCAAGGCCATCTGCAAGGGAACCACCCGGGCGGAAAAGGCGGCCACGCTGTCAAACCCTGCCGCCTGGGAAACCACCAGGAGGTTTCTCAACTCCTGGGGCACCAGGCTCCGGAAGGGCACCCCGTAGGGCGCCGGGGTACCCAAAAGGTAAGGGGTTTCCCCCGGGAAGTAGGCCTGGCCGTCCAAGGGGTACCCCCCCAGGGCCACGGCGTCAGGAAAGGTCCGGCCCAGGAGGACCTCATCAGCCTTCAAGCGGTAAAGGGCCTTCAGGTGGCGGCTTTCCCGGACATAGAGGCTAGGGGCCACCCCGGCCAGGCGGGCGGTGCCAAAGAGGAGGGGATCCTTCTCCCGCAGGTAGGCCACCACCCGCTCGGCCTCGAGGGCCGCTTCCAGGCGCATGCGCTCCAGGCTCAAAGGATCCGCCCCCTCCACCCCGAAGAGGAGAAGGGCGTTGACCAGCAGGCTCCCGTCGTCCTGACGGGCCAGGTTCAAGCCCCGGAGGGCGTAGCGGCTGGGATCGGAGGGGAGGTAACCCCGCACCAGGCCTGCAAAACCCCAGCCGCTCCTCCCCCAGGCCCCTGCCCCCGTACGCTGCACCTGGCCCTCGTAGTTGAGGGCCAGAAAGACGGCACCCCAGGGAACCCCCTCCAACCGGAAGACCAAGGTGGCCGCCATGCTCCGCTGGTCCAGACCCGTGTCCTCCCTCCCCTGGGTGAAGCTGGCCCCAGCGCGAAAGGCGAGTTCCGCGGTATCGGTGGCATCCACGAAGTAGGGAGCCTGAACGGGGCCCTCAGGGATCGCCACCAGGGTCAGGCGGCTCGCCTCCACCTCCACCCGGTCCAGGGGCACCTGCAACCGGACCTCCACCCCCGCCTCCCGGAGCATGGCCCACAGGGCTTCCTCCGCCCGCTTCACATCAAAGGAAGCCTCCTGCCCGATACGGCGGTAGAAGTCACGAAAAAGCCCTCCCTGGAGGAGACCCTCCCGGTCCTTGGCCAGGTCCAGGGTGGCCAGCCACCCTTGGGTGAGAACCCCTCCTACCCCCCGCCCGGGTTCCAGGAGGAGGACCCTAAGGCCCTCCTGGGCTGCGGCCACAGCTGCCGTCACCCCTTGGGGAGTGGCCCCGTAAACCACCAGGTCGTACTGGGCGTAGGTCAAGCCCAGGGAGAGGATAAAGGGAAAGAAGATGCGCAAGGCGGTAAGCATCTTGGCGAAAACCCCCGATATGGAATCAGGGCAGGCTTTGCTTGGCTTCCTGGTACTCGGCCACCAGCCGGGCCACCACCTCCTTGGCGGAAGGGAGATCCCGGATGAAGGCCACCCCGTGCCCGGCGGAATAAACTTCCTTCCAGGCCTTGCCCCCACCCTGGCGGAAGCGCTCCAGGGATTCCCGGAGGAAGTTGGCGGGCACCCCGGTAACCTCCGGGGTGTACTGGATGTCCTCAGGAGTGGCCCTCAAAAGGGCTTCCTTGTACTCCAGGGGAGCCTCGGACTCCAGGGTGGCGATGAAGCGGGTGCCGATATAGGCAGCATCCCCCAGGGCCAAGGCGGCGAGGAGCTGCCTTCCCGTGGCGATGCCCCCGGCGATGAGCACGGGCACCCCGAGTTCCTCCCTAAGCCAGGGCCCGAGGACAAAGGGGCTCACCATCCCGGCATGCCCCCCAGCCCCAGCGGCCACCGCCACCAGGGCGTCGGCCCCAGCCTCCACCGCCTTTCTCCCGTGCCTTAAACCCACCACATCGCACCAGACCACGCCGCCATAGGCCTTGACCCGCTCCACCACCCGGGTGGGGTCCCCCAAGGAGGTGACCACCAAAGGCACCCTTCGCTCGGCCACCGCCTCCAGGTCCTCCTCGAGGCGGGGATTGTCCTTAAGGATGAGGTTCACCCCGAAGGGAAGCCCTGGGGGAAAGGTCTCCAAAAACTCCCGAAAGCCAGCGTGAGTGCGGAAGTTGAGGCTGGGGATGACCCCGATGGCCCCCGCCTCGGCCACCGCCTGAAGGAGCCTGGCCCCGGAAACCAGGAACATGGGGGCGGCCACGATGGGATAACGGATACCCAGCATGCGGGTGATGGCGGTCTCCATGGGGGAGATTTTACCGGGTTCAAGGATAATCATGGGGTGGAACCGGAGCGCTCCCTAAAACTCTCCATATGGGAAGGCGTCTTGGCCATCCTCTTCCTCAACTGGAGCACGGGGGTGATCGTCACCGGGTATGCCCTGGCCCTGGGCGCTTCCCCCCAGGCCCTGGCCCTTCTGGGAGCCCTTCCCTTCCTGGCCCAGCTCCTAGCCCCCCTGGCCCTTTCCCTGAGGGGAAGCCGCAAGGCCCTGGCGGTGCGGCTCAACTTTTTGGCCCGGATGCTCTTCCTGCCCGCTGCCCTGGCCGCCTTTTTGCCGGAAGGCTTGAGGGTGCCCACCCTTCTTCTTTTTGCCGGCCTCTCCCAGCTTCTGGCTGCCCCGGTGGGGGTCCTCTGGCTCTCCTGGATGGCGGACCTGGTGGCCGAGGAAAGGCGGGGACGCTACTTCGGCTTCAGAAACGCCCTCTTGGGCCTGGTGGGCACCCTGGGGAACCTCATGGGGGGTATGGTGGCCGACCGCCTTCCTTCACCCCTGGGCTACCAGGTTGTTCTCCTTCTGGGGGTGGGGGCCGGGCTTCTTTCCGTCTTGCTTCTCCGCCTCCAAAGCGAGCCTTCGGAATCCCCCGCCCCTCCCGCCCGAAAGGCTCTCGGGATCGCCTGGCAGGACCTGGCCTACCGGCGCTACCTGGGCCTGGTTTTTCTCTGGTACGGGGCGGTCATGGTGGGAGGACCCTACGTCATCCCCTACTTCGTACAGGTGGGTGGCCTCTCCATGACCGAGGTGGGTCTTTGGACGGTGATCTCCGCCTCAAGCGGCCTCCTCTTCGGACCCATGTGGGGCCGGATGGCGGACCGGGAAGGTCACAAGGCCGTCCTCTTCCGCACGGCAATGGTGGCAGCCTTGATGCCCCTCCTCTGGCTTTCGGGGTCCAGGGCCTTTCCCTGGCCCATATGGCTTTCCGCCCTTGCCGATGCCCTGGCCTGGAGCGGTCTCGGAACCGCCCTGGCCAATGCGGCCTTGGCCCACGCCCCCAGGGAAGCCCGAAACGGCTACCTGGTCCTCTTCTGGCTGGCCCTGGGCCTGGGAGGGCTTTTGGGAAGCCTGCTGGCGGGAAGCGCCGCCAGCCTGGGCCTGGGGCCAAGCCCTTACCACTTCCCCATCCTCCTTTCCCTAGCCTTGCGCCTCGGGGTGGCCCTCCGCTTACGCAGACTCTAACCCCTTGCGCCGCATCTCCCCCCAGACCCCCCGTTTCCGCCAGACCTGGAAGGTGGCGAGAAAACGCTCCCAGGCCAGGATCTGGCGGTAGCCCAGGCCCTCGAGGATCGCCAAAAGAAGGAGCGCCAGGCGGTCCCTTAGCCGGGGATAGCGCTTGAGAAGCAAGGTCTCCATGCCCACCGCCAGCTGGGAAAGAAGCACTCCGTAGGCCACGGCCAGGAGAAAGAAGAGGAAGGCAAACTCCGCATTGAAAAGGCCGAGGAGGTAGAAAACCGGGAAAAGCACATACCCCAAAACCTCCACCACCGGGGCCAGGGCCTCGAAGAGGACGAAATAGGGCATGGCCAGAAGGCCGAGCCGGCCATAGCGGGGGTTGAAGAGCATCACCCGGTGGTTCCAGAGCACCTCCCATAGCCCCCGGTGCCAGCGGTTCCGTTGCTTCCTAAGGGTGGCCCAGTCCGCGGGCACCTCGGTGTAGCAGATGGGATCCGGGGTGTACACGATGCGGTACTCCCGCCCCTCCTCCCGGGCCCGGCGGTGGAGGCGCACCACCAGCTCCATGTCCTCCCCCACGGTGTCCGTGCGGTACCCCCCAACCCTCAGGGCCTCCTCCCGGCGGAAAAGGCCAAAGGCTCCCGAGATGATGAGCAGGGCTCCCATGGCGCTCCAGCCCGCCCGGCCCATGAAAAAGGCCCGGGCGTACTCCACGATTTGCATCTTCTCCAGAAACCCCCGGGGAAGGTGCAGGGCCTCCACCACCCCTTCCCGCACCACCGCCCCGTTTAGGGGCCGTATGGTCCCCCCCACGGCCAGGACGCGGTCATCCTCCAGGAAAAGCCGGCTCGCCCGAAGGAGGGCCTGGGCATCCAGGAGGCTATCCGCATCCACGGCGCAGAAGAGGGGGTAGCGGGCCAGGTTGAGCCCGGCGTTTAGGGCGTCTGCCTTGCCCCCATTCTCCTTGTCCACCACGATGAGGTTGGGGTAGACCAGGGAGCGGTAGACCGCCCGCACGGGCTTGGTGAGAAGCGCCCGGCGGTAGACCCATTCCACCTCCACCAGGCGGAAGGCCTCCTTGAGCACCTCGAGGGTCCGGTCCTTGGGCCCATCCGCCACCACGATCACCTCAAACTCCGGGTAGTGCAGGCTCAAAAAGGAGCGCACCGAGTGGGCAATGGTCTTCTCCTCGTTGTAGGTGGGCACCAGGATGGACACGGGCAGGTAAGCCTCCCGTTCCAAAAGGTCCTTCAGGGAGAGCTCGGAAAGCTCCCGGGCGTAGCGGGCCACCATCCCTAGGCCGAAGAAGGCGAAGAGGGCATAAAAGAGGTTCAGGAGGGCGAAATACCACAGGATCACCACCTGGTACAGGAACAAAAAGTCCAGGAGAAGGTTCACGCCGCCTCCCGCAACACCTGCTGGGCCATGGCCCGGCCAAAGGGGTCGGGGTGGCCCTCCGCCGCCCGGGCCAGGAATCCCCTATTCATCAGCAAAAGCCCTTCCGCCGCCGCCCGGCGCACGTAAAAGGAAGGGTCGGAAAGCGCCTTCCACAAAGCCCGCTGGGCCAGCTCGTTCCCGAGAAGGGCCATGAGCCGGGCGGCGTGGGCCCGCAAGAACTCCTGCTCGTCCTTCAAGGCCGCCAGCAAAAGCCCCTCGTACCCCTTGGGTGGGTAGCGCATTCGGTAAAGGGCCCGCATGGCGGCAGCCTTAAGCTCCGGATCCGGATGATCCAAAAAGGGAAGCACCCTCTCCGCCAACGCCACAAGCTTAAGCCGGCCGATGGCCTCTAAAGCCGCCCACACCTCTTCCCTTCCACCCCGGGAGAGGAAGGCCTCCACCACAGGCGTCGCCCGTTCCTCCAGAAGGAGGAGCACCTCCAGGAGGGCCCCGCGGGGCAGGCCCGCCTCCAGGAGAGCCGCCGCCAGCCGTCCAAGCCCCTCACCCCGGGCCACCCGGGCCCCTGCCCGGGCCGCCCCCAGGCGCAGCACGGGATCCCGATGGGAAAGATAGGGGAGGATGGCCTCCAGGGTTTCCGGCAAACGGGCCTGGGCCAGGGCATCCAAAGCCTCCAGCCGGGCAGGCCGGGAGGCCCACCGGCTTTTCAGAAGGCGGATCCAGTGGGGATAAACCTGGCGGAGCCAGTCGGCTATCCGCTCGGAGAACTCCCCCTTGAGCATCTCCCGGAGGTTCAAAAGGGCCTCGAGGGCCGGGCGGGGCCAGGGAGGAGGCGGGGGCGGCTCCTCGTTGAAGAGGGCCTCGGTGAACCGGGCCAGCCAGTCCTCGTAAGCCTTGCGGTCCAAACGCTCCTTGCTGGCGGTGTAGGCGTGGTAGAGCAGGATGTAAGCGGAAAGGGAAGTGAGGGCCAGCCCCGTAAGGACCAGGGCCTGGAACAGGGCCCGGTAGGCCACCGGGGAGCCGAGGAGGTTAAAAATCCGCCCCGAGAAGGCCACCACCAGGCCCCCAAGGGCCAGGGCCTCCAGGAGCACCACCAGAACCACCAGGAGGGCATAAAGCCGCTCACCGCGCCGCCACATAGCGCTCCAAGCGCTTCACCAGCTCCCCGGGGCTGAAGGGCTTGGTGAGGTACTCCTGGGCCCCCAGGGCCTGAGCCTCGGCCACGCTCCGCTCCTGCTTCAGGCCGGAAAGGACCAAAACGGGGGTATTCCTCCTTAACTCCCGTCGCAGGTAGCGCAAAAGATCCAGGCCCGAGCCGCCGGGCAGGTTGATATCCAGGATGATGGCATCCCAGTCCTGGGCCAGGGCTGCTCTTGCAGTGGGGTAATCCCGGGCCAGCTGGAACTGGTACCCCTCCCGCCTTAGGGCCAGCTCCAGGACCCTGGCCACGGTAGGATCGTCCTCCACCACCAAGACGCGGGCCACGCCTCCATTCTAAATACCCCACCCCAGCACGCACCGAAGCCCAGGCGGTTCTCAGGGCCAAGGCCGGAGAAGAAGATTAGGGAAGTCCCTCCAGCAAGGCCTTTACCTCCGGGTCGGGGTTCCGCTTCAACTCCTCCGCAAGAAGCGCTTTGGCCTCCTCCACCTTCCCCTGCTCCAACAGGGCCTTGGCCAGGGTAAACCGGGCCAGGGGGTAAGAGGGCGCCACCGCCAGGACCTGCCGGGCAAGGAGCTCCGCCTCCTTGGCCCGCCCCAGGGCCAGGACCACCTCAGCAAGCCCCCAGCGGGCATCCAGGTTCCCCGGGTCCCCGGCCAGAACCAGGCGGTAGCTGGCCTCCGCCTCCCCGTAGCGTTTCATGTGGTAAAGAAGCCTGGCGTAGCGGACCCGGATGTCGGGGCTGTCCAGGAGGGCCAGAGCCTTCTCGTAAAGGGGCTTGGCCTCGCCGTGGCGCCCCTGCAGGTAAAGGGCGAAGGCCAGCTCGCCCAAGGCCTCCGCATCATCCGGGAAAGCGGACACCGCCCGGCGCAAGAAGGTTTCCGCTCCGGCTGGGTCCTGGGGAAGCCGCTTCCTGCCCTCGTAGAAGCTTTTCCGCTCCCGGAAGGGCACCGGGTCCGAGGGGTAGCCCTCGAGGCCCACTTCATCCAAGGCCATGGCCCGCACCTGGCTCAGGCGGTCCGCCTGGGGCAGGTAGCGGAACAGGTTGCCCTCCACCTTGGCGGAAAGGACCACCTTTTCCCCGCTCCGCACCTCCACCCGGAAAGCCCGGGTCCCCTCAGGGCCCAGGAGGCGGAAGACCACCTCCCCCTCAGGACCCGGCACCGGGCGCACCAAGGGGGCAGCAAGAAGCTTCCGCCTCACCCCCTTGCCCAAGACCGCCCCTTCCCCAGCAGGAAGGGTCTCCTGCCCCAAGGCCACCTTCCCCCGGTACAGGGAAAGCCGGGCCCCGCCTTCCCGGGAAAGACGGAGGTGGGTCCCGGTGGGCCGCACCTGGCCCTCCGGGGTGGAAAGGGTCAGGGGCAGGGGTTTTTCCCGCACGGCCTCCACCCCTCCTCCTTCCAGGCTCACCTGCACCCTATTCCCCCCACCCCAAAGGCTCCGCCAGCGCCGGGCTTCCCCTTTAGCCTCGGGGCTAAAGGCCAGCTCCAGCCCGGGAAGCCGCACCACCTCCCCCGCCGGCACCTCCCCGAAGGCCTTGGAACCCAAGGGAGCAGGGAAGATGGGCAGCCGGGCCAAGGCGATCAGGGCCACCATGAGGAGAAGAAGCCTTCCCACCGGGGCCCTCTGGCCCGGGCGGGGCCTGGGCAAGAGGAGAAGGAAGGTGCTTCCCTGGCCGAGACGGCTTCTCAGGCGCACCTCGCCCCCGTGGGCCTCGAGGACCCGCTTCACCAGGGCAAGCCCAAGCCCCGTCCCCTCCACCTCCCCCCGGGTGGAGGCCCGGTAGAAGGGTTCAAAGACCCTTTCCTGCTCCTCCTTGGGGATGCCGGGGCCCGTGTCGGAAACCGCAATGCCGTACTGCTCCGGGCCCACCAGAAGGCGCACCGCCACCCGCCCCCCTTCCGGGGTGTACTTGACGGCGTTGTTGACCACGTTGAGCACCGCCTGGTACAGCCACTCCCGGTCCCCGTAGACCCAGGCCTCCCGCTTGGGCAGGATCAGGCGCAGGGCGATGCCCTTCCTTCGGGCCAGGGGACGCATCTCCTCCGCCACCTGGAGAAGGAGGGCCTTCAGGTCCACCCGCTCGCTTTTCAGCCGAACCCCCTGGCCCAGGCGCAGGTACTCCCGGGCCTTGTTGAGGAGATCCTGGATGCGCCGGGCACTCTTCTCGGCGATGGAAAGAAGCTCCTTGGCCTCCTCCGGCAGGCCCTCCACCTCCAGGGTGAGCTCGAGGGCCCCGAGAACGCTCATGAGGGGGTTTTTGATCTCGTGGAGGAGAAGGCCGAGGAGCCTCGAGGTTTCCTCCTGGCTTTTCAGGAGGGCCAGTTCCCTCTCCCTAAGCTCCAAAACCTCCCGGAAGACCTTAAGGAGAAGCCGAAGCGCCTCCCTGACCTCTTGCGAGGGGGGTGGCCCCTCCCAGTAGAGGGCGATCTCGCCCTCCTCCCAAAGCTTCTCCCCCCTCAAGGGGCCTTCGGGAAGGATCTCCCCCCGGAATAGGACCCGCACCGGGTAGCGGCGGAGGACCTCCGCCAAAAACCCCAGGTCCGCGGGCAGGGCTTTGAGCATCTGGATAAGCCTACTCCAGGGCCTTGAAAACCCTGTGAAAGGTTAGGGCCTTGGGGCCATCACCACCAGGAGAAGGGCGGGGTTCGCCGACTCGTTCCGCACCCCGTGGGCCTCCCCCGAACGGGCCAAAGCCGCCATCCCCGGGACCAAAAGGGCCTCCTCATCCCCGATGCGCACCACCACCTCGCCCTCCAGAACGTAGTACACCTTATCGGAGCCCTCGTGGGCGTGCACCTTCTGGGCCTGGCCCGGAAGAAGGGCGTAGAGGTCAAAAAACATCTTGTCCGAGGAAAAGACGGGGATTTTCGCCATCTTTTCCGGGTTGTACTCAACCAGACTCTTCAGGTCCTTGATCTCCATGCCCTCAAGTCTACTTGACGGGAACGAGGCGGCGCACTAGACTAACCTTTGCGCGCCGGGGAGTAGCGCAGCCTGGTAGCGCACACGCTTGGGGTGCGTGTGGTCGTCGGTTCAAATCCGGCCTCCCCGACCAAAACCCCCGCCCACACGGGCGGGGTTTTGCCTTTGACGTCCCTGGCGGTCCGGGGTCCCCACCCTGGCACAGCCAGGGTGGGGTGGCTTAGGCCCGGCCCACGGTCCCCATCAGCTCAAACTTCTCCCGGATCACCTGCTTGAGGTAGTCCCGGCCCTTCCCGATGATCTTGCGGGGGTCGAACTCCTTGGGGTTCCCCACCACCACCTCGCGGATCCCCAGGGTCATGGCCAGGCGCAGGTCGGTGTCGATGTTGATCTTGGCGATGCCGTTGGGAATGGCCTTTTTGATGTCCTCGTCGTGGATGCCCGTGGCCTCCTTGAGCTCGGCCCCCGTGGCCAAGAGCTTCTCCTTAAGCCAGGTGGGAACCCCGCTCGCCCCGTGGAGCACCAGGGGGATGGAAACCCGTTTGCTGATCTCCTCGAGGCGCTTGTGGTCGATGTAGGGCCGGCCCTTCCCCTTGTAGGCCCCGTGGCTGGTGCCGATGGCGATGGCCAGGTAGTCGATCCCCGTTTCCGCCACGAAGCGCTCCGCCTCCTCGGGGTCGGTGAGGAAGGCCTCCGCCTCCGACACCTGGATGTTGTCCTCTATGCCCTGAAGCCGGCCTAGCTCCGCCTCCACGCTCACCCCCACCGCATGGGCCGCCTCCACCACCTTCTTGGTCTCGGCCACGTTCTCCTCAAAGGGATGGTGGCTGGCATCGATCATCACGCTGGTAAAGCCCGCCCTCAGGGCCTGCATCACCATCTTGAAGTCGGCCCCGTGGTCCAGGTGGAGGACCACGGGCACCTTGGTGCGGCTGGCCATGTCCTTCACCAGGTTGGCCAGGTTCTCCATCCCAGCGTACTTCCTGGCCCCGTCGGAAACCTGGATGAAGACCGGGGCCCTTAGCTCGTCGGCCACCTCGAGGATGGCCTGGGTGATCTCCAGGTTGTTGGTGTTGAAGCTGGGAACCGCATAGCCTTCGCGCCGCGCCTTGTCCAAAACCTCCTTACCTATCGCCAAGGGCATAAAGCACCTCCTTTAGCTCCTTAAGGTTATCAGCCACAGGCCGCCCATTGAAAAGAGCGCTTCCCGCCACGGCCACGTCCGCACCCGCCCGGTACACCTCGGCCACGGTATCCCGGTTCACGCCCCCATCCACCTCAATGAGGCAGGAGGGGTTCAGCCTATCCCGCATCTCTTTAAGGCGGCGAAGCCTTCCCGTGGAGGTGGGAATGTATTTCTGCCCTCCAAACCCCGGGTTCACGCTCATGAGGAGGGCCAGGTCCAGCTCGGGCAACAGGGGCTCAAAGGCCTCGAGGGGCGTGGCGGGGTTGATGGCAAGCCCCGCCTTCTTCCCCAGCTCCTTCACCTTCTGCACCGCCCGGTGGGCGTGCGGGGTGGCCTCGAAGTGGACGGTGATCACATCAGCCCCGGCACGGGCGAAGTCCTCCAGGTACCTCTCCGGCTGCACGATCATCAGGTGCACGTCCAGGGGCAGGGAGGTCACCCGCCGCACCGCCTCCACCAAAAGGGGCCCGAAGGTAAGGTTGGGAACGAACACCCCATCCATCACGTCCAGGTGGATCCAGTCCACCCCTGCCGCCTCGGCTTCCTCGATCTGGTCCTTCAGCCTCGCCAGGTCCGCCGTGAGGATGGAGGGCGCAAACTTGAGCATCCTTTCCCCCTAGGCCACCCGCAGGTGCCCCCGCTCGATGGCCAGCTCCCGCATCTTAACCAGATAGTAGGCGATGATGAGCTGGGTCAGGGCCAGGGGATAGCTCTGCCCCGCCTTATCCCAGAAGGTACCCACCAGGCTGGGGTCGAAGTGCTGGGCGTGGTGGCCCAGATGGTCCCAGATGATGCGCTCAAAGGCCTGGGCCTGCTCGGGGGTCACGTTGCCCGTGATGTCCAGGATGTCCGCCTCCTTCCGGGTTTCCAGGCGGATCAGGGCCTCGTCCTCGTAGGCGGAGTGGAGCACCTCGGAAAGATCCAGGCGGGGCAGGGTGTGCTTGAGGGTGATCCTCACGTTCAGGGTGCTGGGGTTTTCCGGATCGTAGCCAGCGGGCCGGTAGAAGCGCACGATGATGTCCGCATGCTCCTTCTGCGGCCAGATAAAGGCCCGGGAGTCGGGCATGCGCCTTTCGATGTCGGCGATGACCTCCTCCGGGGTGTAGCCCCGCTTGGCCACATCCCGCTTCACCTTCCACTCCCGCCTGAGTTCCTCCTCGGGGTCCAGGTAAACGGTGAGGTGGTAGCGGCTCCTCAAGGCCGGGGAAAAAAGGGTAAGGAGCCCTTCCAGGACCACCACCCGGGGGATGAGCCGGCCCTCCTCCTCCACCGCCCGGGGGGCAGGGATGTATACCGGCGGGTCAAAGGTACCCGTGGAGTGGTTGTACACCGGCTTCAGGATGGGTTCCCCCTCGGCAAGAAGCCTCACGTGCTGCTCCATGATGTCCATGTAGTTGCACTCCGGGTTCAAGGGGGTGATGCCCAGCTCCTTGCGCTGCTTGCGGTCGTACTTGTGGTAGTCGTCCACGCAGATGTTCGTGGTGCGCTCCACCCCCAAGAGCCGGGCGATCCCCGCAGAGATGGTGGTCTTCCCCGCCCCGGAGTCTCCGGCAATCCCTAACATGAAAGGCCTATGGGGCATCTTCCTCCTCCTTTTCCTCCTCCCTAAAAACCGAGCTGGCGTAGATGTCGTCGGCGGTGATGGTCATGAGTTCCTCTGGGGTCACCGGCCCCGCCTTCTGGTAAAGCCGGTAAGCCTGCCTGAGCTTGAAGCGGTCCAGGGCGTTGCGCACGCTCCGGGCGTAGGCGAAGTTGGGAAGGCGCATGCGGCGTTCCAGATACTCCAAAAAGGCCTTTTCCGCCTCCTCGGTGAAGCGGTAACCCTGCTTTTCCAGCATGAGCTTGCCGATCTGGAAGAGCTCCTCGGCGCTATAGGGGGGAAACTCAATGTGGTGGGCGATGCGGGAGCGCATCCCCGGGTTCAAGGCGAAGAACTCCTCCATGCGGTCCTTGTAGCCCGCCAGGATCACCACCAGGTCTTCCCGCTGGTTCTCCATGACCTGGAGGAGGATCTCAATGGTTTCCTGGCCGTAGTCCCGCTCGTTTTCCGCCCGGTAGAGGCTGTAGGCCTCGTCGATGAAGAGAACGCCCCCCATGGCCCGCTTCAGGACCTCCTTGGTCTTGGGGGCGGTGTGGCCGATGTACTGGCCCACTAGGTCATCACGGCTCGCCACCACCAGGTGGTCGCGGCGGATGTAGCCCAGCTTGTGCAGGATGGTGGCCATCCTCAAGGCCACCGTGGTCTTGCCCGTGCCCGGGGGGCCCACAAAGGCCATGTGCAGGGTGGGGCGATCGGCGGTAAGCCCCAGCTCCCGGCGGAGCTTGTCCACGGAGAGGTAAGCGGCGATCTCCCGGATCCTCTGCTTAACCGGCCTAAGACCCACCAGCTCCCGCTCCAGGGTTTCCAGCACCGCCTCGATCTCGGGATTCTTGACCACCGCCAGGTTTTGGCCTTGGGTTTCCTGCATAACCCTCCTTGATTTAGCTAAGGGGCCCCGGGCACGGCCGGGACCCCCAGACCCTTGGGACTACTCCTGGTAACGCTCGCCTTCCGGCCTCATGGTGGCGTAGGCCTCGAGGGTGTACTTGAGCCTGCGCCCATCGCTCCAAAGCTGCCGGTGCAGGCGGAAGCCAGGCTCCTTCTTGGGCCGGTGGGCGATGAAGGAGACCCTTTGCGCCTGCCACATGGGGGAGGGGTCGTAGCCGTTGATCTTGATGTAGTGGTTGGGGAAGGCCTCGCGGCACTTCTGGAACTCGTACATGGCCGCCGCCGCATCCTCCAGGTCAAACATGGGGAGGCCCCACATGTTCCAGTACACGTTGTAGGGGCTGGGGTCGTCGGTGTACTCGATGGAAACCGCCCAACCGTTTCGGATGATGTACTCGATCTGGGCCCGGATCTCCTCGTCCGTCAGGTCCGGCAGATAGGAGAAGGTACCTTGGGTAATCCGCATCCTCACACGCTCCTTTCCTCGTTAGTTGCTGGGGGTGGGCAGGACATCCGGGGTGTCGGTGGAGGCGAAGTCAAAGGTCACGCTGCCCCAGGTGTCCAGGGCCGCCGCCAAGGCCGGGGAGTGCTGGGCCGCCTTCTTGAGGATCTCGGGGCCTTCCGCCAGGATGTCCCGGCCCTCGTTGCGAGCCTTCACCATGGCCTCGAGGGCCACACGGTTGGCGGTGGCACCCGCCTGGATGCCCATGGGGTGGCCGATGGTGCCCCCGCCGAACTGAAGCACCACATCGTCCCCGAAGAGGGAGAGGAGGAGGTGCATCTGGCCGGCGTGGATCCCCCCGGAGGCCACGGGCATCACCGCGGGCAGGTAAGCCCAGTCCTGGTCAAAGTAGATGCCCTTCACGGGATCCGCCTTCACGTACTGCTCCCGGAGGATGTCGTAGTAGCCCCGCACCAGGTTGGGGTCGCCTTCCAGCTTGCCCACGGCGGTGCCGGCATGGATGTGGTCCACCCCCAGCATCCGCATCCACTTGGCCAGGACCCGGAAGTTGATGCCGTGGTTCTTCTGGCGGGTGAAGGTGGCGTGGCTGGCCCGGTGGAGGTGGAGGATCATGCCGTTTCTGTGGCACCAGTTGGAAACGGACTGCAAGGCGGTGTAGCCCATGGTGAGGTCCACCATGACGATGATGGAGCCGATTTCCTTGGCGAACTCCAGGCGCTCGTAGACATCCTCCATGGTGGCGGCGGTCACGTTCATGTAGTGGCCCTTGCGCTCCCCCGTGACCTGCTCCGCCTTCATCACCGCCTCCTGGGCGTAGAGGAAGCGGTCCCGCCAGCGCATGAAGGGCTGGGAGTTGATGTTCTCGTCGTCCTTGGTGAAGTCAAGGCCTCCCGCCAACGCCTCGTAGACCACCCGGCCGTAGTTCTTCCCGGAAAGCCCCAGCTTGGGCTTCACTGTGGCCCCGAGGAGCGGGCGGCCGTACTTGTTCAGCATGTCCCGCTCCACGGGAATCCCATGGGGGGCACCCTTGAAGGTCTTGAGGTAGGCCACGGGGATGCGGAGGTCCTCGAGGCGGAGGGCCCTCAATGCCTTGAAGCCGAACACGTTCCCGATGATGGAGGAGGTCATGTTGGCGATGGATCCCTCCTCAAAAAGCGCCAGGTCGTAAGCAATCCAAGCAAAGTACTGCTCGGGGTTCCCCGGCACCGGCTCCACCCGAAAGGCCTTGGCCCGGTAGCGGTCCAGGTAGGTGAGACGGTCCGTCCAGACCACCGTCCAGGTGGCGGTGGAGGACTCCCCGGCCACCGCCGCCGCCGCCTCCTCGGGCTCCACCCCGGGCTGCGGCGTCACCCGAAAAAGGGCGATGGTATCCGTATCCTTGGGCTCGTAGTCAGGGTCCCAGTAACCCATCTGCTTGTACTCCAGGACCCCGGCTTTGCTGTACTTGCCTTTTCCCGCGTATCCCTGTGCCATCGTCGTACCTCCCTAATAGGCCACGGGGCTGATGCCCCGAAGCTTTTCAAGCTGGTGCCAGGCTTCCACCTTCCTCAGGGTGCGGGTGGCCCCGCGGATCACCAGGCTTTCCGTCCAGGCCCGGCTTTCCCCGTAGCGCACGCCCCTCAGGAAGGGGCCGTCAGTGATGCCGGTGGCGGCGAAGTGGGTGTCCTCGGCCGAGCAAAGTTCGTCCAAGGTGTACACCCGGTCCAGGTCATACCCGGCATGCACCACGTTCCAGCGCTCCTCCTCGCTTTGCGGGTCCAGGCGCATCTGCATCCCACCCCCCAAAGCCCGCACCGCCACCGCGGCGATCACCCCTTCCGGGGTGCCCCCGGTGCCCATGAGGACATCAATGCCCGTGTCGGGCAAAACGGCGGCCAAGGCCCCGCCCACATCCCCATCCGTCTGCAGGCTGATGCGAGCCCCCGCCAGGCGGATCTCCTCAATCAGGCGCTGGTGCCGGGGTTTGTCCAGGACGAACACCGTGAGCTCCCGCACCTCCTTCTTCAGGGCGCGGGCGATCTCCTTCAGGTTGTCGGCCACAGAGGCCTTTAGATCTATGGCCTCCTTGGCCTCGGGTCCCACCACCAGCTTGGCGGCATAGAAGGCTGGACCCGGGTTGAAGAGGGTGCCTTCCGGGGCAGCGGCGATCACGCTGATGGCCCCAGGGCGGCCTAGGGCGAGAAGCCTCGTGCCCTCCACTGGGTCCACGGCTAAGTCCCAGAGGGGACCTTCCCCCTGGCCCAGAACCTCCCCGTTATAGAGCATGGGGGCTTTGTCCTTCTCCCCTTCCCCGATCACCACCCGGCCGCGGAAGTCCAGGCTGTTGAGGAGAAGGCGCATGGCCTCCACCGCCGCCCGGTCGCCCCCTTCCTTATCCCCCCGGCCCACATAGCGGGCGGAGGCCAAAGCAGCCGCCTCCGTGGCCCGCATCAGGTCCAGGCCCAGGTTGCGCGTGGGCATAGCCATGCGCTTACCTTAGAGGGGGGGTTTTATTATTGCAATCATATGTTTTCGGGCATACCATAAGCCCATGCTCATATCTAGAAACGCTAAACTGCCCAACCCCGCCGCATTACGGGTCTTCGTCACGGTGGTAGAGGAAGGAGGAGTGGGCCGGGCAGCCCTGGCCCTGGGCATTACCCAGCCGGCGGTGAGCCAGTACCTGAGGGCTTTGGAGGAGCAGGTGGGACATCCCCTCTTTGAACGCCAGGGGCGGCACCTGGTGCTTTCCCGGGTAGGGCAGGCCCTTCTGCCCGAGGCAAGGCGGGTGGTGCAGGCCCTGGAGGAGTTCCAGCGGGTTTCCCAGGCCATGGGCCGGCTGGAACTGGGGGAGGTTACCCTGGGAGCCGCCACCACCATGGCCACCTACGTGCTTCCCCTTTTCCTGAAGAACTTCCACGACGCCCATCCCGGGGTAAGGGTGCACGTGGAAAGCGGCTCTTCCGAGCGCCTGGCGGAGCGCCTGCTCATAGGGGAAGTGGAGTTCGCTGTGCTGGAGGGTGTGGAGCACTGGGAAGGCTACGAGCGCCACCTCTTTTACGAGGACGAGCTGGTCCTCATCGTGCCCCCCGACCACCCCTGGGCCGGGCGGGAAACCATCCCCCCCGAGTGGTTAAAGGAGGAAACCCTCATCGTGCGCAAGCCCGGCTCCATGACCTGGCGGGCCCTGGAAAGGGCTTTTGAGCAGGCGGGCTTGGAGCTTAACCCCATCTTCTACACCGACAACAACGAGGTCACCAAGCGCCTGGTGCTGGCGGGAGCTGGGGTCGGGATCGTAAGCCGGGTGGTGGTCCAGCCCAACCTGAAGGTGGGGAACCTCCGGGCCTTAAGGCTGGCTGCGCCCGTGGGGGAGATCCGCCGCTACTTCTGGCTGGTGCACCCCAAGAACGTGGCCAATCCGGCAGCCCGGACGCTCATCTCCCTGCTTCGCTCCTAGTGAGGCGCATGGCTAGGGCCAGGGCCACCACCATGAGGGAAAGGAGCCCAAGCTCCGCCAGAACCGCCATGAAGGCGGGGTCTGCCAGGTCAAACTTCTCCACCGCCTCTGCGGTCAGGACCAGGATACGGCGGATGGCGGCGATGAGCCCGATGACCAGAAAGGGAGTGGCCTCGAGGGTCCCTTCCTTGGCGAAGCGCAGCAGGGTGTAGAGGATTTCCGCCAACATCAAGGCGAGAAGCACGCGGTCCAAAAGGCCCAGGGCCACCTCCCCGTAATCCCCCCTCATCAAGTGGTGCATCCCCTCCACCAGGGTGGAAAGAAGCAACACCGCCGCCCCGCCGGCGATGAGAAAGCCAGCGAAGAGGTAGATTACCGTTTCCGTTACCTGGAGAATCCGGTAAGCGTCCCGCTTCACCGCTTTAGTCTACATCGTTGAGGTAGGTGAAATCCCCCTGCTCCTCCAAAAACTTCTGCATCTCGTAGGGGGAGCGGATCCCCTCCTCCCCTGGGAAAGGACCTTCCATCCAGTGAGGCGGGGCCTCCGGCGGTGGAACCTGGAAGCCGTAGAGGTAGTAAAGGGCCCAGTACCCATGGGCATCCTTCAGGATCACCGCATCCCCATACCCGTCCTCCAGCACCTTCACCGCCTGCTTCCTGGCCTCCTGGTAGGGCATTTCTGAGTAGTCCATGCGCACCTCCTACTTGGACTCGTTGATGAAGAGGGTATAACCATTGTCCTCCAGCCAACGGGCCTGGTCGTAAGGATCCAGGAACTCCTCAGGGGAAGCCTTGGGTCCTTCCACCCAGTCCGGGGTTTCGTCCGGGTCTGGGGCCTTGCGCCCGTACCAGCTGTAGAAGTAGTAGAGGGCGTAGTATCCTCCCTCCCCCTCGAGGACCAAACCCTCCCCCAGCCCATCCACCAGAATCTTCAGCGCCTTGGCCTCCGCCTCCCGGTGGGTCAGCTGCCGCATAACACCTCCGTCATCACCAGGTAGTCGGTGGTGATCCGGTCCTTGGCCATGGGGCGGAACACCCGGTTGGCGAACTCCACGTGCAGGGGATGGTCCCGGTAGAAGGAAACCACCTCCGGCCCCTCAAAGAGGACGGAAAGCCAGTAGCGGTAGCGGGCCTCTTCGGAAAGGGCCTCCCCGTATCGGAGACCACAGACCCCGGGAATCTGTAGCAGAACCTCCTCGGCCTTCCTGACCATCTCCCGCACCTCCTCGGGGCTTACCTCGGCGTTGAACACGATCAGGTGCTCCACCATCCTCTCACCTCCTCCAGGTAGGAAAGGTCCACCACCACCCTCTCCCCGGCCCTTGGCCCCTGGAGCACAGGGGCAGGGTTCCCGGGCTCCCCCAGGTGGGGAAGAAGGGCGCGGGCTTCTTGGTAGTCCTGGTCCAGGGTGTAAAGGCTTGGGGTGATGAGCACGGGGAAACCCGCCCCCAGGGCGCTCAGGAGGCCATTGCGGGAATCCTCCACCACCACCCCCTCCTCCGGGGCCAGGCCCAGGCGCTCCTGGGCCAGGAGGTAGATGCCGGGATCCGGCTTCTTCCTGGCCACCACATCCCCGGCCAAAACCAGGGAAAACCAGCCCAATAGACCCGTGCCTTCCAGAAAGGCCTCGGCGTTTTCCGGGCTGGTGGTGGTGCAAAGGGCGAGGGCCACCCCCGCCTCCCGGGCTTCCGCAAGAACCCGGCGAACCCCTGGCCGCAAGGCAACCCCTTCCTCCCGCAGAAGCCTCAGGTAAAGGTCCGTCTTGTACCGGTGGACCTCGGCGATCTCCTCCCAGGAAAGCCCGGGCGCCCCGGGGGTTTCCTCCAGGGCCCGCTTCAGGCGCTCCTTCCCCCCGGTGGTCCAAAGCAGGCGGGCGTAGGTTTCCTGGTCCCAGTAAAGGGGAAGGCCAAAGTGGGCGAAGGCCCGGTTGAAGGCCTCCCGGTGGAGTTCCTCGGTTTCCGCCAGGGTGCCGTCCAAATCCCAAAGAAGGGCCTTCAGCTTCCCCACCATAGGCGCATCCGGGCCATGGCCAAGTCCTTGAGGCCTTCCGTCATGGCCGCCATCAAGCTGAGGTAGTCTTCCGCCTCCACCTTCTTCAGAACCGAGGCCGCCTCGAGGGCCAGATCCGCATACAGGTTGATCTTGCGAATCCCCCTCGCCACCAAGGCCCGGTACTCCTCCGGGCTCAACCCCGAGGCCCCGTGGAGGACCAGGGGCACGGGAAGCTGGCCCAGCTCCTCCAAAAGGGGCAGGTTCAAGCGCACCGGCCCCTTGTGCAGGCCGTGGCGGGTGCCGATGCTTACCGCCAAAGCATCCACCCCGGTTTCCTCCAGGTAGCGCCTGGCCTCCACGGGATCCGTGTAGGCCACCGGTTCCTGGGAAACCTCCCCCCCGTAGCCTCCCGGCACCGCCCCCACCTCCCCTTCCACCGTGGCCCCGTAGGCCCGGGCCACCTCCACCGCCAGGCGGGTCAGGTGGATGTTCTCCTCGAGGGGCAGGTGGCTTCCATCCAGCATCACGCTGGTAAACCCGAACCTTAAGGCTTCCACCACCTCCCTCAGGTTTTCCCCGTGGTCCAGGTGCAGGGCCACGGGGACCCTGGCCTCTTCCGCCAAAACCCTAAGCCCAGGTGCCAGGGCCCTTAAAGGCGGCCCCCCCAAATGGGGAGCCACACTGAGGATGACGGGAAGGCCCAGGGTTTCCGCTCCCTCCAGGATGGCCTCCGCCCACTCCAGGCCCACCACGTCAAAGGCCCCCACCGCCCGGCCCTTCTCCGGCAGAACCTCCCGCAAGGTGGCCAGCATCCCTCCCCCTAAGCTCCAAAGACCATGCCCTCACCCCGCATCCCCAAGAAGCGCGGGACAACCCCATGGACGTCCACCCGGGCGCACTCGGCCACATCCTCCCCCAAACCCACCCCCACCAGGGCCTTGGCGGCCTCGCTGCTGGAAAGGACAGGGAACGAAGGATTCTCCGCCAGGAAAAGGGCCAGATGGGCCATCTCCCCTTCCGGGGAAAACCCCAGGGCCTTCAGGCGCTTTCCGATGACCCCGGCAGTATAGAGATCGTCCAAGGCCATCTGGCCCTCCTTCCCCGCGCAGACCAGGTGCACCTCCTCCCCTGTTTCCCTGGCTTTCTCCGCCACCGCCCGGGCATTTTGCAAGGAACCGAGAAGGATGTGCCTGGCTCCCAGGGCGGCATGGGCGGCCCGGGTGCCGTTGGTGGTGGCCATGGCCACGGCCTTCCCCGCCACCCTTTCCACCTCCCGGGGGGAGTTGCCCAGGTCAAACCCCTCCGGGGGAAGCCCTCCCACCTCCCCGGCCAGGATTTCCCCCTCCTGGCGCAAGGCCCGGGCCGCCTCCACCCCTGGGGCCAGGATCAAAGCCTTGGCCCCCGCCCTTAAGTACAAGCCCGCGGTGGTGGTGGCCCGGATCACATCCACCACGATGGCCGTGCCCCGGTAGGTGCCGGGAAGGGGCAAGGGATCCACCCTAAACCTCATAGGAGTTCTTCCAAGGTCCCCGCCACCCTTTCCGGGGTGAAGCCCAGCTTCTCGTAGACCTCAGGGTAAGGGGCGCTGGCTCCGAAGCGGTCCAGACCCACCACCTTGTGGGCGTACCGCTCCCAGCCCAGGGTAGCCCCCGCCTCCACCGCCACGGTGGGGAGGCCTGGAGGAAGCACCTCCCGCCTATACTCCTCCGGCTGGGCGGCAAAGAGTTCAAAGGAAGGCAGGCTCACCACCCGCACCCGGCGGCCCTTCTCCGCCAAAAGGGCCCTGGCCTTCAAGGCCAGGTGCACCTCGCTTCCCGTGGCCACCAGGATCCCCTCAGGATTCTCCGCATCCTCGAGGATGTAGCCTCCCTTTAGGGCTCCCTTGGCCTTTTCCGGGGAAAGGAGGGGAACTGCCTGCCGGGTGAGGATGAGGGCCGTGGGACCCTCCTTGCGCTTTAAGGCCACCTGCCAGGCGTAGAAGGTCTCGTAGGCGTCGGCGGGACGGATGACCCAGAGGTTGGGCATGGCCCTCAGGCTCATGAGGTGCTCCACGGGCTGGTGGGTGGGGCCATCCTCCCCCAGGGCGATGGTGTCGTGGGTGAAGACGAAGACCGTGGGGGTGCCCATGAGGGCCGCCAGGCGGATGGCCGGGCGCATGTAATCGGAGAAGACCAGGAAGGTGCCTCCGTAGGCCCGGTAGCCCCCGTGCAGGTTCAAGCCGTTCAGAATGGCCCCCATCCCATGCTCCCGCACCCCGTAGTGGATATAGCGCCCGGTGGGGTTTTGGGGGGAGAAGTCCGCCATGCCCTGGGCCTGGGTGTTGTTGGAGGGAGTGAGGTCGGCGCTCCCACCAAGAAGCTCGGGCATCCTGGGGGCGATGGCATCCAGGGCCTTACCGCTGGCTGCCCGGGTGGCCACGGGCTTGTCAAAGGCTGGGGGCTCCTCGGGAAGGGAGGGAAGGTCGCCCTTTAAGCGGCGCAGAAGCTCCTGGTGCAGGTCGGGATAGGCCCGGGCATAGGCCTCCATGAGTTGTTCCCAGGCTTCCTGCCAAGCCCTTCCCTTCTCCCGCATGTCCATGTGCCGGTAGACTTCCTCGGGCACCTCAAAGGGAGGATAGGGCCAGCCCAGGTTTTGGCGGGTGGCCTCCACCGCCTCCGGACCCAAGGGCTCCCCGTGGGCCTTGTGGGAGTCCTGCTTGGGGGAGCCGTAGCCAATGTGGCTCCGCACGGCGATGAGGGAAGGCCTTTCGTCCAGCTGGGCCAGGTGGATGGCGTGGCGGAGGGCCTCGAGGTCATTGGCATCCTCCACCCTGAGGGTGTGCCATCCATAGGCCCGGTAGCGCGCCAGGACATCCTCGGTGAAGGCCAGGTCGGTGGAGCCGTCAATGGAGATGTGGTTGTTATCCCAAAACACGATGAGCTTGGAAAGCTTCCAGTGGCCCGCCAAGGAGCTGGCCTCCCCGGAAACCCCCTCCATCAGGTCCCCATCCGAGGCCAGCACGTAGGTGTAATGGTTCACCACCTCGTAGCCCGGGCGGTTGAACTCCGCGGCGAGCTTCCTCTCCGCCAGGGCCATGCCCACGGCGGTGGATATACCCTGGCCCAGGGGGCCGGTGGTCACCTCCACCCCTGGGGTGTGGCCGTACTCGGGGTGGCCCGGGGTCTTGGAGCCCCACTGGCGAAAGCGCTTGAGCTCCTCGAGGGGAAGGTTATAGCCCGTGAGATGGAGGATGGCGTAGAGAAGCATGGACCCATGCCCTGCAGAAAGGACAAAGCGGTCGCGATCCGGCCAGTTCGGGTCCAGGGGATTGTGGCGCATGACCTCCCGATACAGAAGATAGGCCAGGGGAGCCATGGCCATGGGCATGCCGGGGTGGCCGCTTTTGGCCTTTTCCACGGCATCTATGGCCAAAAACCGTATGGCGTTCACCGAAAGGCGGGTGAGGTCCTTGGTCTCGGTCATGTTGCCTCCAGGGTACGCCCCCGTGAAGGAGGGCACAAGCGGAGCCAGGGAGCCCTACTATAAGCCGAGGCTTATGTAGAACCCCGTTTCCCCCGGTGAAAGACTATACCCAACCCCCACCCCCACGCGCATGAAGACCACGGACTCACCGCTTGCCTTGGCCCCCCAGGGCTGCTAGAATCCTCTAGGTGTGGGCGCCCGTAGCTCAGCAGGATAGAGCGGGGGCTTCCTAAGCCCTAGGCCGGGGGTTCGAATCCCTCCGGGCGCACCAAGAAAGCCCGCCCCCCTGGGGGCGGGCCCTTGATTTTTGCCGGGGCCCCCACCCTGGCTTCGCCAGGGTGGGGTGGTATTAGAAGCGGCTGGTGCGGCGACCTCGAGGCGATCCCCCCCGGGAGGCAGCACCCGCATAGGCTTCCGGGAGAACCTCCACCCGCTTAGCCCTTTCCAGCTTCACCCCCTGCACCTCGGAAAGCCTCGGCAGGTCCTGGGGGCGGAGGTCCACGTAAAAGCCCTCCTCTCCCTGGGCGATCTTGCCCACCTCGAGGCCCGCTTCCTTCAAGAGGGCCACCAGCCGGGGCAGGGTGAGCCTGGGCCCCGTGGCCTTGAAGGTAAGCCAGCCCTCCTCGCCGGTAAGAAGGCTTTTCTCCTTGGGTGCCCCGCCCAGGAGAAGGGCCATGAGGGCCGCCACCACCTCCACCCGCCCCTCAGCGAACAGACGGCTGGCGAAATCCTGGTACAGCTTGTAGTCCCTCTCGGGTACCCGGGCCAGACGGGCCAGGAGATGGTGCCACTTGGCCTCGAGGACTTCCTCGGGCGTGGGGGGATTCACCCGCTTGAGGGTGCGGCCCACGGCCCTTTCCAGCTCGGAAAGCTCCCGCCTTTCCCGGGGGCCGTAGAGGATCACCACCTCACCCCCCCGCCCGGCCCTGCCCGTGCGCCCCGAACGGTGCTGGTAGGTCTCCGGCTTGTCGGGGAAGCGGTAGTGCACCACCAGGTCCACCTCCGGGATATCCAGGCCCCGGGCGGCCACATCCGTGGCCACCAGAACCCTTACTTCCCCTTCCCGAAAGGCCCTCATGACCCTTTCCCGGTCCGTCTGGGAAAGATCCCCGTGGATGGCCCGCGCCGGGTGCCCGAGGCGAAGAAGCCCCGTGGCCACCTCCTCGGTTTCCGCCTTGGTACGGGTGAAGACGATGGCCCGCTTGGGGGCTTTGACAAAAAGGACATCGGACAGGAGGGAAAGGCGGTCCCCAGGGGCGGGAATAGCCTCCTCCTGGTAGGTGATGCTCTCCTCCCGCACCACGTTGATGACCACCGGGCTTTTCATGTAGCGCTCCGCCAGCTTCTTGGCCCAAGAGGGCAGGGTGGCGGAGAAGAGAAGGGTCTGGCGCTCCTTGGGGGTGGCGGAGAGGATGGCCTCCACCTCCTCCTCAAAGCCCATGGAGAGCATCTCGTCGGCCTCGTCCAAGACGGCGATCCGCACCTGGGAAAGGTCCAAGGCCCCTTGCCGCAAGTAGTCCAGGGCCCGCCCAGGGGTGGCCACCACCACATCGCACCCCCGGGTAAGCTCCTCCTTCTGCTTGCCGTAGCCCGTGCCCCCGTACACCGTGACCACCTTGAGGTGGGGGGCCACCGCCTGCAACTCCCCGGAAACCTGGAGGGCCAGCTCCCGGGTGGGGGTCAGCACCAAGGCCCTGGGGAGGCGGCCCCGCTCCTTGGAGGCCTCGAGGCCTTGCGCGATGGGCAGGGCAAAGGCCAGGGTCTTGCCGGTGCCCGTGCGGGCCTGGCCGATGAGGTCCTTGCCCTCGAGGGCCAGGGGCAAGGCCGCCGCCTGGATGGGGGTGGGGGCGGTGATACCCCGGCGCAAAAGGGCTTCCTTAATCTCGTCCTTCAGGGGAAAGTCTTTGAACTCCATTCTCTCTCGCTTCCCGGGCCCCACCCGCGCCCGAAAAGGAGGGGCAAAGCCCGTAAACCTTTCAAGTTTAGTGAACTAGAGCACGAATGTCAAGGGAATGACCTCCACCCTTTCCCCTTCCCTGGCATCCCGGTCGGGGGGGAGGACCACCAGGGCGTTGCCCAGGGCCATGGAGCGCAAGACCCCGCTGGACTGGCTCCCGGTGGTGCGCACCACAAGCTCCCCTTCAAAGGAGAGCACCCCGCGGCGGAAGACCTTTTTGCCCTGGGCGCCCTTAAAGGGGGTAAGGACCCTGGCCTCGAGGGAGCGGTAAGGGGAGTCGGTGCGGCGCTGGAGCCGGAAGAGGAAGGGTCTGCCGTAGAGGAAGAAGGTAACCATGCTGGAAACCGGGTTTCCCGGAAGCCCAAGGATGGGAAGCCCACCCAAACGGGCCAGGAGCAGGGGCCCCCCAGGCTGCTGCTTCACCTTCCAGAAGACCACTTCCCCCGCTGTCTCCAAAACCTTACGCACCACATCGTACTCCCCCATGGATACCCCCCCGGAGGTAAGGAGGAGGTCCAGGGGCCCTGCCGCCTCCAGCTTCTCCAACACGGTTTCCGGCCTGTCCTCCACCTTGCCCAAAAGGACGGGCTCACCCCCCGCCTCCTTCACCAATCCCAGAAGGCTGTAGGCGTTGGAGTTATAAACCCCCCCAAAGGGCAGGGGCTCCCCTGGCTCCACCACCTCATCCCCCGTGGAAAGGATGCCCACCCGGGGGCGCCGGAAGACCTTAAGGCGCGGGTAGCCCATGGCCGCCGCCAGGCCCAGCCTTCCCGGGGTGAGGAGGTCCCCCCGGCGCAGGTACACCTCCCCCTTTCTTAGGTCATCCCCCTGGGGCCGGATGTCCTTGGGGCTCGCCGGGGCGAAGAGGAGCACGTAATCCCCTTCCCGCCGGGTGTCCTCCACCCGGATAACGGCATCCGCGCCCTCCGGGATGGGAGCTCCGGTGTAAACGGCCACCGCCTCCCCCTTCCCCACCCGTCCGGCAAAGGGCCTTCCCGCCGGCGACTCCCCGATGACCCTGAGGCGCACCGGGTTCTCCCGGCTCGCCCCCAGGGTGTCCTCCTCTCGGCAGGCGTAGCCATCTATGGCGGTGTCGTCCTGGTCGGGGTGGTTCACCAAGGAAACCAGGTCCTCCGCCAGGACGCGGCCATAGGCTTCCTTCAGGGGTACCTCCTCCACGGGAAGCTCCCCTTTGGCCTCCGCCAGGACCAGCTCCAACGCTTCCTCCACGCTGATGCCCGTGCGCATAGGCCCAGTCTAGGGCAAAGGCCAAGGCCTCAGGAAGAAGATTCCCGGTAGGCGGCCCGCAAGCGGCCAAAGGTCCAGGACCAAAGGGCGATCCCCACGGCGTAAAGGCCCAGGGTAAGGGCAAAGAGGTAGTTGAAGGCGACAAGGCCCCAGGCCTCCTGCACCATGCCGGACAAGGCACTCCCCAAGGCGAAGAGAAGGCTCCAGAGGGCGGACTCCATCAGGAAGAAGCCCGGGCGCTCGTCTTCCCCCAGGTAGTCCATCACCAAGGCGGCGTACACAGGCCCGGCAGCGTTCATGAGGGCTCCCCGGATGAGGAGGGCCACGGTAACCAGGGGTAGCCAAGGCACCCAGGCCAGGATGGCCATAAAGGGCAGGGACAAGGCCTGCACGAACACGATGGCCCCCAGTTTCCCAAGCCGGCGCACCAGAAGGGGCTGGAGCAACATGGCTACCCCAGTAGCCAAGGCGGAAAGGGCGAAGACCAGCCCCGTGGTTCCGTAGCTGAGGCCAAACTTTTCCCGAAGGTACAGGTTCAAGAAGGGGATGACCAGCCCGGCCCCAAACCCGATCACCGCCTGGGGCAAAAAGAGGCGCAGCCAAATCCCAAACCGCCCCCTCAGCCTGGGGGGTGTTCCCTGCCCTTCGGGAAGGCCAACCAGAAAGGGAAGCGTCAGGAGGAAAAAGGGAAGGGCGAAGAGGATCACCCACCTGGCCCCCACCCATTCGGAAAGGGCACCGGCCAAAAGGGTGGAGAAAAAGCCCGAGGCAGTGGTCAAGGCCGCCTGCAGGCTGAAAAGGGAAACCCGCCTCTCGGCAGGGATCAACCGGGCCATGAGAGGTGCCCCCGCCCCCTGCACCAAGGCTCCCGCCAGCCCGTACCCCGCCAACGAGGGGAACACCAGCAGACCAAACCCCAAAAGAAGCCCGCTTCCCACCGCCAGGGCCAAAGCCAGGAGAAAGCTCTTCCGGTAGCCCAGGCGGGGGATGAGGTAGGCCAGAGGGAGGGCAGAAACCACGCCCACCAGAAGAAGCAGGGCCTGGGCAAGCCCTATGGCCTGGCGGCCATAGCCTAGGCCCTCGAGGTGAAAGTTCAGGAAAAAGTAGATGAGGTTAGCCCCGAAGGACCAGAGGAAGCTGGCCGCGAGGAAGCGATAAGCTGGTAAACCGAGTATATACTTCACGAAACCCTTCTCCAAGGAAACAAGCCCGGATCCAGGGCCCCTACCCCTGCCGGCTTGGGCAGTGAGGCGCCAGGGAACAGGCCCCGCACCGGGGCCTACGGGCCAGGCACACGTACCGCCCGTGAAGGACCAGGGCGTGGTGGACGAACACCCACTCCTCCTTGGGGAAAAGGGCCTCCAGTTCGGCCCCGATCCTTTCGGGAGCCTTGGCCAGGGAAAGGCAAAGCCTCCGCGCCAGGCGGGCCACATGGGTGTCCACGGCGATACCCGGCACGCCGAAGGCCGCTCCCAGGACCACGGTGGCCGTCTTCCAACCCACCCCGGGCAACTTCATCAGGGCCTTTTTATCCCTCGGCACCTCCCCCCCATGCTCCTCCACCAGCCTCCGGGCCAGGGCCACCAGGTTTTTGGCCTTGGTGCGGTAAAGGCCGATGCGCCGGATATAGGGCTCCACCTCCTCGGGAGTCGCCTTGGCCAGGGCCTGGGGGTCGGGGAAACGGGCAAAGAGGGCCGGGGTGGCCTCATTTACGCTTTTGTCCGTGGCCTGGGCGGAAAGCACCGTGGCCACCAAAAGCTGGAAGGGGTTATTGTGCTTTAGCTCCGTTTTAGCCCCCGGATACGCCGCCTTCAGGGCCTTAAGGATGGCCAAGGCCCGCGCTTTCTTCTCCTTTTGCCCTTCCTTAGGGCAACCCACGGGGTCTACTCTACAATGAGGGCGTGGAAAAGCCCAAGCTGGGCCTCATCGTGCGGGAGCCTTACGCCAGCTTCATCGTGGACGGAAGGAAGACCTGGGAGATCCGCAAACGCCAGACCCGACACCGGGGTCCCTTGGGGATCATCACCGGGGGGTATCTCATCGGCCAGGCGGACCTGCTGGACGTGCAGGGACCCTTCACCGTGGAGGAGCTTCTGGCCCACCCGGAAAAGCACCTGGCGGAGGAAGCCTTTCTCAGGGCCTATGCCGGGGAACAGCCCCTTTACGCCTGGGTTTTGCACAACGCCTTCCGCTACGAAAAACCCCTCTTCGTACCCAAAAAGCCCGGCAGGGTCATGTTCGTGGATCTTTCCGAGGTATGGCCATAAGCCCCCCGTACCCCACGAAGACCAGGAGGTCGGGATCCAAGGAAGCGATCACCTCCTGGCGGTGGGTGGCCACCACCAGGGTGATCCCCGCCTGGCGCACCAGCTTCCCAAGACCCAGGGCCACCCGCCTGGCGGTGGGCACGTCCAGGTGAGCGGCAAACTCGTCGATCAGGAGGAGGTCGGGGCGCTGGGCCAGGAGGAGGGCCAAGCGGTAGCGCTCCCGCTGGCCCGTGGAAAGCTCCTTCGGCCTGGCCCGGTAGAGCACGGCGTCGGAAAGCCCCACCCGGTTTAACACCTCAATAGCCGCCCCCACATCCTGAAGCTGGCGGTAAAGCCGCTCCAAGATGGGCTCCTGGCCCAGGTCCACCTCCCGCTCCCCGGGGATATAGGCCACCCGCCTGCCCTCGGGTACCTCCACCTCTCCCCCCTCCGGGGGCTCCCCCAGGAGGAGGCGAAGGAGGGTGGTCTTCCCCGCCCCGCTGGCCCCGGTCAGGGCCACCACGCTGCCCGGGGGAACCTCGAGGTCTGCCTCCCTAAGGATCGCCCGCTCCAGCACCCGGGCCTTGACCCCGAAGGCCGCAAGGGTTTCCTGCACCTCTGGGGAAAGGTCGGAAAGGTCCAGGTGGCTCCGGTAGCCTTTACGAACCCCCACCAGCCGGATGGACCCCGGAAGCCCCCGCACCCTCCCGAAACGGGAAACGAAAAGCCTTCCCCCATGAGCCCTGGCGTAAGGGTCTTCCTTCAAAAACCGATCCAGGTAGTGCTCCGCCTCCTCCGTAAGAGGGTAGGCCAGCACGGGCCTTCCCGAGGCGGTGTCGAAGAGGTAGCGGAAGCCCACCTTCTCAAAAAAGGGGTGGTAGCGAGCCATCTGGGCCACGGTGTACACCAGGTGTTTCTCCCGCCTTCCCTCGGGCACAGCCCGCTCCTTCACCCAGGCCAAAGCCAGCTCTACCAAAAGAGCCCCCAGGCCCTCCGAGCGGTAGTCGGGGTGCACCACCACCCGGGCGATGCGGCTGGCGGCGGTGTGCACCCGGTCCAGAGCGCTTTCCCAGTCCTTCCCGCCCTCAAAGGTCGGGTGGAACCAGTCCTTGGGAAAGATGCGCTCCCGGATGTTCCGCTCCACGCCCCCAGGAATCCTGCGGTGCATTCGGGGAATGGGGGGGTCCAAACGCACATAGCCCAGGATCCTGGGCTCAAAGGGTAAGCGCTCCACCAGCTCCAGGATGAGAAAGCGGCTGGCCGGGGTAGAGCCCCTGATCTCCTTTAGCCGGGCCTCCCCCCCGCATTCGCAAAGGGGTTTGGTGTTGGCGAAGAGGGTCTCACCACTGCGGGGGCAGACCCATAGGGCCACCACCTCCTTCTCCGAGGCATAGTGGTACTGCTCCAGCTCGGCAATGGCCTCGAAATCGGCCTCATACATGGCCTCCCGCGCACGGAGGCGGTAACGGTACACCTCCCCCCCTAAGGGGCTTTCCCTCACGTGGTCCAGCGTCCTGGAAAATAAGGGCCACACGGGGAAAGCCCCCTCGAGGGCATACTCGTCAAAGTCCAGAAGGGGTTTGCGGTATTCCGTGGCCAGCCTGACACGGTCCCCGGGGCGAAGCCATTTGGCCGCATCCCCGGTCATGCGAAGCCTCAAGTTCCCCTCGAGGAAAACCTCCCCGAACCAGCGCCAGTAAACCCTCCGTTCCAGGACCCTCATGGGCGCTAATAAGCCTTGGCGAAGAACACCCGCTTGCCGTAGGCGCTCTTCCGCCCACAGTGCACGCACACCCCTTCTTCCGCCTCCCCCTCAAAGGGCACGCACCGGGTAGTGGCGGTGGTTTCCTCCTGGATGGCCTTCTCGCAGGCCCGATCCCCGCAGTGGAAGGCCAGGGCAAAACCCTCCTGCACCGCCTCCTTGAACTCCTCGTAGGTGTCCACCTTGCGGGTGTGGGCCTCCCGGAAATCCAGGGCCCGTTGGTAAAGGGCCTGGTGGAAGGCATCCAGCTTCTTGGGTAGCACGGTGGGGAGGGCTTCTAGAGTCAGGCGCTCCTTCCCCCCCAGGCGGCTGGCCAGCACGGCCTCGCCCGCCTCGAGGTCCTTGGGTCCAAGCTCGATGCGGAAGGGAACCCCTTTAAGCTCCCACTCGTGGAACTTGTACCCGGGGGTGTGCTGGTCCCGGTCGTCCAGGTGCACGCGAAGCCCCGCCTGGAGAAGGCGCCGCTTCAGGTCAAAGGCCGCCTCCAGGACCTTCTCCCGGCTTTCCTCCCGGTAGATGGGCACGATCACCACCTGGATGGGAGCCAGGCGGGGAGGCAGGATAAGCCCTTGGTCGTCCCCGTGGGTCATGATGATGGCCCCAATGAAGCGCCAGGAAAGCCCCCAGCTGGTGGTGTGCACGTACTTCACCTGGAGGTCCTTGTCCTGGAACTTGATGTCAAAGGCCCGGGCGAAGTTCTCCCCCAGGTAGTGGCTGGTACCCGACTGCAGGGCCTTACCATCCCGCATCAGGGCCTCGATGGTGGTGGTGTAGACGGCCCCGGCGAACTTCTCCTTTTCCGTCTTCATGCCCTCCACCACAGGGATAGCCCCGTACTCCCGGGCCAGCCTGGCATAGATGGAAAGCATCCTGCGCACCTCCTCCTCCGCCTCCTCCCGGGTGGCGTGGGCGGTGTGCCCCTCCTGCCACAAAAACTCGCTGGTGCGCAGGAAGGGCCGGGTGCGAAGCTCCCAGCGCACCACGTTGCCCCACTGGTTTAAAAGCTGGGGCAGGTCCCTATAGCTTTTGATCCACTTGGACCACATGTAACCGATCACGGTTTCCGAGGTGGGGCGCACCGCCAGAGGCTCCTCCAGCTCCTCACCCCCGGCATGGGTCACCACGGCCAGCTCGGGAGAAAACCCCTCCACGTGCTCGGCTTCCTTCTTCAGGAAGCTCATGGGGATGAAGAGGGGGAAGTAGGCGTTTTGGTGGCCGGTTTCCTTGAACATGCGGTCCAAAACCCCCTGGATGTTTTCCCAAAGGGCATAGCCATAGGGGCGCACCACGATGGTGCCCCGGACCGGTCCGTAGTCGGCAAGCTCTGCCTTCTGGATGACCTCGAGGTACCATTCGCTGAAATCTTGGCTTTGCGGGGTTAGGCCCTTCTCCTTCGCCATACCCGCCCATCTTACTTGCCAAAGGCAGCCCGGAGGAATAGACTGTGGGGGCACGATTAGGAGGTGCGTATGCGTAGGATTGGGTACGCGTTTTTAGCCAGTTTGGCCCTAGGACTATTCGCCTGCCAGCAGCAAGCCCCAAGCGGAACCACCAGCCTTTCCGTGCAAAGCGCCTCGCCCCAGGGGCGCTACCTGGTGGTCTTCCGGTCGGAAACCCTCCCCTCTAACGCCCAGGCCTTGGTCCAAGGCGCAGGGGCCCGGGTGCTCAAGATCCTGGAGCCCATCGGTGCCCTCACGGTGGTGGCGGACCGGGCCACCGTAAGCCGCCTGGCCCGGAACCCCCAGGTGCTGGCGGTGGGCCCCGAACGGTACTACTCCCTGCCCAAGACGGAGCGCATCCTCTTTCAGGAGGAAACCTATGGCGCGCCCTTGCCAGCCGACAGCCTCTACAAGTACCAGTGGGACATCCGGCGGATCGGCGCCCCGAAGGCTTGGGAGAGGGTGCCCCTCGAGGTCCAGGCCCGGGCCACGGTGGCGGTGCTGGACACCGGGGTCATGGACAACCACCCCGACCTGGTAGGCCAGATCGTGGACTTCCAGGCCACCAACTACTGCTACGAAACCGCAGGCCCCAACAACACCCCCAGCTACCCCAAGTACACCCTCTGGATTGACTTTGACCACTTTGACCCCGATAACCTTTGCACTCCTGCCCCCACAGTTCTCTACGAGGCCCACGGCACCCACGTATCCGGCACCGTGGCCGCCGCCTTTGGAGGTGGCCGGGTGGTGGGGGTGGCCCCAGGGCTGAGGATCGCCGCCTACAAGGTCTTTGACCGCATCCACTTTACCGAAGGCGACGAGGAGTACGACGACGTGGGCGCCTTTGACGGCCCCATCTTTGCGGCCATCATCGACGCCGCCAAAAAGGGCTACGACGTCATCAACATGAGCCTGGGCGGCACCCTGGACACCCGCAACAAGGACGACGTGGCCGCCATGGTGGCCTGGGACCGGGTGATGAAGTACGCCAACCGCATGGGCACCGTGATCGTGGCCTCGGCGGGTAACAGCGCCCAGAATGCCAATGGCTACGTCGTTCACATTCCCTCCGACCTGCCCACGGTGATCTCGGTTTCCGCCACGGGCACCGCCACGCCCCTTTGGCAGTACCCTTACCCCACCAACACGACCCTAAACGCCGTACCCGGCCAGGACATCCTGGCCTTCTACTCCAACTACGGGGCCGCCGTGGATCTTTCCGCCCCCGGGGGTGACTGCGGCCTGGACGAGAATGGCCAAAGCTGGTGCTACCGGCCTTCCAACCAGCGCCCCTCTGGCTGGCGCTACCATCTGATCCTTTCCACCATCATCGTCAACGAAAACCTCCCTGCCTACGCCTGGTACATGGGCACCTCCATGGCCAGCCCCCATGTGGCCGCGGTGGCGGGGTTGGTGAAGGCCCTCCACAAGGACTGGACCCCGGGTGAGGTGCGGGCCCATTTGAAGGCCACCGCCGAGGATATCGGTAGCCGGCAGCTCTTCGGCCACGGCCTGGTGGACGCGGACCGGGCAACCCAGTAGTTGCCAAAGGCCCCTGGCCCCCGGGCAAGCCGGGGGCCTTTTGCCCATAAAATGGCGACATGGACCTCTTCGCCGTGTTCAGGGAACTTCAGCAAAAAAGCGACACCAGGATCCTCCTGGTGGTCCTGGACGGGGTGGGGGGGCTTCCCCTCGAGCCCGGGGGGCCCACGGAGCTGGAGGCCGCCAGAACCCCGAACCTAGACCGGTTGGCGAGGGAAAGCGCCCTCGGCCTCCTCACCCCGGTCTACCCCGGCCTTACCCCGGGCTCCGGCCCCGGGCACCTGGCCCTTTTCGGCTACGACCCCTTCCGCTACCTGGTGGGCCGGGGGGCCCTAAGCGCCCTGGGCCTCGGCGTGGACTTCCGGGATGGGGACGTGGCCTTAAGGGGGAACTTCGCCACCTTGGGCCCAGATGGACAGGTTCTGGACCGCCGGGCGGGCCGCCCCAGCACGGAGGAGAACCAACGGGTGGTGGCCAAACTCCAGGAGGCCATCCCCCGCATTGAGGACGTGGAGGTCTACTTCTACACGGAAAGCGAACACCGCTTCCTGGTGGTCCTCCGGGGCGAGGGCCTGGGGGATGGCCTCACGGACACCGACCCCCAGAAGACCGGCCTCCCTCCCCTCGAGGCCCAGGCCCTGGACGAAGCCTCCAGGAAAACCGCCCGGGTGGTGAACCTCCTTTCGGCGCGCATCCGGGAGGTGCTCAGGGACGAGCCCAAGATCAACGGGGCGCTTTTCCGAGGCGCCTCAAGAAGGCCTTCCTTTCCCAGCATGACGGAGGTCTACGGGGTCAGGGCGGCCGCCATCGCCAGCTACCCCATGTACAAGGGTCTGGCCAGCCTGGTGGGCATGGAGGTCCTGCCCGTGGAAGGGGAAGGCGATGCCCACGAGGGGAAGCTTAAGGCCCTAAGGGAAAACTGGGAGAGCTACGACTTTTTCTACCTCCACTTCAAGAAGACCGACGCCAAGGGGGAAGATGGGGATTTCCCGGGCAAGGTGGCGGAGATCGAGCGCTTCGACGCCCTTCTTCCGGAAATCCTTGCCCTAAAGCCGGATGTCCTGGCCATCACCGGGGACCACTCCACCCCCGCCCTCCTGAGGGCCCATTCCTGGCACCCTGTGCCCCTCCTCCTCAAGGCCCCTTACCTGCGAAGGGATGCCGCCCAGCGCTTCACGGAAAGCGAGGCCGCCAAGGGAAGCCTGGGCCACCTGAGAGGGATGGAGCTCATGCCCCTCCTCCTTGCCCATGCGGGAAAACTTCTCAAGTACGGGGCCTAGATCCTGGTAAACTGGGAGAACATGGTTCGCCACCGCATCCGCAAGGAGGAGTTTGAAGCCCTCCTTAAGGAGGTACCGGAAGGGGTGCGGCTTGAACTCCTGGACGGGGAGGTTTACGAGATGGCCCCCATCGGTAGCGGACACGCGGGGCTGGTTTCCTACCTGGCCAAGGCCTTGGAAAGGCTCTACGGGGACCGGGCCATCGTCTCGGTACAAAACCCCATCCTCCTAAATCCCTTTTCCCTGCCTCAACCGGACATTGCCCTGCTAAAGCCCCGAGAGGACTTCTACATCCAGTCCTTCCCCGAGCCAACGGACATCCTCCTGGTGGTGGAGGTGGCGTATACCACCAAGGACATGGACGGAAAGAAGTTGGCCCTTTACGCCCAAGCGGGCATCCCGGAAAGCTGGCTGGTGGACGGGGAAACCAGCCTCCTGGAGGTCTACCGGGAGCCCCGGGGAGGCCTTTACCGTCTAAAGCGCCTGGTGGAACCGGGAGAGGAGGTGGCACCCGAGGGCCTAGGGGCCCCCTCGCTCGTCTGGCGCCCCCCCAGGCCCTAGAGGTACCCTGCTCGCCGAAGCTCTTCCGCCACCGCCTCGAGGACCAGCTCGTAGGCCCAGTCCAGGTCAACGTCCTTTAAGGTGGCCCCGGCAGCGGGCACATGCCCCCCACCCCCAAGCTTCACGGCGATGTTCTGAGCGGAAACCCCACCCCGGGAGCGGATGGACACCTTCACCCCCTCCTCCCGCTTGCGCAGGAAGACGGAAACCACGCTCCCCTCCACGTAGCGGATGAGCCCCACGAAGTCGTCGGAGTCCTCCTCCTCCCGCTTGGCATCCTCGGGAAGGTGGGCGGTGACGAGAAGCCCCCCAAAGTGGAAGGCCACGGTGGAAAGCACCTGCCCCATGAGGCGGAAGTAGGAGGGGGGGCGGAACTGAAGCCGATCCGTAAGCTCGGCCAGCTTCACCCCGTACCCCACCAACTCCGCCGCCACCCGCAGGACCTCGGGGGTGGTGTTGGCGAAGCGGAAGTTGCCGGTGTCGGTGAGGATGCCGGTGAGGACGGGGGTCGCGATCTCCGCCGTCCACTCCACCCCCAGGAGATCAATGAGGTCCTTCACCATCTGGGCGGTGGCCGCCTTGGAGGGATCCACCACGGCGATATGCCCGAAACGGGGATTGGTGCCGTGGTGGTCAATGTTGATCACAAAACCCTCCACCGGCACCCCCACCACCCGGCTAGGCTCGGCGCTATCCAGGGCCACCAGGGTGGCCCCCACGGGAAGCTTGTCCACGGGATCCGAGTACTCCTCCTCCTTCGGCAAAAAGCGCAGGAACCTAGGGGGCTCGGCCACCCAGTAGGCCTCTTTGCCCAGGGCCTTAAGGGCCCGGTATAAGCCTAAGGAGCTTCCTATAGCATCCCCATCGGGGTCCACGTGGGTGGCGATGTAGATGGGGCCTTCCACCGCCTTCAAGACCTCGGCCACCAGGCGCATCTTTTCCCAGTACCTGGGATCGGGAGCGTTCCCGTCCATAGGCTATACCCTATCACGCAAAGGGGTTTCTCACCTCTAGCCCTCCATAGACCCCAGGGTGCAGGTCCTCGCTCCATACCACCTGGGCCTTTAGGGCCCGGGCGCTTTGCAGGATGAGGGCATCCCAGAAGGAGATCCGGTGGCGCTCTGCCAGGTGGGTGGCCTTAAGAACATCTCCTAGGGTGGGCTCGTGCACCCAGGCCTTACCGAGGTCGGTCAAGATCTGGCGGACCACCTCCGGGGAAAGGGGGGCTTGGAGCTTACGGGTGGTGACCACGTAAAACTCCTGGAGCACTTGAAGGGATAACGCCAAGCGCCTTTCCACCATAAGGTGCTCCAGGAGCGCAAGGGCCCGCTCCCGTTTGGCCGGGGAGGAGCGGTCGTAGGCGTAGACCAAAACAGTGGTATCCACGAACTCAGGGGGCTCTATCATGCACCTCCTCCCGGGAGGGCAAGGGTATGCCCCCGGTATCCAGGATTCCCTGACGCATCCAGGAAAGTTGACGGCTAAAGGCCTCTTCTAGACCCTCCTCCCGCTCCACCTCCTTCTCCAAAAGCTCCGCCACCCAGGCGTTTAGGCTCAAGCCCCGCTTCAGGGCCAAGGCCCGGGCCCGGCGCACCAGCTCTGGGGAAAGCCTTAAGGTTAAGTTTCGGCCCTTGCCCTCAGGTTAGCACAACATGATGTGCATTTGGGTAGGCTAGACCCAAACAAGAGGTTCTTCCGGGACCCCCACCCTGGCAAAGGCCAGGGTGGGGTAGCCCTAGAGGTTCCACCCCCCCGCCACCTCGAGGACCTGCCCGGTCACGTAGGGCTCCCGCACGAAGAAGAGCACCGCCCGGGCGATCTCCTCGAGCAGGGCCAGACGGGCCATGGGGATCTCCTGAAGGGGTTTGGACACGGAGTTCTCCGCCACCCCCGGGGCCACCACGTTGGCGGTGATCCCCGCCTGGGCAAACCGCTTGGCGATGGCCTTGGTGTAGAGGATCACCCCGGTCTTGGCGATGGCGTAGGGGGTGATGTGGGTCCGGGCGAGGAGGTTCTGGGCCCCGGCGTAGCCCAGGTTCACGATGCGCCCATACCCCTGGGCCACCATGAGGGGAAGGACCTTCTGGGTGAGGAGGAAGGTGCTGGTGAGGTTGGAGTCCAGGATCCACCGCCACTCCTCCAGGGAAACCTCCTCTATGGGCTTATAGAGGTAATCCCCCACGTTGTTCACCAAAACGCCAATCCCCCCCAGGTGGTAGCGCACCTCCTCCACCAGGGCCAAGGCCTCCTCCTCCCGGGTGAGGTCAGCCCGCACCTTGATGGCCTTAACTCCCAGGGCCTCCGCCTCGAGGCGGGTGGCCTCCGCCAGGCCCTCCGAGGTGCGGTAGTGCACCGCCACGTGAAAACCCTCCTTGGCCAGGGCCAGGAGGATGGCCCGGCCAATGCCCTTGGCGCTTCCCGTAACCAAGGCAACCCTCATCTCCCCCCTTTTACCACCAAGTAGGTTTCCAGCAAAACCCGGGTGAAGCTATTCAGCGGAAAGGAAAAGCCCTCTTCCGGCCTTACCCAGGCCCACTCCAGAATCTCCTCGCCCGGCCGCACCTCCCCTTCCCCTTGGGCAAAGTAGTTGAAGAGGAGCATGTGGGTGGGCTTGTAGAACTCCGGGCTGAAGATGGCCTCCTGCACCAGGGCGAAGCGCGCCTCCCTAAGGTCAAGGCCCACCTCCTCCCGGAACTCCCGCCTTAAGGCCTCCTCGAGGCTTTCCCCCCACTCCACCTTTCCCCCGGGCACCCCCCATAGCCCCCGCCACTTCGGGGTGCGCACGAGAAGCACCCGGCCCCCCTGTTCCACCAGGGCCCCTACCGTGGGGATGGGATGGCGCGGAGGATTCTCCATAGATACCAAAGGACAAGATACAGGGCCTGAAGGAGCACGAAGGTGAGGTAGGCCTCAGGGCTTTGGAAAAGCAAAAAGACCCCCAGGAAGAAAAACTGGGTGGTGAGGCCCAGGTTCACCACCCCCGCCAAAGCCCATTCGTCCCAGAAGCGCTCGGGAACAAGGCGAAAACGCCGAAGCACAAAGCCCTCCAGGGCCCTTATGCCCCGGTCCTGGGGGAGGAAGAGGAAGCGGTACACCCCCCGCAGGAAGGCGAGAAGCAGAGTGGGGGGATCCCGGTCCTCAGTGGGCAGGGGAAGACCCCGGGCTTCCCGGTAAAGCCTCTCCAGGTTGAAGTCGTAGGACTGGACCACGGTGAAAACCAAGAAGGCTGCAAAGGCCAGCTCCCAGGCCCCGGTGCGCGCCCCCAGGGCCAGGAAGAGGAAGAAGTTCCCCAAAAGATCCAGCTCCGTGTCCAGGTACCGCCCGTGCTCCGTGACCTCCCCCTTTAGGCGCGCCAGCTGGCCATCGGCGTTGTCCAAAACGGTTTTTAGCTGGAGAAGAAAGGCTGCGGGCACATCCTGGCCCAGATGGATCAACCTGGCGGCGAGCAGGACCAAGAGCGTGTGGAAGAGGACCAGGTGGTGAGGCCTAACGCGGGTGCGGTACAGCAAGAGGACCACCAGGTGGGCCAAGGGGCGGAAGAGAAGGACGTTAAGGAACTCCTGTACCGGCCTTTCCTTGGCTCCCGGCACCATGGTCAGTCCTGGATGTGGGAGAGCACCCGGGCCACCACCTCCTCGAGGGTCATCCCGCTGGTATCGATCACGATGGCTTCGGGAGCAGGGGCGCTTTGGGCCCGGTCCAGCTCGTCCCGCCGGATCAGCTCCTGCAGCACCTCCTGGTAATCCTGTGGCCGCTCCAGGGTGCGCCGCCTGGCCCGCACCTCCGGCGTGGCCGTGAGGTAGAACTTGTGGGGCGCCTGGGGAAAGACCGCCGTCCCCATGTCCCGCCCCTCGGCCACGAAGGGAGGCGGCACTTCCCTAAGCCTCTCGTTCACCCAGGCCCGCACCCCAGGATGGCGCGCCACCTGGGAAACCACGCGATCCACCTCCGGGGTGTGGAGGTAAGGGGTCAGGTCCTCCAAGGTGGAAGCCTTCTCGACCACCACCCGGTTGCCCCGAGCCTCGGGGAGCAAACGCACCCGGTAAGTTTCCAAAAGAGCCAGGATACCCGGCTCATCCCCGGGGTCCACCCCCACCCTCCGGGCCAGGTAGGCGGCGGCGCGGTAGAGGAGGCCGCTACTCAGGTAGGGTACCCCCAAGGCCTCCGCCACCTTCTTGGCCACGGAGCTTTTTCCCGAGGCGGAAGGTCCGTCAATGGTCACGATGCCCCGCATAGCCGCTTCAGGTCCTGGAAGAACCCAGGGTAGGAGATCTCCGCCCAATGGGGCTCCCAAACCCTAACCCCCACGGGAAGCGCCGCCACGGCAAAGGCCATGGCGATGCGGTGGTCGTGGAAGGGTTCCACCTCCCCCGGCTTCACCCCACCGCCTTGGATCCTAAGCCAGTCCGGCCCCTCCTCCACCCCCACCCCCAAAGCCCTGAGGTTATGGGCGATGGCGGCGACGCGGTCCGACTCCTTCACCCTTAGCTCGGAAAGACCTGGAATATAGGTCTCCCCCTCCGCCCAGGCGGCGGCGGCGGCCAGGACGGGCACCTCGTCCACCATGAGGGGAATCAACCCTGGGTCCACGGAAACCCCCTTTAGGGGGCTATAGCGAGCCCGTATCCAACCCACGGGCTCCCCCGCCTCCCCTTCCACCACCTGCCACTCCAGATCCGCCCCCATCTCCCGGAGCACCTTGAGAAGGCCAGTGCGGGTGGGGTTCAAGCCCACGCCCTCCACGGTGACCTCGGAACCCGGGGTGAGGAGAGCTGCCACCAGGAAAAAGGCGGCAGAGGAGAAATCCCCGGGCACGGTGAGGTCCCTGGCAGGGAAGGGCTCGGCCCTGCGGGTGCGGATGCGCGGGCCCTCGGCTTCCAAGGGAAGCCCGAAGTGACGGAAAAGCCTTTCCGTGTGGTCCCGGGTGGGAACAGGCTCCACCACCTCCGTGACGCCCTCGGCAAAAAGCCCGGCCAGGAGAAGGGCGCTTTTCACCTGGGCGCTGGGCACGGGAAGGGTGTAGGAAACTCCCTTTAAGCCCCTGCCCCGCACCGCCAGGGGAGCCTTCTTACCCCCTTCCCTCCCATCTATGGAAGCCCCCATGGCCCTTAGGGGCTCCACCACCCGGCCCATGGGACGGCGGCGCAGGGAAGCGTCCCCCGTAAGGACCGCAAAAAGCCCCTCCTGCCCCGCAAGGATGCCCAGGATGAGGCGCATCAGGGTCCCGGCGTTGCCGCAGTCCAGCACATCCTCGGGCTCCTTCAAGCGCAGCCCCTGCCCCCGCACCCGGAAGTGGGGGCCCTCCTCCCTAGCCAACCTAGCCCCTTTGGGGCCCTTTTCCTCGAGGATCTCCGCTCCCAAGGCCCTCAGGACCCGGGCGGTGGAAAGGGTATCCCCAGCCTTTAGGGGATAGAAGAGCCTGCCCTCCCCCTCGCTTAAGGCCAGGAGCATGAGCCCCCGGTGGGTAACGGACTTGTCCCCGGGAACGCGCAGCACCCCCCGCAAGGGGCCGCAAGGGCCTAGGTCCAGGTAAGGCCGGTCCATGCCCCCCAGTCTCGGGGGAGCGGGGGGCTTTGGTCAAGGGCGGCCAGCCCTTAAAATGGTACACAAGCATGGCCCTGGCGTGGCAAAGCCCGGTTTATCTGGAACGGAAAAGGCTCCTGGAACGGCTACCCGAAGAACCGGGCTTTGCCATCCACCTCGAGGCCCCAGCTGGCTTCGGAAAAAGCGTCCTGGCCGGACAGCTTGCCGCCCAACTGGGCCTTCGCACCCTCTGGGCCAGCAGCCTTCTGGGCGAGCCCCGCAGCCTTCTCGCCAAGGCCCTGGACCTGCCCCAGGAGGTGCCCTGGGGAGGGGTGGTGGAGGCCCTTCGGGCTGAACCCACCCTGGTCGTCCTGGAGGACCTGACGGGGACGGAGGATCTCTCCCCCCTCCTCCGCACCCTCCCCTGCCTCCTGGTGCTGGCCAGCCGAAAACCCCTCCCCTACCCCGAGCTTCCCAAGCTCCTGGCAGAGGGAAGGCTCGTGCACCTGAAGGCGGTGGACCTGGCCTTCACCCTCGAGGAAGCCAGGCTCCTCTTCGCCGGCAAGGAGGGGTATGAGGAAGCCCACCGGGCCACGGGGGGCTGGCCCCTTCCCCTTTTCCTCTCCGCCCTCACGGGAAGCCCTCCCGAGCCCATGGCCCTCATCCAGGGCCTGAAGGAGAGCCTATCCCCGGAGGAGTTCCAAGAAGGCCTTCTCTTGGCTGCTTTGCCTCATCTGCCCCTTGCCCTTGCCCGGCCGGAAACGGAAAACCTGTTCCAAAAAGGGCTTCTAAGGCGCCTATCTGAGGGCTACGCCCTTCATCCCCTCCTGAAGGAGATGGCCAAGCGTAGCCTGCGCAGGGAAGTGCAGGAGGCCGTACGCCAAAGTGCCACCCGCCTTCCCCCTCTTCTTCTGGCCGAGGCTTACTGGGAAGCGGGCCTCGAGGGGGAACTTTTGGACCTGCTGGAGCGCCCCATCACCCTCCCCATCCCCGCAGAAAGGCTTCTGGAGTGGGAAAACCTCCTGCGCCGCGGGGGCCCCAGGGCCCATCTGCGGCTCGGGGAGGCTTTGGCCCAGTGCGGGAGGAAGGAAGGGCTATCCCTTCTGGAAAAGCTGGCGGAATCCGAGGCGGATAAGGACCCGGCTCTTGCCCTCACTGCCTTAGGGCACCTGGCCTACTACTTTTCCGAAACCCTTTTGGGGAAGGATCTTTCCCGGGCCCGGGCCTACCTGGAAAAAGGTCTGGAGCTGGTTCCAAGGGTGAAGCCGGAACTGGCTGGCCGCTTCCTGAACGACGTGGCCCAGGTGCCCTTTGCCGAGGGCAAGCTGGAGGAGGCCGCCCGCCTCCTGGAGAAAGCCCTCAGGTACCTCCCCCCGGAAAGCCCCTACCGCATCGCCCCCCTTGTCAACCTGGCCCTGCTTCGCTTTGAGCTTCGGGGTAGCCTCGGGGAAAGGATCCAGGCCCTGGAGGAAGCCTTAAGGCTCATGGAGGGGCACATGCCCCAGAACATCCCGGGGCACCTCCGGGACCTGGGCTGGCTCCACCTCCTTCTGGGGCAAAGGGAGAAGGCCCGCACCTACCTGGAAAGGGCCGCCCAAGCCCCCGGAAGCCCCCTGGATTCCCTCGAGGCCAAGATGCTCCTCGCCCACCTGGAAGAGGATGCCGAGGCCCTTACCCGCCACGTGGCCCAGGCGGAGCTTTGGGAAACCCCCTACCTGGTGGAAAGGGGACGGGCCCTTCTGGCGGAGCTGAAGAAGGACCCAGGGATCCTCGAGGGGCTTTCCGGCTTGTTCCCAAGCCTCACCCGGGCCCTCCTGCAAAAAGACCCAGGCCTCCTTCCCCCCTACCCCGAAAGCCGGGAGGAAAGGCTTCTATGGCACGCCGCCCGCTACCGCCTCCTACGGGAAGAAGGGGATTTGGAAGCCCTCCTCGCCCTCACCGATGCCAGGGAAGGGATCCTCCCCGGCCTCCTTCCCCTGGAAACCCTGCCCCGTAAGCGGCCCGAGCTTGCCCGGGCCTATCCCCTTTTGGAGGTCCTGCGCCTGGGCTGGAAGGAAGCCATCGCCCTGAGGCTTCCGGAGATACCTCCCTTGAAGGTCCAGGTGGTGGGGCGTTTCCATGTGGAAAACCCCCTGGGGCCTGTGGAGCTGAGGGGCAAGGCCAAGGAGGTCTTCGCCCTCTTGCTTCTCGGCCTTCCCCGGGAGGAGGTGGCCTTTGCCCTTTGGCCGGACCTCTCCGAGGAGGCTGCCCTCAACAACCTCTACGTGTGGCTTGCCCGCATCCGGAAGCTCCTGGAGCCCTGGGGGGTTCCCACCTACCTGGGGGAGGAGGGGTTGGCACGGGTAACCTCCGACCTGGAGGCTCTGGAAGAAGCCCTTGTGCAGGAGGATGCGGAAGAAGTCCTTCGCCTTTACCATGAACCCCTGTTCCCTGGCCTGGACCACCCCCATCTGGACCGCAAGCGGGAGGAGGTCTTCCACCGGGTGCGGACTCTTTTCCTGAAGAGGAGGGAACCCCGCTTCCTGGAGCGCCTCCTGGAGCTGGACCCCCTGGACGAGGAAGCCCTCATCCCCCTGGTGGAATCCTGCCTATCCCAGGGGCAACGGGCCCGGGCTCGAAAGCTTTTGGAGCATTACCGGAAAAGGCTTTGGGAAGAGCTGGGGGAACGACCCTCCCCCAGGGTGGAAGCCCTTTTCAGGACCCTGTAGGGCTCGCCCCGAGGAAAAACCCCTCCCCTTCCACCCGGATCCCTTCCCCCGGCTCCAGAAGGAAGGTGGCCGGGGGGGCCAAGGAAGTGCCCTCCACCTGGGCCTCGCCCTCCAGGAGGGTGAGGAGAAGGGGAGCCTGGGGCTTAAGATGAAGGACCCCCCGCAAGGGATAGCGATAGAGGTGAAAATAGGGCGTCTTGAGGAGGCACTCTCCCCCTTCCACTGGCTCGGGCCGGACTGGGGGTAACGGGATGGGCTCCAGAATGGCCACCTCGAGGGCCTTGTCCAGATGTAGCTCCCGGGGGCGGCCGTAATCGTAAAGCCGGTAGGTGAGGTCCGAGGGCGTCTGCACCTCGTAGACCCTCACCCCCGGGCCCAAGGCATGCACCACCCCGGCGGGCAGGTAGAGCACCTGGCCCGGGGCCACGGGAATCCGGTTCAGGATAGGGTCCAGGTTCCCGCTGGCCACCGCATCCCTAAGCTCCTCGAGGCCCACCCGCCGGGAGAAGCCGTAAACCACCTCCCCCGGGGTGAGCACGTACCAGGCCTCGTATTTGCCGGGCCTCCCTTCCTTCTCTAGGGCATAGGCATGGGGTGGGTGTACCTGCACGGAAAGCCATTCCGCTGGGTCCAGGACCTTCACCAGGAGGGGCTCCTCCGAAAGCCACACCTCTCCCACCCCTGGGCCGAACCCCAGGCCACCTCCCCCCCAGGGACGCCGCACCGGCTTGGGACGGAAAAGCCTCACGAGGGTTAGCATAAGGGGTATGCGCGACCTGGACCGCGAGGAAACCTATCTCTCGGACCGCCGGGGCCTGGCCCTGGAGCTTCGCGACCTGGTAGGCACGGGACCCGTGCCCACCAGGTCCTACCCCGCACCCCACGCCGCCTTGGGCTATGGGGAGGGTCACTTCGCCGCCCGGCTGTCCGGCCTCCCCGACTGGACGGAGGAGGGAACCCTGTTCGTGCTGGAAGGAGGGTACGACCTGGGAGAGGCCGCTGCCCTTTCCCTTCTGGCAGAAACGGAGCGGGTGCAGGTGGTCAAGGTGGGCCTCCGCCCCGGGGTGGAGGTCTACCTGTCCCCTAGCCCCCTGAACCCTTACCGCTACCTGCGCTTCCTCCTTCTGGCCACAGGACAGGAGGAAGCCCTCTCGGAGGTGGACAGGGCTTTGCTGGAGGAACGAAAACGCCTCACCCCGGAAATCCCCCTCGAGGAGAACCCCGCCAAGTTCCTGGCCTACACCCTGGTGGAGCGAATCCCCCTCCTCTACGCTCCCTTTTTCCGCCCCTTGGAGGAAGCGGCGCAAAGCCTTTTTGCCCGCATCGGGAAAAGCCTGGCCCTCACCCCACCCGATAGCGCCCTAGAGTTTTTCCTCACGGGCCTCGAGGCCCGCCACGAGCAGGGAGACCCCCTGGCCGCCCTCCTTTTGGGAGAAGGGGAAGCGGTACGTCTGGCCAAGGAAATCCTGGAAACCCGGGTGGACGCCATCGCCGAGGTGCCCGCTCCCGCGGGAAGCCGCCTGGCCCAGGCCCTGGCCCTCTGGTACCGGTTGGCCTGGACCGCCTACTACCTGGCCCTCCTCTACGGGGTGGATCCCTCCGACCCCGAGGTGCTGGAGCGCCTGCGGGAGGCCACCTAACCCCCCGGAAAGCCCATGACGCCCTTCCCCAAGCCGGAGGACCTCCAAACGGCCATGGCCCTGCAGAGGAGCCTGACGGCAAGGGTGATCCTGGAGGGAAGCCTTAAAGGCGTCAAGCGGATCGCCGCCCTGGACGCCTCCCATAAAAGGGGGAAGCCCCTGGTGGCGGTGGCGGTGCTTTACCACCTGGAGAAGGGCCCCCTGGCCGTGGGGGTGGGGGTGGTGCCCGAGGAAGCCCTTTTCCCCTACATCCCCGGCTTCCTCTCCTTCCGCGAGGCTCCTGCCTATCTCCAGGCTTTAGAGGCGCTTCCCGAGCCACCCGAGGCCCTTTTGGTGGATGGCCAAGGCATCGCCCATCCCCGAGGCCTGGGCATCGCCAGCCACCTGGGGGTGCACCTGGACCTCCCCAGCATCGGGGTGGCCAAGAGTTTGCTCTACGGTCGCCTCGAGGCTCCCTTGCCCCTGGAGGCGGGAAGTGCGGTAAGGATTCTCTCCCCGGAAGGCCGCCCCCTGGGCTACGCCTACCGCAGCCGAAAGGGGGTCAAGCCCCTTTTCATCTCCCCGGGGCACCGGGTGGGCCTGGAGGAAGCCTTGGCCTTCGTGAAGCATCTTCCCACCCGCTTCCGCCTGCCGGAACCCTTGCGCCTGGCCCACCTCGAGGCGGGCAAGGCCCTCCGCCGGCTGGACCCGTAAACTGGAACCCGTGGAGGCACACCGGCCGAATCCCGTCTACCGGGCCGCCTGGTATCTGGCCCGGTTTCTCCTGCACCTTCTTTTCGGCTACCGGGTGGAGGGAGCGGAAAACATTCCCCGGGAAGGTCCTGTGATCCTGGCGGCCAACCACCTTTCCATCCTGGATCCCATCGCCGTGGGGGCCGGGGTGCGACGTCCCGTGAGCTTCCTGGCCCGGGCCGACGTCTTCCGCCTGCCCTTCCTCTCCTGGCTTTTGCCCCGGCTCTACGCCATCCCCGTGGAGCGTGGGCAAAGCGACCTTTCCGCCATCAAGGGCGCCATCCGCGCCCTGGAACGGGGCATGGCCTTCGGCATCTTCCCGGAAGGCACCCGAAGCCGCACGGGCAAGCTCCAGCCCTTCAAGACCGGGGTGGCAGCCATCGCCCTGCGCACCGGAAGCCCGGTGGTACCCGTGGCCGTGGTGGGCACCGACCAGGCCTGGCCCGTGGGCCGAAAGCTCTTCCGTCTGCGCAAGGCCATCCGGGTGATCTACGGCAAACCTATACCCGTTCCGAGGCTCTCCCGCTTTACCCACCAGGAGCTGGAAAGCCTGACCCGGGAGATAGAGGCCCGGGTACGGGAACTCCTGCCACCCCAGTACCGCTAGAGCCAATACTTCCGTTATCACACATTGCTATACACAGGTATACAAATAGGTCAGAGTATTGCGTGGTTGCATTCAGGCGTGCTATAGTCCTTGCGGAAGGGAAAAGAGGAAGGAGGTGAAGAATGGCAGCAAAGAAAACGGTCACCAAAGCGGATCTGGTGGATCAGGTGGCTGCCGCCACGGGCCTCAAGAAGAAGGACGTGAAGGCGGCGGTGGATGCGTTCCTCTCCAAGGTGGAAGAGGCCCTCTCGGGGGGGAACAAGGTCCAGCTCACCGGCTTCGGCACCTTTGAGGTGCGCAAGCGCAAGGCCCGCACCGGCGTGAAGCCCGGCACCAAGGAGAAGATCAAGATCCCCGCCACCCAGTATCCCGCCTTCAAGCCGGGCAAGGCCCTCAAGGAAAAGGTCAAGAAGTAAGGTATTCCCTTCCCCCGGGGGGCTAAAGCCCCCCGGGTTTATTTCGCCTCCTACCCTCACTCTCTGCCGTGCCCCTAGGTATCCCAGAACACCGTGGGGGCAAGGATTTTCCGGGGTCCCCACCTGGGCTTTCGCCGAGGCGAGTGGGTATCAAGCTCCACCCAGGGCTCCCCCTGGTTTGACCTTGGGCACCACCCGGGGGGTTTCCTTTTCCGGGCGCTCCTGGGGGGTGCTTTCCTCCTCCTCCAGGGGCAGGCCCTCCACCACCTTCTGGAACTCCTCGGCGGTGAGGGTTTCCCGTTCCAAGAGGGTTTCCGCCACCCGCTCCAGGATCTCCCGCTTCTCCTGAAGAAGGTGCTTCACCCGCTGGTACTGCTCCTCGATGAGGCGGCGCACCGCCTCGTCGATGCGCTTGGCGGTTTCCTCAGAGTACTGGCGCACGTCGTACCCGCCCAGGTAGGTATCCTCCCGCACGGCGTAGGCCACCGGCCCGAACTCAGGGTGCATGCCCCACTCGGTGATCATGCGCCGGGCCAGCTCCGTGGCCTGGCGGAAGTCGTTTTCTGCCCCCGTGGTCACGTCCTCAAAGATGAGCTCCTCCGCCGCCCGCCCAGCCAAGGCCACGGCGATCTGGTCCAGGAGGCGGTTTCGGCTCCAGTGGAGCATATCCTCCCGCCTGGGCATCATGAAGCCCAAAGCCCGGCCCCTGGGCACGATGGTCACCTTGTGCACCCCATCGGCGTGCTCCAGGAAGTGGGCGGCCAGGGCATGCCCCGCCTCATGGTAGGCGGTGATCTTGCGGTCGCGGGGGGTGAGGACCAGGCTCTTCTTGGCCGGCCCCATCATCACCCGGTCGGCGGCCTCCTCGAGGTCCTTCATGGTGATCTTCTTCCGGCCTTCCCGGGCCGCCAGGAGGGCTGCCTCGTTCAAGAGGTTCTCCAGGTCCGCGCCCACGAAGCCCGGGGTGCGCTTGGCCAAAAGGGCCAGGTCCACATCCTCCGCCAGGGGCTTACCCCGGGCGTGGATGCGGAGGATCTGCTCCCTGCCCCTCACGTCAGGGGCATCTATGGCCACCTGGCGGTCAAAGCGCCCCGGGCGCAGAAGGGCCGGGTCCAGGACATCGGGCCGGTTGGTGGCGGCCATGACGATGATGGTGGAGTCCTTTTCAAACCCGTCCATCTCCACCAGAAGCTGGTTCAGAGTCTGTTCCCGTTCGTCGTTGCCACCCCCAACCCCTGCCCCGCGCCTGCGGCCCACGGCGTCGATCTCGTCGATGAATACGATGCAGGGGGCGTGGCGCTTGGCGGTTTCAAAGAGGTCCCTGACCCTGGCCGCCCCCACCCCCACGAACATCTCCACGAAGTCGGAACCGCTTGCGGTGATGAAGGGCACCTTGGCCTCCCCGGCCACCGCCCGGGCGATGTGGGTCTTCCCCACCCCAGGGGGGCCCACCAGCAGGACCCCCTTGGGAATCCTGGCCCCCATCTCGTGGAAGCGGGCGGGGTTCTTCAGGAACTCCACAATCTCCTTGAGTTCCTCCTTGGCCTCCTCGGCCCCGGCCACGTCCTTGAAGGTCACCTTGGGGGCCTCGGTGAGTACCTTGGCCCGGCTCTTGGTGAAGCTGAAGGCGGAGTCCGAGGGCCCGGCGCGCCCGCTGCGGGAAAAGTAGAAGAGGGCGCCCACCAAAAGGCCCACCAGGAGAAGGGGCCACAGGAAGCCCAAAGGGCTTTGGCCCTGGGGGGGCTCCACCCGCACGTTGACCCCCTTGCGCATCCAGGCCTCGAGGGTCTGGTTGTCCGGGGGGCTGGCGGCGTAGGTGGTGAAGGTGGAGCCATCGGTGAGGGTACCCTGGATGCGGGTATCCCCGGCCCGCACCACCACCTCCTTCACCCGGCCCGCCTGCAGGTCCTCCAGGAAGGTGGTGTAGTTCACCCCACCCCCGGGGTTCCCCGCCGTGCCCGCTAGGCTGAAGGCCCAGGCCAAAAGGAGCAGGCCCAACACGAAGACCAAGAAGTTCAAGGGAAGCCGGGACATGTCTTCTCTTAGGGTACACGCCCCCGGGGAAATCCGGGTAGCCCAGGGCACCATGATATGAGCATGCTCAAGTCTCTTGACTTATCTATGTGGCATGGTCTATGCTTGAAATGAGAGGTGTAGCTATGGCTAAGGCAGTGGGCATTGACCTGGGCACCACCAACAGCGTGATCGCCATCATGGAGGGCGGTAAGCCCGTGGTCTTGGAGAACGCGGAGGGCGAAAGGACCACCCCCAGCGTGGTGGCCTTCCGGGATGGCGAAACCCTGGTGGGCCGCATGGCCAAGCGCCAGGCGGTCCTGAACCCCGAGGGCACCGTCTTTGAGATCAAGCGGTTTATCGGCCGCCGCTGGGAGGAGGTCCAGGAGGAGGCCAAGCGGGTCCCCTACAAGGTGGTCCCCGGGCCCGATGGCGGGGTGCGGGTGGAGATCAAGGGCAAGCTCTACACCCCCGAGGAGATCAGCGCCATGGTCCTCCGCAAGCTGGTGGAGGACGCCTCCAAGAAGCTCGGGGAGAAGATCACCAAAGCGGTGATCACCGTGCCCGCCTACTTCAACAACGCCCAGCGGGAGGCCACGGCCAACGCCGGGCGGATTGCGGGCCTCGAGGTCTTGCGCATCATCAACGAGCCCACCGCTGCCGCTTTGGCCTACGGCCTGGACAAGAAGGGAAACGAAACCGTCTTGGTCTTCGACCTGGGGGGCGGCACCTTTGACGTGACGGTGCTGGAGATCGGCGAGGGGGTCTTTGAGGTGAAGTCCACCTCCGGGGACACCCACCTGGGCGGCAGCGACATGGACCACGCCATCGTGAACTGGCTGGCCGAGGAGTTCAAGCGGGAGTACGGGGTGGACCTCAAGGCGGACCGCCAGGCCCTCCAGCGCCTCATCGAGGCGGCGGAGAAGGCCAAGATCGAGCTTTCCAGCACCGTGGAGACCACCATCAGCCTGCCCTTCATCGCCCTGGATCCCGCCAGCAAGACCCCCTTGCACCTGGAGAAGAAGCTTACCCGGGCCAAGTTTGAGGAGCTCATCGAGCCCCTCCTGAAGCGCCTCAGGGGCCCGGTGGAGCAGGCCCTGAAGGACGCCGGCCTGACCCCGGCCCAGATCGACGAGGTGATCCTGGTGGGCGGGGCCACCCGGGTGCCCGCGGTGCAGAGGGTGGTGAAGGAACTCTTGGGCAAGGAGCCCAACCGCTCCGTGAACCCCGACGAGGTGGTGGCCATGGGCGCGGCCATCCAGGCGGGGGTTCTTATGGGAGAGGTGCGGGATGTGGTACTCCTGGACGTCACTCCCCTCTCCCTGGGCGTGGAGACCAAGGGCGGGGTGATGACCGTGCTCATCCCCAGGAACACCACCATCCCCACCCGCAAGTGTGAGATCTTCACCACCGCCGAGCACAACCAGACCGCGGTGGAGATCCACGTCCTCCAGGGCGAGCGCCCCATGGCCGCGGACAACAAGAGCCTGGGCCGGTTCCGCCTCGAGGGTATCCCCCCCATGCCCGCCGGGGTTCCCCAGATCGAGGTCTGCTTTGACATCGACGCCAACGGCATCCTCCACGTGACCGCCAAGGAGAAGTCCACGGGCAAGGAGGCCTCCATCACCATCCAGAACACCACCACCCTCTCCGAGGAGGAGATAAAGCGGATGATCGAGGAGGCCCAGCGCCATGCGGAGGAAGACCGGCGCCGCCGGGAGCACGCCGAGCTCAAGAACACCCTGGACTCCACCCGCGTCCAGGCGGAGAGGATCCTCCAGGAGAAGCAAAGCACCCCCGAGGCCAAGGCGCGCCTCGAGGCGGCCATCGCCAGGGCCAAGGAGCTTTCGGAGAAGGATGCCTCCGACCTCGAGCTGAAGACCGCCACGGAGGAGCTTCTGAAGGCAGTGGAGGCCTACGAGAAGGCCGCCACCGCCGGGACCACCGGGGCATCCAGCCGTGGCCCTGACGACGTGATCGACGCCGACTACAAGCCCGCCGACTAAAGCCCCCCTGCCCTGGCCCCTGCCGGGGCAGGGGCTTCCCCTTACCCCCTCTTGGAGGAAGCATGGAGAAGGAACGTGAGGAAACCCAACCGGAGCAGGCCGCCCAGGTGGAGCAAGACCTTAAGGCGGTGGGCGAGGAGGCCCTGGCCCTGGAACAACGCCTCCTGGCCCTGGAGGAGGAGCTCCGAGCCCTGAAGGATCGGTACGTGCGCCTCCTTGCCGACTTTGACAACTACCGCAAGCGCATGGAGGAGGAGCTTAGGCTTAGGGAACGGGAAGGGATCCTCAGGGCGGTCAGGGCCCTTCTCCCCGTTCTGGACGACCTGGAGCGGGCCTTGGAGTTCGCCGAGGCCAACCCGGACAGCATCCTCAAAGGGGTTAAGGCGGTGCGGGAAGGCTTCTTCCGCATCCTGGCGGGGCTTGGGATCGAGGAGGTGCCCGGGGAGGGGGAGGCCTTTGACCCCCGCTACCACGAGGCCATCGGCCTCCTTCCCGGGGAGCCGGGTCGGGTGGCCAAGGTCTTCCAGCGGGGCTTCCGCCTGGGGGAGGCCCTGGTGCGCCCGGCCCGGGTGGCGGTGGGCGAGGAGAAAAGCCCCGAAGAAGAGGGCGTGGAGTAGGCCATGAAGGACTACTACGCCATCCTGGGGGTACCGAGAAACGCCACGCAGGAGGAGATCAAGCGGGCCTACAAGCGCCTGGCCCGCCAGTACCACCCCGATGTGAACAAAAGCCCCGAGGCCGAGGAGCGCTTCAAGGAGATCAACGAGGCCTACGCCGTCCTCTCCGACCCGGAAAAGCGCAAAGTCTACGACACCTACGGCACCGCCACTCCTCCCCCACCCCCGCCCCCTGGGGGGTACGACTTCTCCGGGTTTGACGTGGAGGACTTCTCCGACTTCTTCCAGGAGCTCTTCGGCGGCGGGCTCTTCGGGGGCATGGGGCGGAGGAGGCCAAGGAAAGGCCGCGACCTCAGGGCCGAGCTTCCCCTCACCCTCGAGGAAGCCTTCCATGGAGGCGAACGGGTAGTGGAGGTGGGGGGAAGGCGGGTTTCCGTGAGGATTCCCCCAGGGGTGCAGGAGGGAAGCCTCATCCGCCTGGCGGGCCTGGGAGGTCCTGGGGAACCCCCAGGGGACCTGCTCCTTTCCGTGCGCCTTCTGCCCCACCCGGTCTTCCGCCTCGAGGGCCAGGACCTCTACGCCACCCTGGACGTTCCTGCCCCCATCGCCGTGGTGGGCGGCAAGGTGCGGGCCCCCACCTTAGAAGGCCCCGTGGAGGTCACCATCCCCCCCAGAACCCAGGCGGGCAAAAAGCTCCGGCTTAAGGGGAAGGGCTTTCCCGGACCCCATGGCCGGGGGGACCTCTACCTGGAGGTGCGGGTGGTGATCCCCGAGCACCTGACGCCTGAGGAGGAGGAGCTTTGGCGGAAGCTCAAGGAGGTGCGCCATGCTCGCGCGTAGCTCCTACCTATCCCTGGAAGCCCTGGCGGACTACGGCCTCTCCCTGGGGGTGGTGCGGGCCTACGTGGAGATCGGCTTCGTGGAGCCCCTCGAGGTGGGGGGTGCCTGGTACTTCCGGGAGGAAGACCTTCTGCGCATGGCCAAGGCGGAACGCATCCGCCGCGACCTGGGGGCCAACCTGGTGGGGGCAGCCTTGGTGGTGGAGATCCTGGAGCGCCGCTAAGCCCTGCCAGGGGCTTTGGCTTTCCCAAGCCACCTCCAAGGCAGGCTGAAAGCCGGGACATCCCTCCCATCCCTTTCCCCTATAATCAAGACAAAGAGCGTTTTCACCGCCCCCGTTTAGCGAACCTCTCCTGGACGTGAGGTTTTGGTTGGGTATTTGTTCTGCGCAGCTTACTTGACATGATCTTTGTCAAGTGATATGATTTGGGCAGTGGGAGAAAAGGGGGTATGAACCTGGAACGCTGGACCCAAGCCGCCCGCGAGGCCCTGGCCCAGGCCCAGGTCCTGGCCCGGGAGATGAAGCACCAGGCCATCGACCTGCCCCATCTATGGGCGGTCCTCCTGAAAGACCCCACGGGCCTGGCCTGGCGGCTTCTGGAGAGGGCAGGGGGTAACCCCAAGGCCCTCAAGGAAAGCGCCGAGCGGGAACTGGGCCGCCTGCCCAAGGTGGAGGGGGCCGAGGTGGGCCAGTACCTTTCCCAAAGGCTTGCCCGGGCCCTGGACCGGGCCGAGGCCCTAATGGGGGAGCTTAAGGACCGGTTCGTGGCCCTGGATACCCTGGTCCTGGCCTTGGCGGAGGCCTCGAGGGCCGAGCCCTCCTTCCAGGTGGGTATCCCCGAAGAAGGCTCCTTAAGAAAAGCCCTACAGGAACTAAGAGGAGGTAAAACCGTGCAGACGGAACATGCGGAAAACACCTACAACGCCCTGGAGCAGTACGGCATCGACCTCACCAAGCTGGCTGCCGAGGGCAAGCTGGACCCGGTGATCGGCCGGGACGAGGAGATAAGGCGCACCATCCAGATCCTCCTCCGGCGCACCAAGAACAACCCGGTGCTCATCGGCGAACCAGGGGTGGGTAAGACCGCCATCGTGGAGGGGCTGGCCCAGCGCATCGTGAAGGGGGATGTGCCGGAAGGCCTCAAGGGCAAGCGCATCATCTCCTTGCAGATGGGCTCCCTCCTGGCCGGGGCCAAGTACCGGGGCGAGTTTGAGGAGCGCCTGAAGGCGGTGATCCAGGAGGTGGTGCAAAGCCAGGGGGAAATCATCCTCTTCATCGACGAGCTCCACACCGTGGTGGGGGCGGGCAAGGCCGAGGGGGCCGTGGACGCCGGCAACATGCTGAAGCCCGCCCTGGCCCGGGGGGAGCTTCGGCTTATCGGCGCCACCACCCTGGACGAGTACCGGGAGATCGAGAAGGACCCCGCCCTGGAAAGGCGCTTCCAGCCCGTCTTCGTGGACGAGCCCAGCGTGGAGGAGACCATCTCCATCCTCCGGGGCATCAAGGAGAAGTACGAGGTGCACCATGGGGTCAGGATCTCCGACCCCGCCCTGGTGGCGGCGGCGGTCCTCTCCCACCGCTACATCACGGAAAGGCGCCTTCCCGACAAGGCCATCGACCTCATCGACGAGGCAGCAGCCCGCCTGCGCATGGCCTTGGAAAGCGCCCCTGAGGAGATCGACACCTTGGAGCGGAAGAAGCTCCAGCTGGAGATCGAACGGGAGGCCCTAAAGAAGGAGAAGGACCCGGACTCCCAGGAAAGGCTCAAGGCCATCGAAGAGGAGATCGCCCACCTCAACCAGGAGATCCAGAAGCTCAAGGCCGAGTGGGAGGCGGAGCGGGAGGTCCTGAAGAGGCTCCACGAAGCCCAGCAACGCCTGGACGAGGTCCGGCGGCAGATTGAGCTGGCGGAGCGCCAGTACGACCTGAACCGGGCCGCCGAGCTCCGCTACGGGGAGCTTCCCCGCCTCGAGGCCGAGGTGGAGGCCCTCTCCGAGAAGCTCAAAAACGCCCGCTTCGTGCGCCTGGAGGTGACCGAGGAGGACATCGCCGAGATCGTCTCCCGCTGGACGGGCATCCCGGTTTCCAAGCTCCTGGAAGGGGAAAGGGAGAAGCTCTTACGGCTTGAGGACGAGCTCCACAAGCGGGTGGTGGGCCAGGAGGAGGCCATCCGGGCCGTGGCCGACGCCATAAGGCGGGCCCGGGCCGGCCTCAAGGACCCGAACCGCCCCATCGGAAGCTTCCTCTTCCTGGGCCCCACGGGGGTGGGCAAGACGGAGCTGGCCAAGACCCTGGCCGCCACCCTCTTCGACACCGAGGAGGCCATGGTGCGCATCGACATGACGGAGTACATGGAGAAGCACGCGGTGAGCCGGCTCATCGGGGCCCCACCCGGCTACGTGGGCTACGAGGAAGGTGGGCAGCTCACCGAGGCGGTGAGGCGCCGCCCCTACACGGTCATCCTCTTCGACGAGATCGAGAAGGCCCACCCCGATGTCTTCAACATCCTCCTGCAGATCCTGGACGACGGCCGCCTCACCGACTCCCACGGGCGCACCGTGGACTTCCGCAACACGGTGATCATCCTCACCTCCAACCTGGGAAGCCCCCTGATCCTCGAGGGCATCCAGAAGGGCCTGCCCTACGAGCGCATCCGGGAGGAGGTCTTCGCCGTGTTGCAAAAGCACTTCCGCCCCGAGTTCCTGAACCGCCTGGACGAGATCGTGGTCTTCAGGCCCCTCACCCGGGAGCAGCTTCGGGAGATCGTGGAGATCCAGCTCCAAAGCCTCAGGGCCCGCCTGGCGGAAAAGCGCATCACCCTCACCCTCACCGAGGCCGCCAAGGACTACCTGGCCGAGCGGGGCTACGACCCCGTCTTCGGGGCCAGGCCCCTGAAGCGGGTGATCGCCCGGGAGCTGGAAACCCCCCTGGCGGTGAAGATCCTGGCCGGGGAGATCAAGGAGGGGGATGCCGTGGTGGTGGACGCTGGCCCCACGGGGCTGGTCTTCCGCACCCCCGAGCGGGTAGAGGCCTGAGAAAGGAGGCGGCATGAGCGTGGTGGAAGTCCTGCAAAAGGCCTACCAGGATGAGCTCCTGGATGCTCTGCGGGCGGAGCGGGCGGCGGAAAGGGTACCCTACCCCCACCTCCGGGCCCTCCTGGAGGAGGTGGCGCGTAGGGAGCGGGCCCATGCCGAGGCCATCGCCGAGGCCCTCCGCCGCCAAGGCGCCTCCCTCCCCCCGATGCCCAAGGTGGAGGAGGAAGGCTGGGAGGCGCTCCTCCGCCTTCTTTCCGAGGAAGGCTTTGATCGGGCCTACTATCTGGAAAGTACCTTTCCCGAGCCGGACCTCGAGGCCCTCTTCACCCGGCTGGGCCAGGAGGAAAGGCTCAACCAAGAAGCCGTGCGCAAAGCCGTGGCCCTTTTAGGAGGTGGCCTATGATCGGAAAGGAAGAAATCCGGCGCATCAAGGAAACCCTGGCTATCGCAGAGGGGCCCATCCTCTCCCTCTACCTGGACATCAACCCCGCCAAGCCGGAAAACGCCAACCGGGCCTATGCCCTAAGGGCCAAGGACGCCATGAAGGCCCTGGGGGTGCCCCAGGACCTGCAGGATAGGGTCCTGGAAGTGTTGAAAAACCAAGTTCTGGAGGCCAAGACCGCCGTCTTCTTCGCCAAGGACAAGCTCTTTGAAACCCTCCTGCTCCAGGTGGAGCTGCCCCTGGTCTCCAGCCTCAAGACCACCTTCCTGGGGGAAAAGGAAAGCCGTTTCCTCACGGACGGGGCCTTAGCCCACTACGGCGAACCCTTCCTCCTCCCCCTCATCTACGCCCTGGACGAGTACGAGCGCTACGGGGTGGTCTACCTGGACCAGGAGCGCTGGCGGGTGTTTGAAATCTTCCTGGGCGAAATCCAGGAAGTGGGGGATGCCTTCCTCGCCCTGGATACCGAGGCCTGGCGGCGGCTTTCCCTGGACGCCCCGGGGCGCCGCTTCAACCTGGCGGGGATCTCCCGGGGCGGGGCGGGGCAGGACCTCTTCGCCAAGCGCCTGGCCGCTTGGGAGGAGCGCTTTTACAAGACCCTGAGCCACGAGCTGGAGAAGCTGGTGGAGGAACGGGGGTTCACCCGCCTGATCCTCATGGGCCCCGAGGAGCACACCAAGCTCTTCCTGGGTTACCTGCCCAAGCGCCTTAAGGAGAAGCTGGTGGCCCTGCTTCCCTCCCTGCCCCACCCCGGGGCCAGTCCCGGCCAGGTGCTCAAGCGGCTGGAGCCCGTCCTGGAGGAGATCGAACGGAAGGGGGAGGTGGAGCTTCTCAAGAAGCTGGAGGAAGCCTACCCCAAAGCGGTCTTCGGCCCCGAGGTGCTGGAAAGGGTGCAGGAGGGACGGGTGGAGCTCTGGGTGCTTCCCTGGCACCTGGACCAGACCACCTACGCCTGTGACGGGATCTTCTTCCCCGATGAGGCCCGGGCCTTGGCCCAGTGCCAAAACCCCGAGGCCAAGCCCCTGGCCGTGGTCCTGCCCGAGCTGGCCGCGGGGTATGCCGCCAAGCTGGAGTTCGTGCGGGGCGAAGCGGAAAAAGAACTTCTGGAGCGCGGGGGCATGGCCGCGCTCCTGAGGTGGTGAAAGGAGGTGAGGAGGATGGTTCGGTTTGATCCTTTCAGGGAGCTGGAGGAGTTGCAGGAGCGTCTGGCAAGGGCCTTCGGCGCCACCCCCCAGCAGGGGCCCAGGGTGTACGCCCCTCCGGTGGACGTGATGGAGGATGAGGCTGGGCTTCACGTGCTGGTCTACCTTCCCGGGGTGGACCCGGAGAAGGTGGAGGTGGTGGCCGAGGAAGGCGTGCTTTCCGTGAAGGCGGAGCGGCCCTTCGAGAAGCGGGAGAACGTGGCCTACCACCGCCTCGAGGGCCCCTACGGCACCTTCGCCCGGAGCTTCAACGTGCCCAGCACCTTTGACCTCTCCCGGGTCCAGGCCCGTTTCCGCCACGGGGTGCTCCACCTTCTGGTGCCCAAGGCCGAGGAAAGCAGGCCCAAGAGGATCCAGGTGCAGGTGGAATAGGAGGTGAGGTATGCGGCGGACCACGCGGTACATCCTGGCCACTTCCAACCCCATGGGCGACCTCGAGGCCCTGGAGAAGCTGGTGAAGCTGGCCCCGGAAACGGGGGCAGACGCCCTCGCCCTGGTGGGCAACCTCATGCCCAAGACGGCGAAAAGCCGCGACTACGCCGCCTTCTTCCGCATCCTTTCCGAGGCTCATCTCCCCACCGCCTACATCCCCGGGCCCCAGGACGCCCCCATCTGGGAATACCTCCGGGAGGCCGCCAACATCGAGCTGGTGCGGCCCGAGATGCGCAACGTCCACGAGACCTTCACCTTCTGGAAGGGCCCCTACCTGGTGGCGGGCATCGGCGGGGAGATCACCGATGACGGCGAGCCCGAGGAGGGCGAGGCCCTGCGCTACCCTGCCTGGGTGGCGGAGTACCACCTGAAGACCCTCTGGGACCTCAAGGACTACCCCAAGATCTTCCTCTTCTACACCAACCCCTACCACAAGGGCCTTGGGGAAGGGGGGTCCCATGAGGTGGCCCACCTGGTCAAGACCCATAACCCCCTCCTGGTGATCACCGCCGGCAGGGGCCAGAAGCACGAGATGCTGGGGGCAAGCTGGGTGGTGGTGCCGGGCGACCTCTCCGAGGGTGAGTACAGCCTCCTGGACCTGAGGGCGAGGAAGCTGGAAACCGGAAACGTGCGCTAAGGCCCCGGGGGCCCCGCCTGGGGGCGGGGCCCTATGCCCTTAAAAGGAGGTCAAGATGCTGGAGAAGCTTTGGCCCTTCGGCCGGAACCGGGTGCGCAAGGCCTTTGAGGAAGCGCTAGAGAAGGTTTTTAAGGAGGAGGGCGAAACCCTGGAGCCCCTTTCGGAGCTTTCCGAGCACGAGGACCACTACCTGTTGCGGGTGGAGGTTCCGGGCCTGGGCCCCGAGAACCTGGAGGTGCGCCTCGAGGGGGACCAGCTGGTGGTGGAAGGGGAGAAAAAGGAGGAAAAGCGCACCAAGCACCTCTCGGAGATCGTCTACGGGCGCATCTACCGCGCCTACCTCCTCCCCAAGGACGCCAAGAAGGAAGGCATTGAGGCCAAGCTCCACAAGGGCGTGCTGGAGGTGAGGATCCCCCGGGAGAAGCGCCCGCCCGAGCCCCCCGTGAGGATCCCCGTGCAGGAGGGGTAAAGACCCCACCAACCCTTGGCCTTCCGCCTTGGGTTGGTGTGTTTTTATCAGGTCTCTTGACAATAGTATTGTCAAGTCTTACCCTGGTGTGAGGAGGTGAGCGGGTATGCTGATGAAAATAGCCGAGTTTGAGAAGCTCTTCCGCCTGGCTGCGGGCCTGGATGTGGACAAGAACGACCTTAAACGCCTTTCCGATTTCCTCAGGAACAAGATCTATGACCTTTTGGTGGTGGCGGAGCGCCAGGCCAAGTACAACGGCCGGGACATCATCCTCGAGCCCGACCTGCCCCTCACCAAGGGGCTTCAGGAAACCCTAAAGGAGTTCCGGGCCATGGAAACCACCCTGGAGCTCAAGCCCGTGCTGGACGCCCTGGCCTCCTTGCCCCCTTTGGACCTGGAGATCTCCGAGGACGTGCGCAACCTGCTTCCCGAGATCGCCGGGGCCCTGGTGGTGGCCTACGCCCGGGTACTGAAGGAGCTGGACCCCAGGCTTAAGAACCCGCAAACCGAACACCACGAACGTGCTGAGCGGGTCTTTAACCTTCTTCTCTAGGCATGAGCCAGGACCTGCTTCTTTCCCTGTACCGCCGGGCCACCCGCCTGGTCTTCAACCTGGTGGTGGTGGCCCTTCTCATCGGGCTTTTCGTGGGGGTGGGGCGCACCTTCATGGAGCTGGGCCTCACCCTTACCGAACCCACGGTGCGCCTGGGCCTTAAGGAACTGGTCACCAACGTCCTGAGCCTGGTCATCGTCCTGGAGCTGGTGCGGGTCTTCGTGGAGTACTTTGAGTTTGAAAGGGTGCGCCTCGAGGTCCTCCTGGAGATCGGCGTGGCCCTGGCCCTGCGGGAACTTCTTCTCCTCCTCTTCGCCGAAAAGCTCTCCGGGCTGGACCTCTTCTTCTGGACCCTGGGCATCTTGGCCCTGGTGGCCGGGCGCACCCTGGCCGTGCAGTTTTCCCCCAGGAGGCGACCATGAGGGTGGAGGAAGCGGTTCTTCCCGGCGTGGGGCGGAAGTACACCATCACGGTGCAAAGCGGCGACCGGATCGTCATCGTGGTCCACCACTCGGGGAAGCGGGAGGTCCAGTACTTCGAGGCGGGGGAGGAGGACGAGCCCACCATGGCCCTGGACCTCACCGACGAGGAAGCCCGGGAGCTTGGGGCCATCCTGGCTGGGGTGCTCTTCCACCCCGAGGCGGTGGGGGACACCCAAAGCAAGCTTGGGCAGAAGGTTATCGAGTGGATCAAGGTCCTGCCCGGCTCCAAGCTGGTGGGCAAGCGGGTGGGGGAGCTTGCCCTGCCCCCTGGAGCTCACCTCCTGGCCGTGGACCGCCCTGGGGCTCCCCTTATCCCTAACCCCAGCTCCGACACCCTTCTGGAAACAGGAGACACCCTGGTGGTGGCGGGAAGCCGCGAGGCCGTGGAAACCCTGAAGAGGACCCTCTGATGCACCCTTCCGTGGAGGCCTTTACCCTGGCGGCAGGGCTTCTGGCCCTGGGAGCCCTTCTCGTCCACAAGGCAGGGCTCCCTCCCCTGCCCGTGTACCTTCTCACGGGGCTATTTATGGGCGAGAGGCTCCCCGTGGAGGAGCTGGAACCCCTGCCCTCTTTGGGGCTTCTTCTCCTCCTTTTCTCCGTGGGGCTGGAGTTCGGTCCCGACCGGCTTAAGGGGCTATCGGGGAAGGCGATTAGGGCGGGCCTCTACGACACCCTGGCCCTGCCCCTGGGCTTTATCCTGGGACTCCTGGCCGGGCTGGACCTCCGGGGGGCTGCCCTGCTGGCCGGAGCCATCTACATTAGCTCCAGTGCGGTGATCGTCAAGCTCATCATCGACCTGCGCCGGGCGGCCAACCCCGAAAGCGAGGTGGTCCTGGGGGTCTTGGTCCTCGAGGACCTGGTGGTGGCCATCCTCCTGGCCCTCCTGGGCGGGCACGGCCCCGTGGGCTTCCTCGGAGGGATGGCCTTGGCCCTCGCCTACCTGCTCTTCGCCCGCTTCATCGGTCCCAAGCTGGTTTCCTGGATGGAGGGGCTATCCCACGAGCTCATCCTCCTTCTCGGGGCCACCTTCACCACCGGGACCGCCCTGCTCTTCCACGCCATCGGGGCCTCGGAAGGCGTGGGTGCGTTTCTCGCAGGGGTCATCGCTGCTGCTTTAGGCCTTCGGGAAAGGCTGGAGCACCTCTTCGGCCCCGTGCGGAATCTGGGCGTGGCCCTCTTCTTCCTGGTGGTGGGGGCAAAGGCCCTCAGCCTCTTCCAGGGCTTGACGCCTGCGGTTGTAGTCCTGGCCCTTATCGGGCTTCTTCTGAAGCTACCCTTAAACCATGCGGGGGGCGCCCGGGTGGGGCTTTCCCGCAAACGCCGGCTCTATAGCGCCTTGTACCTGGTACCCCGGGGGGAGTTTAACCTGGTCCTGGGAAGCCTAGCCCTGGAACAGGGATATCCCCTGGTGGCCCAGGTGGCGGTGCTCTTGGTGCTTCTTTCCATCCCCCTGGGGGCCCTCCTCATCCGGTTTGCCCCCGAGATCGGCAGGCTACTTCTGCGCGAAGCCCCAAGGCCCCGCCGCCCCGCCCGCTCCTCCTAGGCCTATATACTCTTCTCATGGAAATCTTCTTTCAGCTCTTCTGGCTCTTCTTTATCCTGTCCGCCCTCACCCCCTACCTGCAACAGCAGATGCTCCTGGGGGCCAGGGCCCGGAAGATCGCCGAGCTGGAGCGGAAGCGGAAAAGCCGGGTCATCACCCTCATCCACCGCCAGGAAGCCGTCAGCTTCCTGGGTATCCCCATCAGCCGCTTCATCAACATCGACGACTCGGAGCAGGTCCTAAGGGCTATCCGCCTCACGGACAAGAGTGTGCCCATAGACCTCATCCTCCACACCCCAGGGGGCCTGGTCCTGGCGGCGGAGCAGATCGCCGAGGCCCTGTTGCGCCACCCCGCCAAGGTCACGGTCTTCGTGCCCCACTACGCCATGTCCGGGGGTACCCTCATCGCCCTGGCCGCCGACGAGATCGTCATGGATGAAAACGCCGTCTTGGGCCCCGTGGACCCCCAGCTCGGCCAGTATCCGGCGGCCAGCATCCTCAAGGTGCTGGAGAAGAAGCCCATCCAGGAGATCGACGACCAGACCCTGATCCTGGCGGATGTGGCGGAAAAGGCCCTGAAGCAGGTGAAGGCCACGGTGAAAAACCTGCTTTTGAAGCGCATGCCTGAGGAGAAGGCGGAGGAGGTGGCCACCCTCCTTTCCCAGGGCACCTGGACCCACGACTACCCCATTGACGTGGCCCAGGCCCGGGAGATGGGTCTTCCCGTGAGCACGGAGATGCCCCTCGAGGTCTACGAGCTCATGGACCTCTACCCCCAGGCCCAGGGGGGTAAGCCCAGCGTGCAGTACGTGCCCGTACCCTATCGTCACCAGCAGCCTGGGAGGCCTTAGGGTGTTTCCCCTCTACGACATCAACCATGCCCGCCGGCCCGCTTTCGTGGTCAAGGGCCTGGTGTTCTTTAACGCCTTAGCCTTTTTGTGGCAACTTTCCGTGGGCCTGGAGTGGTCTGCCGAGGCCTACGGCTTTATCCCCGCCTTGTTCTTTCAGGACCCTGTGGGCCAGGGCTACCGCCTCCTCACCAGCATGTTCCTCCACGGGAGCTTTTTTCATATTCTTTCCAATATGTGGTTCCTCTGGGTCTTCGGGGACAACGTGGAGGACCGTATGGGCCACGGGCGCTTCCTCCTCTTCTACCTCCTGGGGGGGCTGGCCGCCGCCTTGGCCCAGGGGCTTTTCTCCCTCACCTCCACCATCCCCATGATCGGGGCCAGCGGGGCGGTCTCGGCGGTGCTGGGGGCGTATTACATCCTCTTCCCCAGGGCCTACGTGGTCTCGGTGATCCTCTTCGTCTTCCCCCTCTTCGTCACCTTTCCTGCGGGGTTCTACATCGGGTACTGGGCCTTTCTTCAACTCTTCCAGGGGCTTTTGGGCCTACCCGGGGTGGCCTGGTGGGCCCACCTGGGGGGATTCCTTTTCGGCGCCCTCATGGCCCGGCGCTTTGCCCCCAGGTGGCGGCGCTGGTAAACTTTAGCCCATGAAGGTAGCCGAACTCATGACCCCAAACCCCGACACCATCGGGCCGGAGGCCACCCTCGAGGAAGCCGCCCGGCGCATCCTGGAGAAGCGCTACGGTAGCCTGCCTGTGGTGGACCGAGAGGGATGCTTGCTGGGGCTACTCCAGGTGGAGGAACTCCTCCCCCACCCCGAAAACATCCCCTTCTCCGATGTGGAGGCCCTGCAGCTTTTCGGGGAGTGGGTGGACGGGGAGTTTTTGGAGGATATCTACCGCCGCTACCAGAAAACGCCGGTAAAGGCGGTGATGCGCACGGATATCCCCCGCCTGCATCCCGAGGACCCGGTGGGAAAGGCTTTGGAAACCCTCCTCACCAGCGAGGTGCGCCACCTGCCGGTGGTGGACCAGGGCAATAGGGTGGTGGGCATCCTCACCCGAAGCGACTTCCTCAAGCTCATCCTGGGGAGGCGGTGATGCATGGAGCTGGGCACATCCTCGAGGTCTTCTACCTCATCCTGGCCGCCCAGGTCATGGCCTTCCTCTTCAAGCGCCTGAACCAACCCGTGGTTATCGGGGAGGTGCTGGCCGGCATCCTGGTGGGCCCCGCCCTCCTGGGCTGGGTGCACGAGGGGGAGATCCTGGAGTTCATCGCCGAGCTCGGGGCCATCTTCCTCCTCTTCATGGTGGGCCTGGAAACCCGGCTTAAAGACATCCTGGCCGTGGGAAAGGAGGCCTTCCTGGTGGCGGTTTTGGGGGTGGCCTTCCCCTTCGTGGGAGGTTACTTCTATGGCCTCCAGATCGGCTTCGCCACCCTGCCCTCCCTGTTCCTAGGCACCGCCTTGGTGGCCACCAGCGTGGGGATCACTGCCCGGGTGTTGCAGGAACTCGGGGTGCTTTCCCGCCCCTACGCCCGCATCATCCTGGGGGCTGCGGTCATCGACGACGTGCTGGGCCTCATCGTCCTGGCGGTGGTGAACGGGGTAGCCAAAACAGGGCAGGTGGAAACAGGGGCCATCCTGCAGCTCATCCTCCTTTCCGTGGCCTTCGTGGGCCTGGCGGTAGCCCTCTCGCCCCTTTTCGCCCGCCTGCCCTTAGAAAAACTCCCTGTGGGCAGCCCCGTGGGCTTCGCCCTGGCCCTGGGCATCGGGATGGCTGCCCTGGCAGCCTCCATCGGCCTTGCCCCTATCGTGGGGGCATTCCTCGGAGGGATGCTCCTTTCGGAGGTGCGGGAGAAGTACCGGCTGGAAGAACCCGTGTTCGCCATAGAAAGCTTCCTGGCCCCCCTCTTCTTCGCCATGGTGGGGGTGCGGCTGGAACTCGCCGCCCTGGTTTCCCCTGCCACCTTGGTGGCGGGGACCGTGGTCACGGTGATCGCCATCCTGGGCAAGGTCCTGGGGGGGTTCCTGGGTTCCTTGACCCAAGGGGTACGCTCCGCCCTCACCGTGGGAGTGGGCATGGCCCCTCGAGGGGAGGTGGGGTTGATCGTGGCTGCCTTGGGGCTTGCGGCGGGAGCCGTCAACGAGGAGGAGTACGCCATCGTCCTCTTCATGGTGGTCTTCACCACCCTCTTCGCCCCCTTCGCCCTCAAGCCCTTTATCGCCTGGACGGAAAAGGGGCTGCGCCAGGCTAAGGAATAGCCCGGTAGGCGGCGTAGGCGGAAAGCACCTTAGCCAGGTACTCCCGGGGTTCATCCCGCTCCTGGAAGCGAAGGAAGGCGTAAAGACCACCTTCCCGGGCGATGCCCCTCAGGGTGTAGCCAACGCCTCCGTTATAGGCGGTTACGGCGCAGGCCACCTGTTCCAGGCCCCTATAGGCGGCGCACCTACCCATAAGCCAGCGCAGGTAGCGGGCGGCGTAGCGGATGCTGGCCTCGGGGTCAAAGGGGTCGGCAGGGGGCTCTCCCAGCATCCGGGCCACATCCTCCCAGGTGCTCCTTAGGAACTGGCCCAGGCCCAAGGCCCCCGTGGGGCTTACCCCCAGGGGGTCAAAGCGGCTTTCCACGTGGAGGAGGGCATAAAGCAGGTTGGGGTCTAAGCCCTCCTTCCCGGCATAGCCCTCCACCCATTCCCGGTAGGGGCGGGGGTAGGCCAAGAGGGTGGGCCAGGCTGCCCGGATCCCCTCCCGGTAAGCCCCCAGGCGGTACAGGAAGGGCACCAGGGCAGGCCAGTCCCCAGGCCTTTGCCAAAGGGCGTAGCGCACCACCCCCCGGGCCCAGACCTCCTTGCCGAAAGCCACCAGGGCCTCCACCAGGGAAGCCTCGGGAGGCGGCGAGGAAGAAGGGGCCGGGGGTGGAGGAAGAGGCTCCTTCCCCAGGAGAAGGCCTAGCCCACCCTGCACCAGGTCCAGGGCTTCCCTCCGGGATTCGGCTAAGCCCAGCTCCCCCGCCAGGAAGTAGGCCCGAAGGGCAGCGTCGTCCGCATACGGGCTCGTGCCCCGGGCCAGGTCCAGATAAAGGACCAGGGCTTCCTTCTTCAACCCCTGCCGTTCCAGAAGACCCGTGGCCCGCCAGACCCCCTGGGGGATGCTTTGCCGGTAGGCCTCCACCGCCTCGAGGATCCTTCCCATTTCCTCCAGGATCCGCCCCTGGGCGTAGCGGCTTTCCGGGTGGTCATAGCGGGCCAAGGCCTCCAGGGCCTCCTCCCTTCGCCCAAGCCGCCAAAGGGTGTAACCCAGGCCCAGGTACCCCCTGGGGTCTTCTCTGGCCCACTCCTGGTAAAAGGGCAAAGCCTCCCCATAGCGCCCAAGCCGGAAAAGCGCCTGGGCGCGGAGGTCGGGACGCACCCCCAGGGGAAGAACCCGCAACAGGGCCTCGTAGGCCCGCCCCTGGAAGAGGGCTTCCCAAAGCCTCTCCCCCTCCCCCAGGGAAAGGAGGGCGGCCACCGCCTCCTCCTCGGGCAAAAGCCTCTGCCAGGCGGAAAAGGCCCGGGGGTCCTGGGCTTTTTGGAGGAGGGAAGCAGCCTTGCGCCAGGCGGCTTTCGCTTCCCAACCCGGCTCAAAGGCCCGCACCTCCTCCAGGAAGAGGGCGTAGCGCCAGGCGTACTCCGCCCGCTCCGCCAGGGGCACCTCCTCCCGGTCCACAAGCAGCCAGCCCGAAAGCATCCGGGCATATCCTTCGCTGCCCAGGGCCACCTGGCGCACCTCCTCCGTCACGCCCCTTTCCAGGCTGGCAAAGGGTTCAGGCAAGGCCTGGGTCCGGCAAGAGGTAAGGGCAATCCAGGAAAGGACCAGAAGCCACCGCACACCCCCACCCTAAGGGAAAAAGGTGAGAAGGGAATGGCCCCACGGCCGAGGCCTTGGGAAGGCATGGCTTACCTTGGGGATAGCCCCCTGGCAAAACCCGGGGGGGTGGGCGTAGCCTGGTAAGGCCTATGGGTATGGAAGGCCGTATTCCCCCCCACAACCTCGAGGCGGAACAGAGCGTCCTGGGGGCCATTCTCCTGGATTCCGATGTGCTGGACGAGCTGGAAGGCCTCCTCCCCTCCCCCGAGGCCTTTTACGCGGAGGCCCACCGCAAGATCTACGCCGCCATGCAGACCCTCAGGTCCCAGGGGAAGCCCGTGGACCTGGTGACCCTGGCGGAGGAGCTTTCCCGCCGGGGGGAGCTGGAAGCCCTGGGAGGAGTCAGCTACCTGGTCCAGCTTTCCGAGGCCACCCCCACCGCCGCCTACGCGGAGCACTACGCCCGCATCGTGGCGGAGAAATGGACCCTACGAAAGCTCATCCAGGCGGCAGGCGAGGCCATGCGCCTGGCCTACGAGGAGGCGGGAAGCCTGGACGAGATCCTGGACACCGCGGGCAAGAAAATCCTCGAGGTGGCCCTCACCCAGACGGAAACCGAGGCCCGCTCCATCCGGGAGCTGGTCCACGAGACCTTTGAGCACATCGAGGCCCTCTTCCAGAACAAGGGGGAGGTCTCCGGGGTCCGCACCGGCTTCAAGGAACTGGACCAGCTCATCGGTACCTTGGCCCCGGGCTCCTTAAACATCATCGCCGCCCGCCCCGCTATGGGAAAGACCGCCTTTGCCCTCACCATTGCCCAGCACGCCGCCTTGAAGGAGGGCATAGGGGTAGGCATCTACTCCCTGGAGATGCCCGCCTCCCAGCTCACCCTGCGCCTCATGTGCTCGGAAGCCCGCATCGACATGAACCGGGTGCGCCTGGGCCAGCTCACGGACCGCGACTTCTCCCGCCTGGTGGACGTGGCGGGAAGGCTTTCCGAGGCCCCCATCTACATCGACGACACCCCAGACCTCACCCTGATGGAGCTCAGGGCCCGGGCCAGGCGGCTTAGAAGCCAGTACGAGGTGGGCCTTCTCATCATCGATTACCTCCAGCTCATGTCCGGCCCCGGGGCGGGCAAGCAGGGGGAAAACCGGCAGCAGGAGATCGCCGCCATCTCCCGCGGGCTTAAGGCCCTCGCCCGGGAGCTCAACGTGCCCGTGATCGCCTTAAGCCAGCTTTCCCGGGCGGTGGAAGCCAGGCCCAACAAGCGCCCCATGCTCTCGGACCTTAGGGAATCGGGCAGCATCGAGCAAGATGCGGACCTGGTGATGTTCATCTACCGGGACGAGTACTATAACCCCCATTCCGAGAAGGCGGGGATCGCCGAGATCATCGTGGGCAAACAGCGAAACGGCCCCACGGGCACGGTGGAACTCCAGTTCCACGCCGCCCACGTGCGCTTCAACGACTTAGCCCGGGAGCCCTAGGAGTGGCCCGCCTGCAGAAGGGCAGCCGCCCCTTGGGCCAAGGCTTCCTTCAGGTCCCGGTGGCCTAGGGAAAGGCCCAAGGCAAGGGCCTCGAGGTAGCTTTCCTCAATAAGGGCAATCTCTATGGCGATGATCTTCTCAAAAGCCTCCACCGCGCTGTAGACCTCCGGGCCACGGAGGGCGGTGCGCAGGTGCTCGAGGGAGAGTTCCTGCACGATGCCCATGGCGGGGATCATGGCCCGGGGGCCAATGCCCAGCCTGGCGTGCACCAATCCAATGCGCCTCCGCCCTTCCGCATAGGCCCGGTCGTAGGTGCCCCCAAAAAGCTCGGCATACCAGCGGGCAAAGGTGCCATAAAGCCGCTCCACCCTTCCGGGCACGGCATAGAGAATCTCCGCCAGCTCCTTATCCCGGCCCAAGTAGTCGTAAAAGGCCAAGGCCACCTCGGGGGCTAAAGGGACCATGGTGGTTCCAAGCTCCCTTAGCAAAGCCGCATGGGCCTCGGTGAATCCGGTGCGGCGCTTGAGGAGATCCAATAGGTCCCCGGGGTCCACGGGACAAATGTACCTCCCCGGGCCGCCCTTCGTCTAGGGCGAGGGCTTTTACCCCCAGGACCTCGAGATCCTGGGAAAGCCCATGGATCCTTTCAGCGAACCACCCTGGGAGCTTCCCTTGAGCCCTACTCCGTGCTCACCCCCTGCTCCACCTGCTGGTTCACGGGCTCCACCATGCGGAAGTGCTGGGCGGGATCCTCCAGAAGTTTCTCCAGGCGGGCCGCCTTCTCCTCCCGCTTGGCCTCCTTGAGGACCCGGATGTAGGCGGAAAGGAGCTCCCGCACATCCTCTATCCCCCTCAGGTCCAGGGGCTTCACCGCCACCTTGGCCCCCTTGGCCAGGCGGCGCTTCATGGCCTCCTCCGTAAGGCCCATCTCCGGCCAGTGGCGGAGGTAGACCCGCCCCCCGGTCATGCCCGAGCAGATCCAGGGCCCGGGATCCCCCAAGACCAGGGCCCGCCCCCGGGTCATGTACTCAAAGGCAAACCCCTTGGCCTGGGCCCGGGCGGCCAGGTTGCCGAGCTCGTCCCTCAGGGGCCTTTCCGGCTCCCCGCCCAGGATGACATCCGCCCCGGAAAGCCGGATGCAGAAGCGGCTATCCGCCACCCCCTCCACGATGAGGAGGCCCCCTATGGCCCCGTAGGCGAAGCTCTTGCCCACGGAGCCATCCACATAGGCCCCGTAGGGGTTCCGGCCCTTGAGGATGGCCACGGTGCCCCCAAAGGCGCTCTTGGCCACCCCGTCCTGGGCCCCTCCTTCCACCACCACCTTCATGCCCTCGAGGTTAAAGGCCGCCAGGCCATTCCCGGCCACGCTTCCCGCATCAAAGCGGAGCTCCACTTCGGCGTCAAAGCCCTTGCCGTAAAGCCGCCTTCTTGCGATCTCCCCTGCCAGGTGGGCCCCCAGGGCGCGGTCGGTGGAGTTCACCGGGCCCTCCTGGAAGACCAGCTTGCGGCTTCCCTCCCCATAAGCCCCCATCACCACCTCGGTGATGGTGCGGGTGAGCTGGTTCAAGGGCTTTCTCAGCACATGGGCCGAGGTGTCCTTAAGCCACTCGGGCTCCTCCACGGGCAGGAAGAAGTAGGAAAGGTCCAGCTCCTCCAGGTGGTCCCGCTGGTAGAGGAGGTCCACCCGGCCCCTCAGCTCCCGAAGGGAGCGGGCCCCCAAGGCGGCCACCAGCTCGCGCAGGGCCTCCCCCTTGGCCTCAAAGAAACGGGTGAGGTGCTCCACCGCCCGGTCCAGGTCCTGGGGCACGAAGCGCTTTAGCCCGTGGGCCAAAGCCTCCTCCAGCGTCTCGATCTGGGTGGTGATGCCCACGTGGCAGGTATCCAGCTGGCATCCCCGGCAGATGGTGCAGCCGATGGCCACCATGGCCATGGTGGCCATGCCCACCCGGTCCGCCCCCAGAAGGACCATG